>JBKPDY010000022.1:0-61525 GCA_046728155.1 Actinomycetota bacterium
ACCGACAGTCCCACGCCGCCGACCTCGATCACCGCACCGTCGGGCGAGATGCCTACCACCCGTCCCCGTACGCTCGCGATCATCTGGCTCCGCCCCTGCCAGTCGCCGCGGCCCGAGCTGCCATCTTCGCCTGCGCGCCGCCGCGCCATACGTGGCAGATCGCCAGCGCCAGCGCGTCGGCCGCGTCAGCCGGACGGGGCGCCGTCGTCAACCGGAGCAGGCGAGTCACCATCGACGTGACCTGCGCCTTATCCGCCCGGCCGGAGCCGGTTACGGCGGCCTTCACCTCGCTGGGTGTGTAGGTCTGTACCGGCAGACCGGCACGCGCCCCGGCCAGCACCGCGATCGCGCCGGCCTGGGCTGTTCCCATCACGGTGCGGACGTTGTGCTGACTGAAGACCCGCTCCACGGCTAGGGCGTCGGGGGCGTGTTCGGCCACGAGCGAGGTCAACCGCCCGTCGAGAGTCAGCAGCCGGGCTGCGAGGTCGTCGGCGGGATCCGTGGCGATCAGCTCGACGGCGACCAGTCGGCAGGTGCGCCCCGGCTCGCCCTCGACGACGCCGACACCGCATCGCGTCAGCCCCGGGTCGACGCCCAGTACCCGCACCCCCCTCCCCCTTTCGCGTGTTCACGCTGCGACGAACAAGCGTTCGATCACGCTACCCTTGCCGGCTTCGCGACGCACGCCGACACGCCCAGCCGGGTTAGCCTGCGTCGTATGCCTGTCGTGCCCGGCGCCGGGCGATACGCGCGCCCGTCCGCCAACGATTCGACCCGGTTCGACGAGCACCTCCGAACGAATGACCTGTCCGTCGGCACGTACTCACTGCCCGCCGCCGCGGTCGACGACCAGATGCCACACAGCGAGGACGAGATCTACGTCGTCACCGCCGGCAGGGCGACGTTCGTCGACGGAGCCGGACGGACGCCGGTCGGGCCAGGTGACGTCATCTTCGTGCCGGCCGGCGCGGAGCATCGATTCGTCGACATCATCGAGGCCCTGGCCCTCGTCGTGGTTTTCGCCCCGCCCTACCGGTCGCGGACGTAGGGCCCGGCGAGGCGGCTTCAGCGACGTTCAGTTGGCTATCGCGGGCCAGATGGCGTCAACGAGTTGCTCGGGCAGCTTTTCCCGGTCAAGGTTGGAGTTCCAGCCGAACATGGTCTGGGAGACCATCGGACCCACGAGCATGGCCATGGTGACGTCGATGTCGATGTCGGGGCGCAGCTCGCCTGCGGCAATACCACGGCGAAGCACGTCACGCATCCGCTCCCGGCGGGGCGCCATCACTTTCTGGTAGCACTCTCTGAGAGCGGGGCTGCGATTCATCTCGGAGATCAAGCACGGAAGCACGCTCGCGGCCTGGACGGGCGCGTGGTTACCCACCGGTCGTAGCAACGTGATCAGGTCATCCCGGACGGACACTCCGCTGATCTCGGGAATCGGCCCCTTCAACGACGCCACGGCGTCCATCAGAAGCGCGTCCTTGTTGGCCCAGCGCCGGTAGATCGTGGCCTTGCCGACGCCGGCCCGGGCGGCCACCGCCTCGATCGAGAGGGCTTCGGCGGTGGTACCGCTCGCCAGCAGCTCCAGCACGGCGGCGAGGATGGCTTCGTCGGCGCGGACGCTGCGCGGCCGGCCGGGACCCTTACGATCCTGGTCCGGCAGCGCAGCTTCCGTCGTCACACCCCACATTGTGGCGCGGGCGCATCTATTCGGCCAGCACGAGCTCGTCGCGTGGCTGCGGCGTCTGGACCACCGTCGGGGCCGTTGCCGGTCGCCTCGGCAGCCACGCGAGCACGACGCCGATGCTGAAGAGGGCGATGATCGCCGCCCCGGCCGACGCCCAGTGCATCGCCGCGATGAAGGCGTCGTTGGCCGAGGAGACCAGCCGGCCGGCGGCTGGGCCGGCATGCGCGGCCACGCCGTACGCACCGCTGATCGACTCCTCAGCGGCGGACCGTGCAGCGGGCGGTAGCCCCGTCAGCGAGCCGCTGATCTGGCCCCGGTACACCCCTGACAGCACGGATCCGAGCACCGCGACGCCAAGAGCACCGCCGACCTGACGCACGGTGTTGGAGATGGCCGAACCAACACCCGCCTTCTCCCGTGGGAGTGACGCCATGATCGACTCGGTCACGGGTGGCATCACGTTCGCCATGCCGGCGCCCTGGATGAAGGTCAGCACGATGAGCACCCACAGCGGGCTGGAGGCCGTGACCAGGGCGAATCCGCCCAGGCCGACCGTCACCAGTCCGAGGCCGACGGCGCAGACCGCCCTCGGCCCGTACCGGCGCACCATGTTCGCGCTGCGCGGAGCGAAGATCAGCTGTGCCGCCGCGAAAGGAGTCATCAGGAGCCCGGCCTGAAGGGGGGTGTACCCGCGGACGAGCTGAAGGTAGAAGGCCAGGAAGAAAATCATGCCCATGGCGGCGAAGAACACCAGCCCGATTGAACCCACCGCCGCCGAGAAGCTCGGGTCGCGGAAGAGCCGGACCTCCAGCGAGGGGTGGTCGGTACGCCGCTCGTACATGACGAAGGCGGCAAGTACGGCGAGGCCCACCGCGACGCCGGCAAGCGCCTGTCCCCGGCCGAAGCCGTGTTCGCCGCCATCGATGATCCCGTACACCAGAGCGATCAGACCGACGATGGACAACGCCACTCCGACCAGATCGACGCGACCGGGGTTGGGGTTGCGCGACTCAGGGACGATCAGGGCCACGGCCACGATGCCCGCCGCGAGGATCGGGACGTTGATCAGGAAGACCGAACCCCACCAGAACCGCTCGAGCAGCAGACCGCCGACCACCGGACCGATGGCGACACCGAGTCCGACCGCGCCGGCCCAGATGCCGATGGCCCGGCCACGCTCTCTCGGGTCGAAGACATTCGAGATGATCGAAAGGGTGGAGGGCAAGATGGCCGCGCCGCCGATGCCCATCAGGGCCCTGGCCCAGATCAGCTGGTCAGGAGTCTGTGCGTAGGCGGAGGCCAGCGAGGCCAGCGCGAAGAGCAAGAGTCCGGCGAAGAGGATCCGCCGCCGGCCGATCCGGTCACCCATGATGCCCGCGGTGAAGAGCAGACCGGCGAAGACAAGTGTGTACGCGTTGATGGCCCATTCGAGTTGGGCTTGACTCGCGCCGAGCCCGTGTATCGGGTCGGCGATCGTGCGCATGGCCACGTTGAGCACGGTGTTGTCGAGTACCACGACGAGCAGGCTCACGACGAGGACGCCGAGTATCGCCCATCGGCGCGGGTGACCGGTGTTGGCTTGGATCTCCATTACTCCCCCAGCTGCCGCGACGCCTTCGGCCGCGACAATTCGATACGGCTGTGTCTCGTAACTAGGCTAGCCTAGGCCGGGGGTCTGACGAAACGCCGCCGTTCCGTAATCCGAATAACGTGAGCTGCGTCACGCCGAAGGCATCAGGCCGTCCGTACCGGCAGGATCTCGGCGACGTCCTGACTGGTGAGCGCCGTCTGGTCGTCGGAGCCGGCATTGATGACGAGCCCTGCGGCGCCGACGCCGCGGATCATCTCAAACAGCTGCGGGCCGGCCACGTCGGCGACATCGGCGAGAGGCCGTGCCGGCGGCGGCAGGCTGGACATGAACTCGGCGAACCGGTCCGTCGCGGTGAAACAGACCACGACCGGGCCGGCGATATCGGGCAGGTAGACCTGGGCCAGCGCATGGTTGGACCGCTCGACGAGCAGGAGATAGCGGTGCGCCAACAGCTCAGCGGTGGGGACGGGGCCGCTGCCTCTGCGGGCAAGAGCCTGTTCCGCTTCGATGGCTGTGGCCCACCGTACGGCGATATCGAACCCTCCCGCCGCGACGTACCACTGATGCTCCCGCGGCGACGCTGGGTTGACGATCAGGGCGGTCAGGTTGGCGTCGAGGGCCCGCATCAGCTTGACCCCTGGCACGGGTCCGCCGTACACACCGATCGCCTGCCGTTCGGCGAGCAGTGCTGACTCGTGGTCGGTGAACACGTTCAGTACCGGTGAGGGAGCGGCGTCGGCGAACAACAGCATCTGTTGAAAACTGGTCTGGCCCCAGGCGCGGTCGGCGAAGAGCACCGGTACGTACCAGTCATCGTGGCTGACAAGTGCGCGCATGACCTGATCGATATCGGCCTGGGTCGGGGGCTGCCGCTCGGCGAAAGCCATCAGCGAGCGGCGGGCCAGGGAGAGCTGCCCGGGGGCCGACGTGGTCACGACGCGATCCTCACGGGTGGCGGCGGCCGCACGCAATCCACCCTTCGGTGGCTCCGGGCACCTCGCCACGGTATATCGCTTGTTAAGTTCAATATACGCCCTGCACACCGATATTCAGCGAGGGATCATGGATCGAGCTACCGCAGTGGCAGGCGGCGCACTCGGAGGTGCGCTGCCTTCGACCTTTGGCGAGAGGTTGGCATGAACAAGCAGCTTCACGCGGCAGAGACCAATGGAAGCTTCCGCTCCTGCCGGGCCGCGGCGGCGAACTCCAGCGGCGACCTGGCCGTCTACCGCTGCTGGTCGCCCACGACGGTCCGCCTCGCTACCCTCGTCCGTCGCCGGCATGAGACGGTGCACTAGATGATTTCGCGCAACGAATCGATGATCGGTGGTGTCTCGCCAAGGTCACCGGTGCCGCTCGAGCGAGGCTCAGTAAGCCTGTGTGGCTCATCGGCCGAGGCAATGACGTACCGGCCCTTGCCGTCAAGCTTGGCGGCGTACATCGCGTTGTCCGCACGGCAGAGTATGTCCTCGAGGGTCGCCCGCCCGGGACGGCGCAGGGCGACTCCGACGCTGCCACTAATCGTGATTCGGTATCCGTCCACATTGAACGACGGTGCCAGAGCGCCTGTGATTCGACCGGCCACGGTTTCGGCTTCGTCGGCGGTGTTCAGGCCTTCGCACAGTGCGGCAAACTCATCGCCGCCAATGCGTGCGAGCGTGTCGGAAGGTCCAACGCAGCTCCGTAGGCGTTTTGCGACCGCGCATAACAGATGGTCGCCGACACGATGCCCTAGTTCGTCGTTGACCAGCTTGAAGTCGTCCAGATCGATGAACAGGAGGGCCATCAGGTCGGCTCCAACGTCTTGCCTGGCCACCGCGTGCTCGGCCCGGTCTTGGAACAGTCCGCGGTTGGCCAGGCCGGTGAGCTGGTCGTGGTACGCCAGATAGTGCAGCTGTCGCTCGCGGACGCGAAGGCCGCGCACCGCGATCCTCAGTTGACGTGTGAGACTCCAGTTTTCGCGCGCGTCCACGAGCTGACGGGCGGCCACGAGGATGACGATCAGCATCCCCAGGAGATAGAGGAACCTGCCGATCCAGCCGTACCGTAGTGTGAGTACGACACCCGTGCTGATAGCGACGGCTAGCGGCACGTACGGCAGCACCACCCACGCAGGTGAGTTGTGGTACGTGTCAGGGGGCCCGCGTCCCGTCCTGGCGCTCAGTGCGGCCAGTCCCAGGATCAGGAATCCGGCGAACCACCCGAGGTCGGCGAACGTGCCAGCGTGATATATCTCATGTGCGCCGAGGTACTCGAAGAGGGCGTCCGACACCGACAGAGCGAGCGCGCCCACCGCGAGCAGCGCAACCGGCGCCCGCTGATCCGGTGCTACGTGGCCGAGCAGAATTACTGCCATCGTGACCAACGCGACATCGCCGATGGGATAAGCGAGCCCCAGTGCAGCTCTAAACCCGCTGCCCTGTTGCACGTCCATATTCGGACCGATAATGAGTGCCCAACTCACGAACAGCAGTGATGTGCTGACGATAAGGGCGTCCAGAAGCGCGCGCACCGTGCCTCGCTGCGCCGTGAACAGCGCCAACATTCCGGCGATCATCAGTGGCAGGGCCAATAGGTAGAAAACGTCCGCCAGCGAGGGGTACGGCAGGTTCCGGCCTTTGATCAACTCGTAGTAGCACCAGATGAGCTGACCCAATGCCCAGGCGCCCGCGCCGGCGCCAATAAGCGCCCACCCATACCGAGCCGAGCCCGCTACCCGCCGGTATGCGACGATGAACGTCCCCGCAACAAACGCTGGCACCACCACGAGAACGAGATCACCGAAAGCCAGCATGGTCCAGGCAGTTCCGGGGCGAAGCGCGACCATGAGTACGAATACGGCCACTGCCGCGCCAACCGCGGCGACGGCATGCCACCCGGCCGCCGGTCGCACGCTCCAACGACGGTTGCGGACCGCCGACACCACGACCCGCTCGGTTACGTCGGACCTTGATGGCAAACCAACCCCCCGCAGATTAGCCTACCGCGGCAGCCCGCACGAACAGGATCGGCGGCGTCCTAGCCGGCCACCGGTCACATTCGACCTACGTTCACTGAACCAGCTGAAAACACCGGAGGTCAATGATCGGGCATCGCTATTGGTCCGTCAGCCACCAGGCGCAAGCCGGATATCGGAAGGTCTGAAATGCTGCAGCCGCCACGACTATCTCCAACACATCCATCTTGACGCCGATCCGCCCGAGCATATGTGTCAAGGACATAACTCGACGTTTCCCCGACCGGGTCTGGACAGTTCGTTGAGACCGTCTGCATGCTCCCTTACGTAGTTTCATGGCGTCGGATCATCACATCCGCCGCATCCCAGTAACAGTGATGGCCTATCGTGACGCGAATTGACTTGAGCTGCCAAATGTGATTGGAGTTTAGTTCGCAGAATCGTGTTGTGTTTGATGTCGTGCTCAGCGTGGCGGGGATCGCGATCGAGGGCGGCCGTGTGTACCGATGACCCGTCGGCCTCGGCGGCTATGTCGGCGACGGTCACCGGCACGTAGCCGGCGAGCAGTCAGCACCGCGCGGGCAAGGGCGAGAACTGGTGCGTCAGCTGAGTAGTGCAAGCGTCTCGTCCGACACATCGAAGTTGGCGTAGACGTTCTGCACGTCGTCGCTGTCCTCGATCGCGTCGATCAGCTTGAAGATCTTCCGGGCGCCGTCCTCGTCGAGAGGCACCGTGACGCTGGGCACGAACGACGACTCGGCCGATTCGTAGTCGATGCCGGCGTTCTGAAGGGCGGTCCGCACGGGTACCAGGTCGGACGGGTCCGAGATGACCTCCCACGCCTCACCGAGGTCGTTCACCTCGTCGGCACCGGCGTCGAGCACGGCCAGCAGCACATCATCCTCGGCGAGCGAGCCTGCCTTGGGCACGATCACGACGCCCTGGCGAGAGAACAGGTACGCCACCGAGCCGGCGTCGGCGAGAGAGCCCCCGTTGCGGGTCAGCGCCGTCCGTACATCGGTCGCGGCCCGGTTGCGGTTGTCGGTCAGACATTCGATCAGCAACGCGACGCCGTTGGGCCCGTACCCCTCGTACATCACGGTCTGATAGTCGGCTGCCCCCGCCTCGAGCCCGGCGCCACGCTTCTGGGCCCGTTCGATGTTGTCGTTGGGGACGGAGTTCTTCTTCGCCTTCTGGATGGCGTCGTACAAAGTGGGATTGCCGGCCGGATCACCCCCGCCGGTCCGCGCCGCGACCTCGATATTTTTGATCAACCGGGCGAACAGCTTGCCGCGCTTGGCGTCGACCAGGGCCTTCTTGTGCTTGGTCGTCGCCCATTTCGAGTGGCCGGACATTGACCCACCCTCCGCCGTCAGCCGCGCACCGCGCGAACCAACTCCGCGAAGTGCCGGTGCAGGCGAAGGTCACCGGTGAGCTCGGGGTGGAATGCGGTGGCGAGCACGTTGCGCTCTCGAACCGCGACAATCCTACCGGCGGCGACCGGCCCATCCAGCCGGCCCAGCACCTCGACACCCGCGCCCATCCGCTCAACCCAGGGAGCGCGGATGAACACCGCGTGAAACGCCCCGCCATCGATGCCGCCCAGCTCGACCGACTCCTCGAACGAGTCGACCTGGCGGCCGAACGCGTTTCGACGGACCGTCATGTCGATGCCGCCGAAGCCGCGTTGGTCGGAGCGCCCATCCAGAACCTCGGTCGCGAGCATGATCATGCCGGCACACGACCCGTAGGCCGGCATGCCATCGGCGATCAACTTCGTCACCGGGTCCGCGAGGCCGAACTCGATCGCGAGCTTGCTCATCGTGGTCGACTCCCCGCCAGGGATCACCAGCCCGTCGATCTCCTCCAACTCGGACGGGCGGCGAACCGGCCGGGCGCGCACGTCCACCTCCGCCAGGGCGCGTAGGTGTTCCCGGACATCCCCCTGCAGGGCCAGCACGCCGACGGTCACGTCACCCGACACGCCATCAACCCTACGGCGCCCGGACCTGTACTCATCGCGGGCGGGGTCCTGCCAACGGTGCGCCGAACGGCCGATGGCCGCCGCCATCGATCGACCGTAGCGTTCCATGTCGAACGGGGCCGGGCGAAGGGACGACGGCGTGGCTGGCCACGTATTCATCAGTTACAGCCGGGACAACCGCGACTACGTACAGGCGCTGGTAGCTCACCTGCGGTCGCAGGGTCTCCAGGTCTGGTTCGACGACAGCCTCCACGCCGGTACTTCACAGTGGGTGAAGGCGATCGAGTCGGCGATCGAGGGGTCCATCGCCGTCGTGCCCATCATGAGCCGCGAGTCGGATGGCTCGGCCTGGGTCGACCGCGAACTGGATCTCGCCCAGGAGCTGCACAAACCCATCGTGCCGCTGCTCCTGTCCGGGCGCTGCTTCCTCCGTCTCCGTGATCGTCAGTACGAGGACGTGACATCGGGGCGCATGCCCGGTCCGACCTTCACCGCCCAGCTCATCTCGCCGCCATCGGAGATTCCGCGACCGGCACCAGTGGCACACGCGCCACAGCCGCAGCCGGTACCGCCGATCACGCCGTGGGCGCACCAACCCCAACCGGGATACGCCGTACCCGCGGGGTACCAGGCGCAGCCCTACTATCCGGTGCCTTACCCCCAACCCGAGGCCGATCGGGTCAGGTCGTTGACGACGCGGGCGATCTGGTGGTCGATCGGGGGGTTCATGGCCGGGTTCACCCTGCCGGTTGGATGGGTCTACGCGATCCGGGCGTTCAAGGAGAGCCGTCGCACCGGCCGCTCGACCACCCGCGCGTACGTCGGCCTGGGCGTGGCGGCGCTGATGACCGGTTATGTCATCGCGCTGTACATCTACGTCGGCACGACATCCGGCTACGGCTCCTGAACCGTACGGGTCACGGCCAGACCGACGTGCGCCAGCACACAGGGAATGTTTCGCACCGCGTCGCGGTCCTTGTCCCGCTCAGCCTCGGGGAGCGTCTCCCATGAGGTCAGGAACGGGTGGACCTTCCTTGCGTCGTCGCGGGTACGGCCGGGTACCCATCCCGCCGCGCCGCGCTGCGCGGACCAGCGGGAATGCTCCTCGCGGGCCAACGCCTCGATTTCGGCGTCGCTGAAGGCGAACGCCGGGTCCGCGTCGTCGGCGGCGACGATGCTCGCTCCGACGGCCGCGACCTTGTGGGCGATGTCGCGCGCCTGCGCCCGGTTCGACTCGCGCAGATCCTCGTCGAGCTCAGCCCACGGACGCAGCGAAGCAGTCGAGCCCATCGATACTCCATCGGCCAGCTGTTCGCGCAGATAGTTCTCGTGCACGGCTTCGGCCAGCCGGTCGATCAGCGCCTCGTTGATCACGAGCTAACGGTAGCCTGCACAGGCAACTCGACCGGTGTTGGTCGCGGAGTGAGGCGGACCATCTGCAGTCCGACGTCCGCGAGAACGTGCTCGAGGTCGCGGACGGCGTCTCGGTCCTTCTCCTGCTCGCCCACGGGGAGGGCCGGCCAGTCGACGAGGCTCGGGTGGCGTTTCGTGGCGTCGTCGCGTGGACCGAACCGCCAGCCGGCCGATGTCCGCTCCTTGAACCAACGCTCATGCTCGGCCCGGGCCAGCAGCTCGATCTCGTCCGGCGTGAAGTCGAACGGGATCGGTGGGCCGGTGCGAGGCGCTACCGTCGCAGCGACCATCGTGACTTTGGCGCCGATATGGCGGGCCGGATGGCGGTTGGCGTCGCGGATGTCACGGGTCGCGTCCTTCCACCAGACCATCGCGGGCGTGGAGTACATCGGTGTGTGGTCGGCCCGGCGGGCGAGCAGGTAGCGACGGTGGATCGACTGCGCCAGCCGCTCGACGATGTCCTCGCCCATGATCACAGAGGGCTTACAGGCGAGAGCGGTGACGCTGACCACCCGCAGGCATCCGCCGACATCGTCGATCAACGTGAGCGTGCTCGGCTCCTTCGGATCGGCCGGCAGGGCCAACTTGTTCAGGCGCACGACTACCGAGTCCGGGCCGCCGGCCCACAGGCGCGACGCGGTCAGAGCCGTGGTAAGAGCCAGATTCTCATCCTCGTAGCAGACGAACGTGCGGTAGGGCAGCGGCCCGTCGCAGAGCCACGGCGCGTCGTCCGGCCGGACCGGGATGATGTCGCAGACCTCCCCGATCACGTCCCATCTACTCGCCACGTCGTCGATCTCCGCCTGGGTCGCGCCCACGACGGTCACCTTGATCCGGTCCGTCGGGCCCTCCGACTGCACCTGCCACAGCTGCGCGTACTCCACCAGCAGCGCCCGGCCGAAGGTCCCCCAACCGGCGATGGTGATGGCCGGCGGGCCCTGCCCCACGGTGGGGAAGTCACCGGGACGAAGACATGCCCGGGCAGCGAGGACGTCGACGGTGAAGAAGTCGACGTCCGGACGGTCCATGCCGGGCTGGCCGAGCCATCTCGCGCGCAGGGACAGAGCCAGCAACGGGTCGGTGACCTGGGCATAGATCCGCAAGGCGCCGGGATGGCGGCGCCAGCGCTTCGTCGTCGACGCGGTCTGCGCCGTCACGACGTTCAGCGTGCTGTCGCCCGCGGTGTCGTCTGCGCACGCGAACACCACGCTGGCTCCGCGTACGCCGGCCCGGACGAGCGACTCGGCGGAACCATCGGTGATCCAGCTGACGTGGCTGCGACCCTTGCGCAACTCGGCGACGATGGCGCGGGCGATGGCCGTGTCGCCCGTGACGATGCCGTGGCCGCGGCGGTGCCGTTCCCGCCACGCGTGGTACTGGCTCGCGAAGATGGCGTGAGCCGCCTCGGCCAAGGCGAGAGCGGTGGCGGCGGGTGCGGCGAACCGCGCGATGTCCAGCAGGAGCGGGTACTCGCCCCGCAACGTGAGGGGCTGCGAGCTGAGTACGAACAGCTGTAGGTCGTAGTAGGCGATGTCGCGGAAGCTCGTGCCCAGCACCGCCAGCTCGGCCGGCGTCAGCCCGTTCATGAACTCGCGGATACCGAGGAAGCCGCTGACCAGAGCGCCAATCGTGAGGACACCGAAGAGCACCCGGATCGAGAGCAGTAGCCGCGAGCGGCGGCGCAGACCTGTCGGTACCTGCGGGCCCGGACCAACCGGGCCGACCTCTCCGGACGCTGCCACCTGTTCCCCCTGGACGCTCGATCACACGGTGCGTCTGTAGCGTCGCGGGGACGGCCGGTGCGGGATATCGGGCAACCGGCTATGAGTGCCGTCACATCGGCGGGTACCCGCCGTTCAGGCGGTCCTCCGTGCAGCGGTCCGAGCGGCTCCTACCAGCCGCGCTCGGCGAGGCGATGCGGCACCGCGATGTCGGCGACGTTGATGCCCACCATCGCCTCGCCCAGACCTCGGGAGACCTTCGCGATCACATCCGGATCGTCGTAGAAGGTCGTTGCCTTGACAATCGCAGCGGCACGCTGGGCCGGGTTGCCGGACTTGAAGATGCCTGAGCCGACGAAGACGCCCTCCGCGCCGAGCTGCATCATCATTGCTGCGTCCGCCGGCGTCGCGATCCCGCCAGCGGTGAAGAGGACAACGGGGAGCTTGCCGGTCTCGGCAACCTCACGGACCAGTTCGTACGGTGCTTGGAGCTCCTTCGCCGCGACGTACAGCTCGTCCCGGCTCAGCGAGCCGAGCCGACGGATCTCGGCCCGGATCTTCCTCATGTGGGTGGTGGCGTTGGACACATCACCGGTGCCCGCCTCACCCTTGGACCGGACCATCGCCGCGCCCTCGGTCAGCCGCCGCAGCGCCTCGCCGAGATTGGTGGCACCACAGACGAACGGCACCTGGAAGGCCCACTTGTCGATGTGGTTGGCGTAGTCGGCCGGTGTGAGCACCTCCGACTCGTCGATGTAGTCCACGTCGAGCGCCTGCAGCACCTGCGCCTCGACGAAGTGCCCGATGCGCGCCTTGGCCATCACCGGGATGGAGACGGCGTTGATGATGCCCTCGATGATGTCCGGGTCGGACATCCGGGAGACGCCGCCCTGAGCTCGGATGTCCGCCGGAACCCGCTCGAGCGCCATGACGGCCACCGCCCCGGCGTCTTCGGCGATCTTCGCCTGCTCCGGGGTGACGACATCCATGATCACGCCGCCCTTGAGCATCTCGGCCATGCCCCGCTTCACCCGGGCCGTGCCCGTGACGTGCGTCGCCGCCGACGTCGGCTGCTCGGACATGATGGTGCTCCTTGGTCAATCGGGGCTGATCTGCTTATCGTACGCGGTGCAGGCAGGGGCACCCCATTGACGTTTGCGCGCAAGCAGGGTGCCCCTCATGACTGACGCCCGGTACGGCGCGCTCACCTCATGAGCGGGTCGCCGTCATCCAGGGTGGGATCGTCGATGTCGAAGAATCGGGGCACCGGGTACTTGCGGGCAAAGCCCAGCAGCCGTACGACGGGTTGCCGCCGGATGGCCCTGGCGTCGCGAACCAGGTCGGTGTGCAGCTGACGGGCGAGGCCGAGCCGTCGGCTGGCCTCGACCGCCGACTCCACCTCGTCGCCGTCGAGCACGCGGACCGGCGTCCCGATGGACGCGCGAAGACGGGCGGTGAGGTCGTTCTCGACGGTGGCGCGGTCCTCGTCCGCCGCGGCGAGGACGGATTTCGCGGCTGTCTGTACGTCGACCAGTGCGAACCGCTCGCCCAGCCCGGCCGCGGCGGCCGCTCGCCGGATCGAGTGGGCATCCAGGGCGGAGTACGCCGCGCTGGCCCGCGCGTGCAACCGGTCCACCCGGGTGGCGACCCAGGTCAGGTACGTCGAGATCGCCACCACGAGGACGACGACGGTCACCACCAGCCACATGGTCACGCATCGTAGCCGGATGATCTTGAAGTTGCCGCTCGCGGCCGGGATTGCCGGCTCACGGTCGGGGTTGGCGGGCTCAGGGGGTGGGGCTGGATCGCGGGATTACTTACGGTTGATCGTTGCTTCGGCCCCAGGTGTCACACGTGGCGGCGATCTGGGTACGCCCGACGCCGATCTTGTCAGCGTGATGATCTTCGCAGCGATGACTAGCCGCGGTGGGAGCTGCGCGGGGCCGCCTCGACCGCGAGCGAATAGACCTCCAGTACCCGCCGCGCGATCACGGGCCAGTCGTACCCGGCGACCACGGCCCGCGCCCGCGCGGAGAGCAGCGCCCGCTCGCCCGGGGCGTCGAGCAGGCGGCCCAGCTCGCCGGCGAGGGCCACCGGATCGCTGACGGGGACCAGGACACCCGCCCGCCCGTGGTCCAGGACGTGCCGGAACGCCTCGATGTTGCTGGCCACCACGGGTGTACCGGCGGCCATCGCCTCGGTGAGGATCATGCCGAACGACTCGCCACCCATGTTCGGCGCGACGTACACCGAGAGGCTGCGTAGCATTTGCGCCTTCTCGTCCTCACTGACCAAGCCGAGAAAGGTGATCCGGTCGGCCACCGATCGCGGGAGCGGCTCGATCACATCGTCCGGGTCGCCCGGCCCGGCGACGAGCAGCCGGAGGCCGGGCCGGTCGGCGGCTACCCGTCCGAACGCCTCGGCGAGTACCGGGAAACCCTTGCGCGGTTCGGTGAATCGGCCGAGGAAGCCGATGGCCCCGCCGGCGCCGGGCCAGCCGGGAAGCGGGGTGGCGTCGGCGAACCGCTCGACCGAGACCCCGTTGGGGATCTGGGTCGCGCCGCCGCCGAAGTGTTCCACCTGGACCTTGCGGGCGGCTGCGCTGACCGCGATCCGGGCGGTGATCCGCTCCAGCACCAGCTGCAGCAGCGCGGCGGCGACGTTCATGGCCCGCGACCGGATCATCGCCGTGTGAAAGGTGGCGACGACGGGCTCGTCCCGCGCCGCCAGCACGGCGAGCATCGATAGGCTGGGGGTCAGCGGCTCGTGCACGTGCAGAACGTCGAACTCGTTGGCCGTGATCCACCGACGCGCCCGGGTGGCCGAGACCGGGCCGAACGCGAGCCTGGCCACCGAACCGTTGTAGCGCACGGGAACCGCGCGACCGGCTGGTACGACGTACGGGGGCAGCGGGGCGTCCTCATCGGCAGGAGCGAGCACGCTCACGTAGTGGCCCATACTGATCAGGGTCTCGGCGAGGTCGTGCACGTGCCGTTGCACCCCGCCCGGGATGTCGAAGGAATACGGGCAGACGATCCCGATCCGCATTACGTCGCCACCCCGCCCACCTGGACGGGCTTCACCGGGTCGTCCAGCCACAGCCGTTGGAGCATGTGCCAGTCGGCCGGATGGCGTGCGATCGAGGCGGCGAGGTGATCGGCGATCGTCTGCGTGAGCATTCGTACCCGCTGGTCCAACGGGCCGGCTTCGGCGGGCGGGATGGGTATCGGGCCGATCACCGCGCCACGGTTGAGTGGACCGTCGAACCACAGCGGCACGGCGTAGAGGGGCGCACCGGTACGCAGGGCAAGCATCGCCGGGCCGGCCGGCATTCGCGTCCGGCCGCCGAAGAACTCGACCTCGATGCCGCGCGTGGACAGGTCGCGGTCGGCCAGCAGCGCCACCACGTGTGCCCGTTTGAGAGCGTCCACCAGCAGGTCGAACGGCGGCCGATCGCCGCCGGAGGCGGGGATGATCTCCATGCCCAGGCCGCGCCGGAACGCGACGAACCGCTGGTAGACGCCCTCGGGCCGGAGCCGCTCCGCGACCGTCGTCAAGGGCCAGCCGTTTCCGCAGAGCCAGGCTCCGGCCATGTCCCAGTTTCCGGAGTGGGAGAGGGCGGCGACGCACCCGGTACCGGCGTCGACCGCCTCCCCAAGCAGATGGCCGTTCTCCAGGTCCAGCCGCGTCAGCACCCGTTCGATCGAGTACGACGGCAGACGGAAGGCCTCCATCCAGTACCGCGCGTACGAACGCAGGGCGTCGCGGAGCAGGACGGCGAACTCGTCGTCGGCCATCTCGGGCCCGACCACTCGGCGCAGGTTGCGGGCTAGCCGCTGCGTTCCCGGACCCTGGCGGCGGTGGGCGCGGTCGGCGATGGCACGGAAAACCCGGGCGGCGACCGGTTCGGGGACGCCCCGGACCAGCCGCCAGGCCGCCGCGTACCCAAGCTCTGAAGCGTTCACGCCTTCACCTCGGCCGGTGTCTCCGTCATGCGCGCTCGCCTCCGCGCTCGCTCCGATCCTCGGGCCTGGCGGCCCTGCGATTCTCACTCGCTGTGGGCTCCTGCCCTCGGACGTAGACGATGCGCTGGACCACCGTGACCACGGTTGCAACCACCAACACCCACAGGGCGGCCGCCAGGCCCCACCTCGCCCCGAACCCGTACAGCAGCCCACCGACACCGATGATGACCAGACGCTCCAATCGTTCCGCGATGCCGACATCACAGCTGAACCCGAGTCCTTCGGCGCGGGCCCTGACGTAGGAGACGATCTGGCCGCCAACGAGGCAGATGAGGCAGATGGCGAACAGGACCCACTGTCCGGTACGGGCGAGCCACCAGGCGAGACAACCGAAGACCGCGCCGTCGGCAACCCTATCCATCACCGAGTCGAGGAGCGCGCCGTATCGGGTCGACGTCCCGCGGGCCCGGGCCATGGCGCCGTCGAGGACGTCGAGCAGCGCGCACAACGTGATGATGATGGTGGCCGCGACCAGCTGACCCCGCGTGGCGAAGATGAACGACGCCGCGACCACGCCACCCGTGCCGACGAAGGTGATGGCGTCGGGCGAGACTCCAGCCCGGGTCAACGCCCTACCCATCGGGTCGAACGCGGCCCGGACACCGCTCTTGAACGAGCTGAGGATCTTCGCCATGGCGTGCTGAGCCTATCGGCGCGGCGGGCCTGGCTGCGCACCGCCGGGTGGGGTTGGCGGGTCGGGGTTGTGTCGTTACCCGCCGCTGGTGTGGGATCACAGAAAGAGCCGGTCAGGTGTCGTCCCTCACCCGGCCGGCCGGTGGCAGACGGGAGACGTGCGATGGCGCAGAAGACGCAGGAGAAGGGAGTCACCGGCCCGGCGCCGGTGGTGGAAGACCCCAGCAAGGTCCGCAACGTGGTGCTGGTCGGGCACTCAGGTTCGGGGAAGACGACGTTGGTCGAGGCGCTGCTGGCTGTCAGCGGAACGATCCCCCGGGCCGGCTCGGTGACCGATGGCACCACGGTGAGCGACCACGATCCCGCCGCGATACGGCAGCAGCGTTCGGTCAGCCTGGCCTGCGCGCCCGTGCTGCATGATGGCGTGAAGATCAATCTGCTTGATACACCCGGTTACGCGGACTTCGTGGGCGAACTGCGCGCCGGTCTCCGTGCCGCTGACGGTGCGCTCTTCGTGGTCTCCGCAGTGGATGGTGTGGACGCGGCCACGGCCGCGCTGTGGGAGGAGTGTGCCGCGGTCGGCCTGCCCCGCGCGGTCGCCATCTCCCGGCTGGACCACCCGAGGGCCGACTTCGACGGCACCCTCGAACTGTGCCGCAGCACGTTCGGCGACGGAGTCCTACCGCTGTACCTGCCGATGCTCAGCGACGACGGCGAGTCGGTCATCGGCCTGATGGGTCTGATCACGCAGCGGATCTTCGACTACTCGACGGGGTACCCGCCCGAGATCCGCGAACCCGACGCGGAACATCTGCCCGCAATCGCCGACGCGCGTACCGAACTGGTCGAGGCGATCATCGCCGAGAGCGAGGACGAGACGCTCATGGAGCGCTACGTCGCCGGCGAGGAACTGGAGAGCTCGATCCTCATCGAGGATCTGGAAAAGGCCGTCGCCCGCGGCTCGTTCTACCCCTTGATCGGGGTCTGCGCCGAGACCCGGCTCGGGCTCGACTCGCTGCTCGAGGTTCTCGCCAACGGCTTCCCGTCCCCGCTGGAGCACGACCTGCCGCCGGTGTCCGGAGTGGACGGCTCGGCCCGTGCCCCGCTGACCTGTGACCGTGACGGCCCACTCGTGGCCGAGGTCGTCAAGACCACGATCGACCCGTACGTGGGCCGGGTCTCGCTGGTACGGGTCTTCTGCGGCACCCTACGTCCCGAGCAGACCGTGCACGTCTCCGGCCACGGCATGCAGGACCGCGGTCACCCCGACCACGATGCCGACGAACGGATCGCCCATCTGTACTCGCCGCTCGGCGGTCAGCTGCGCGAGGTTCCCTTCTGCGTGGCCGGCGACATCTGCGCCATCACCAAGTCGGGCTCGGCCGAGACCGGAGACACGCTCTCCACAAAGGACACTCCGCTTCTGATGAGCGCATGGGACATGCCCGAGCCGCTGCTTCCGGTGGCGATTGTGGCCAAGACCCGGTCCGATGAGGACGCGCTCGCTAAGAATCTCGGCCGGTTGGTCGCCGGTGATCCGACGATGCGCCTCGAGCGCAACCCGGAGACCCGCCAGCTGGTGCTGTGGTGCATGGGCGAGGCGCACGCCGACGTCGTGCTGGAGCGGCTGAAGGCCGGCGGCGTGGAGCTCGACACCGAGCCGGTACGGGTTGCGTTGCGGGAGACCTTCGCCGCACCGTCCAAAGGGCACGGTCGCCACGTCAAGCAGTCGGGTGGCCACGGCCAGTACGGCGTCTGCGACATCGAGGTCGAGCCGCTGCCCCGGGGCGGCGGATTCGAGTTCCTCGACAAGGTGGTCGGCGGCGCGGTCCCGAACAACTACATCCCGTCGGTGGAGAAGGGTGTGCGTCATCAGATGGAGCGAGGGCTTGTCGCCGGCCATCAGGTGGTCGACGTCCGGGTGACCCTGGTCGACGGCAAGGCGCACAGCGTCGACTCCTCCGACGCGGCGTTCCAGACGGCCGGCTCGCTCGCCCTCAAGGACGCCGCCGAAAAGGGTCAGGTGATCCTGCTCGAACCGGTCGAGGATGTCGTGATCCGGGTTCCGGACGCGTTCGTCGGTGCCGTGATGAGCGACCTATCGGGCCGGCGGGGGCGCGTGCTAGGTACCGAGCCGGATGCGAACGGCAACGAGCGGACCGTCGTGCGGGCCGAGGTACCGGCAACCGAACTCGTCCGATATGCGGTCGAGCTGCGGGCCATGACCTCCGGTTCGGGTACGTTCTCGCGCTCGTTCGCCCGCTACGAGCCGATGCCGTCGCACCTCGCCGAGGCCGTTCGCAAGGAGCACGCCGCCCACCACTGACCTGGGCCGTCCGGCGGCTACCGCGCTGTTCGGCCGGCGGCGCGTTTCGTGCGCTGGCGCGCGGGCTTCGCGGGTCTCGGTGGCTCGAGCGCCTGACCCGGTGCGATGCTCTCCCACGCGCCGGCCAGCAGTCGACGCGTGTCCGGCAGCAGTTGCGGCAGCACCTTGGTACGGCCGACGACCGGCATGAAGTTGGTATCGCCACCCCAGCGGGGAACGACGTGCTGGTGTAGGTGGTCGGCGACGCCGGCACCGGCCACCGAACCCTGGTTCATGCCGATGTTGAAGCCGTGCGGACCGCTCGCCGCCCGGATGACGCGCATAGCGGTACGGGTGAACGTGCCGAGCTCGGTCGTCTCCCGGGCGGACAGATCGGTGTAGTCGGCCACATGCCGGAACGGCAGCACCATAAGATGACCTGGGTTGTACGGGTAGAGATTGAGCACCGCGAAAACCGTCCGACCCAGCGCCACCACGAGCCCCTCGTCCGGTGGCAGGGTCGGCGCCCGGCAGAACGGGCACGACTCCTGCTCGGCGGGGAGCTTGCCCTCCCCGGTGACGTACGCCATCCGGTGTGGTGTCCACAACCGGCCGAGACCGTCAGGTTCGCCAGTCACCACACCTCCACGCCACGCAGGACCGATCATCGCGATGCTACCGAGCGGCCAACCCGCCGGCCGCGCCGCTCGTCCGAGGAGGCAGCATGACCGAGCCGACAGCAAGCAAGCATCGCGGGGCCGTCAGGCCCGAGCCGGGGTCCCCGCGGAAACGTGCAGCGAAGCGGAACGTCTTCGTGGGGTGGCAGGTGCGCAGCGAGCGCGGAGGCGAGGAGAGATGACAGCCGTACCCTTCGAGCTCGACCGGGCCACCGAACGCAGGCTCGCCGCTCGTCTGTTCAACCGGGTCTGGGAGTTGCTCGACTCGGCCGACCGGGACGAGCAGGCCGACGAGGAGATGCTGCACGCCGCCCACGCCAGCCGGTACCACTGGGGCCAGGCCGGTGAGCCGGTGAACTGGGCCCGCGGCGAGTGGCAGTGCTCGCGGGTCTACGCCACGCTCAACCGGGCCGAGCCGGCACTGCACCATGCGCGGCGGTGCCTGCAGCTTGCCCAGGAGCACGATCTGAGCACCTTCGACGTCGGGGCGGCGCACGAAGCCATCGCGCGGGCGGCGAAGGCGGCCGAACTCTCCGACCACGCCGCCCTGCACGCTCAACTGGCGCTCGCCGCCGCGGAGCAGCTCACCGACCCCGAGGAGCGACAGGTCCTGCTCGGCGACATCGCCTCGCTGTGATGGTCACGACGCCGACGGGCCGGCGTTCGTCCGGGATCGTACGACATCGGCGACATGGGCCACCGCCTCGTCCAGTGGTACGGCATTTCGTTGTGTGCCGTCCCGGTAGCGGAACGAAACCGTACCCTCGGCCACGTCCTGATCGCCCGCGATCGCCATGAACGGGATCTTGAGCTGCTGAGCCGTACGGATCTTCTTCTGCATGCGATCATCGGAGAGGTCGACCTCGGCGCGGATCCCCTCGGCCCGAAGCTTGTCCACAAAGGACTGCAGATAAGCGGCGTGGTCATCGCGGATCGGGATGCCAACCACCTGGACCGGGGAGAGCCAGGCCGGGAACGCGCCGGCATAATGCTCGGTCAACACCCCGAAGAAGCGCTCGATCGAGCCGAAGAGCGCCCTGTGGATCATGATCGGCTGCTCCCGGGTGCCACCGGCCGCCTGGTACTCCAGCCCGAAGCGTTGTGGCATCTGAAAGTCCACCTGGATGGTCGACATCTGCCAGGTCCGGCCGATGGCGTCCTTGGCCTGGACGGAGATCTTCGGTCCGTAGAACGCCGCGCCGCCAGGGTCGGGGACAAGTGCCAGTCCGGAGTCGAGCGCGGCCGATCGCAGCGCCTCGGTGGCCTCGTCCCACTCCTCGTCTGATCCGACGTACTTCTCCGGGTTCTTTGTGGACAGTTCGAGGTAGAAGTCATCCAGGCCGTAGTCGCGCAACAGATCGAGCACGAACGTCAACAGCGATACCAGTTCCCCGCGCATCTGCTCCTTGGTGCAGTAGATGTGCGCGTCGTCCTGCGTCATCCCCCGGACCCGGGTCAGGCCGTGGACCACGCCGGACTTCTCGAACCGGTACACCGTCCCGAACTCGAAGAGCCTCAGGGGCAGCTCACGGTAGGAGCGTCCCCGCGACCGGAAGATGAGGTTGTGGAACGGGCAGTTCATCGGTTTCAGGTAGTACTCGGCGCCCTCCATCGACATCGGCGGGTACATCGAGTCGGCGTACCAGTGCAGGTGCCCCGAGGTCTCGAAGAGTTGACCCTTCGTGATGTGCGGGGTGTTCACAAAGGAGTATCCGGCCTCCTCGTGCTGCTGCCGGGAGTAGTTCTCCAACTCGCGGCGGATGATGCCGCCCTTCGGGTGAAAGACGGCGAGGCCGGAGCCGATCTCGTCCGGAAACGAGAACAGGTCGAGGTCGGCGCCGATCTTCCGGTGGTCGCGGCGGGCCGCCTCCTCCAGCAGCTGCAGGTACGCCTTGAGCGCGTCGCGGGTCGGCCAGGCCGTCCCGTACACCCGCTGCAGCTGAGGATTGCGCTCCGATCCCCGCCAGTACGCCGCAGCGGTACGCATCAGCTTGAATGCACCGATCAGCTTGGTGTTCGGCAGGTGCGGCCCGCGACACAGGTCACCCCACCGGCGCTCCCCGGTCTTGGGATCGACGTTGTCGTAGATGGTCAGCTCGCCGCCGCCCACCTCCATCACCTCGGCCGCGTCCACGTCGCCCTTGATCTCGACGAGCTCGAGCTTGAACGGTTCGGCGGCGAGCTCCGCCTTCGCCTCGTCGAGGGACGCGAAGCGGCGCCGGCGAAACAGCTGACCCGCCTTGACGATCTCGTGCATCCGCTTCTCGAACCGCTCGAGGTCGTCCGGCTGGAACGGCTTGGCGACCGCGAAGTCGTAATAGAAGCCGTTCTCGATGGGTGGCCCGATGCCGAGCTTCGCGCCGGGAAAGGTGTCCTGGACCGCCTGGGCCAGCACGTGCGCGGTCGAATGGCGAAGCACCGTCAGCCCGTCGGGCGAGTCGAGCGCCACAAGGTCGACCTCGGTGTCGGCCTCCGGTACCCAGTCGAGGTCCCGCAGCCGCCCTGATAGGTCACGGACGACCACGATCGCCTGCGGCCCAGTCGTCGGTGCGCCGGCCCGGGTCACCGCGTCGGCACTCGTCGTCCCGGCCGGGACGACGACGCGGTCGGCCACGACGGCAGGGCGCTTCGATGCGGACACGGTGAGCTCCTCCGGTCAGTACGTTTGGCCCCGGACAGTGTACTAATGCACTTTGTGGGCCGGCGTCCGTGCTGACACGGGCCCCGGCGGGTCGCGGCTGACGCCGCCCCGGCCCAGGCGGGGCTGGGGCTCAGGCCTTCCAGAAGGCCTTTGGCCTTCCGGTGGCGGCCAGCTCGTCGAGCACCGTCAGCGCTCTGGCCCATACAGCGGCGAACTCGTCGGCAGGCATCGTCGCTGCGGAGTCGCCCGCGAGAGCCGCGGCCAGTTCCCGCGCCGCGGCCAGACGCCTCACGTCGACCCCAGCCGTCTCCAGCTGGCGGATCAGCGCCACCAACCGCGTACCGAGGTCCGCGAGCAGCTCTCGCCGCTCGTACTCCGGGGAATCCGCGGCGGATCGCAGCCGTTGTGCCTCCTCCGCCGCTTGGATCCGGACCTGGGCCAGTTCGCGCGAGGCGGCGTCCGCTCTTGCCCTGGCCAACCAGGGCAGACCTCGTACGGCGGCGGCCCGGGGCATCGACGTCGTCGGTGGCGCCATCATCATCGGCGCCGACGCGGCGAGCAGACGTCCGGTCATCGGCGCATACGCCACCCCGATCGCCTCCGCCTCCCAGCCGCGGGGCAGCTCGACCGGCTGGACGACGCGGTGCGGTTCACCCCCCTCGGTCACCACTCGGGTGTCCACAGCGATCCACGCCGTGAACCGACAGAGCACGCCGAACTTGAGCGATGTGGCGATGATGCGCTGCTCAGCCGCCTCGTCAGATCGACCGGCCGCGTATGCGTCCTCGAGGTCGCGCAGGTGTGACCGGGCCCAGCTGAGCGTCACAGCCGGATCGTCGCTTCGCCGCCCGTCGGTGCGCACCGTCCATTCGCGAGCGTCGCGGGTCCGGCCTGAGACGGTTACCGCCGGGGGGATCCCCTGGTAACGACCGGTGATCACGAGTGGTGCGCCGGGGAAAAGGTCGGGGAGCCTGGCCGGGGAGAGCGTGCCCTCGATCAGGCCGACGGCGGTCAACCGCAGAGCGGCCACGACCGGGGCACCGATCCGGCGGTGGATGTGGTCCATCGCGTCGTCCAGTCGGTCTTCGCTCTCGACCAGTTCGCACCGTCCACCCCCGACACTCGCCAGTCGACCGAGGAATCCGGCGTTGATGGCCTCGTCGATTCCGACGGTATGCACACGTACGCCCGCCAAGCCCGGGGTGATCTGGGCGAGAATCTGGTCCTCGTTGCCGACCTGCCCGTCGGTGATCAGCACCAGGACCCGGTCGCGGTTCTGGTCCGTGAGCAGGCCGATGGCCGTCGTGAGCGGCGTGAGCATCTCCGTCCCGCCGCGTGCGTCCACTCTGGACAGATGCTCGACCGCCCGGTAACGGTGGCGATCGGTCGCCGGCACAAGACCCTTCGGCAGCGCCGCCGGAAACTCCGCATAGTTGTCGAATGTCAGCACGGCGAACCGGTCCACAGTGGTCAGTGTGTCGACGATGCGGCTGGCGGCCCTCCGCGCGGCCACCATCTTCCAGCCCGACATGCTGCCGGAGCGGTCCAGGACCAGTACGACATCGCGCGGACGGGGCGACGCAGAGGCCGTCGGCGGGATCACCGTCAGGCGCAACGTCCCCTGGTCGCCGTCCGCGTCCGGTACATACGTCAGCGCGTGCGCGATCTCCTCCGGCTGACCGTAAGCCAACCGCAGGATGAAGTCACGGTCCACCCGTTCGCCTGGCCGGATCTCGACATGGTTGCCCTCCTGCGCCACGGTGTGCAGGCTGGACCGCACCCCGCCGAGCGGAAGTCCGGCCGGGTCGAGGTCGACACCGATGCTGAGCCGGACCGGGTTCGGGAACCCCGGCAGCAGCACCGGCGGCGTGATCCGGGAGGCATCGGGCACCGCGTCGGTATCCTCCGCCCAACCGGCGCCGACCGGGTCGTCGGGCAGCGCCGAGCCGGGAATGTAGCGTGGCGCTACGACGAGCGGGAGGCGGTACGTCGCCTCACCGTCCTCATAGGAAAGGGGCCCGACGACCGTCAGGGCCACGCTTACCCGCTCGCCCGGCAGGATGTTGCCGACCCGCAGTGTGAACACGTCCGGCCGCTCCTCCTCCGCGATCGCGGCCCGCCGCCCCGACGCGACCGCCTCGTCGTACTCCGCTCGCGCCTTCGCCCGCTCCTTCAGTTCCGCCTCCACCACCCGGTCGTCCGCGGTCAGCCGCAACCCGGTCACCGCCGCCCGATCGGGCAGCGGGAAGATGTACGTCGCCTCCAGCGGGGCCGGGAACGGGTTGTGAAAGCCCTGTGTCAGAACGGTCCGCGCCACAAGACCGGTGATGCTGACGGCCGCGTCGATGCCGTGCAGTGGAAGGTTGCCTCGCTCGGTCGTGAGCGCGCCGAGCCCGGCCTCCCGGTCGGTCGCGGTATCGGCGGTGTTGGGCAGCGGCGCAATCTTCATCTCGTGCTCCCTTCAGAACGCGGCAATAGTCCCTTGTGGACAAGCAGATCGAGGAGCGGCTGGGCTGCGGCGCGGATCGCGGCGAGGTCGGCGGCATCTGGGCCAACCGGCAGCAGCAGGATCGCCTCACCCAGCCGTACGCCGTGGAGGAAGCCGTCCGGCGGCGGTCCCACGGCGGGAGGCGGAGCAGTCGAGCGGGTCCAGAACCGTGTGCCGGCCCCAGTGGCCGGCACGGCCTCGCGCGCATCGACATCAGGCAGCAGATCTGCCGCGACCTCGGCATCGCGTAGCAGATCTGCCGGTACGTCAGCATCGCGCAGCAGCTCTGCCGGTACTTCGGCGATCTTGCGAAGGGTGGAGTCGGTCGCGCCGGTGAGTTCGGCCTGGACCTCGGCGAGGGTGTACCCCTGGGCCTGCCGGCGCTTGATCGCCACGAGCTGCAGCAGGTGTCGGGGACCGTACCGCGCCGTACGGCCCTGGCTCGCCAGCGGCCGATCGACCAGCCCGATGGTGGCGTACCAGCGGATCAGGCGACGATCGGGGACCGGCGTGACCCGGGCGTTCGGCGCGCGGACGTCGCCGGCCGCGAGCGCCTCGGTCGCCCGTCGAACCAGCTCCTCCAGTGACCAACCCCGTTCCACCCGACGATAGTGACACTGTTACGATGACACTGTCAAGCAGTTCGGAGGCGGGCGATCATGGACGTTTGTGGTTGCCAGAGCAACCACAAACGTTCAGCGTTCAGAGGTGAGGTCAGCGGCGGTCGTCGTGGTAGGAGCGGCTCCGCCAGGTCGCCCAGCGCCAGTGCCGCCCTAGCCCCAACACGAGGAAGAACAGCGGAATCGCGGGCCAGAAGAAGTGCGCTCCGCTGATGACCCAGAGCAGCGTGAGGGCGGCCGCGATCGTCACCACGAAGCCGGTGTGGGCGATCACGCCACGGGCACCGCCGCCGTAGCGCGGGTAGTTGCGCCGCCGGTACTCCCAGGGTCCCGGCCCCCAGCCCGGCGCTACGGACGTTTCGGACCCACCCCGGCTTGCGCCGCTGCGGGTGGTACGGCCGAGTGCCTGCCCTGCCGGCAGGTCGGCCACGAACGGCGCCAGTTCATCGCG
The DNA here is from genome assembly GCA_046728155.1 of Actinomycetota bacterium. Classification (GTDB taxonomy): domain Bacteria; phylum Actinomycetota; class Actinomycetes; order Mycobacteriales; family Micromonosporaceae; genus CAWDLX01. The sequence goes on from JBKPDY010000022.1 coordinate 25,196, forward strand.
GTACTTGGCGGCGTAGATGGCGGCCAGCCGTTCGTCTCCCTCGGCGATGTCCAGCCGTCCCTCGCCGACCGCGTCCCTTACGATCGCCGCGATCTCCTCGCGCTCCGCGTCGGACGCGCGGGTGCGGGCTGCCGAACGATCCGCCGATTCGCTGCTCATGATGAGCCTCCTTCGTTGTCGTGACCTCAACGGTCGTCCGCCGGGCGGATTCCCGCGTCGCACGCCGGATGACTTGTACGGTACGTCGGGAGGGTCAGGCGTGGCGGCGTTCCTACTCCCGGCGTAGTAGTCGGGATAGCCAACACGGTGACGCCGTCGGCGTCGTGGTCCCCTACCGTTGCGATGTGGACGCGGACTCGTCCGGAGCACGATGGACCGAGCGGGCACGGGCCCGCCGGGAGCAGGCGCGTCGGGCCCAGCGCCGATGGGAGGCATGGCCGTCGGACCAGGACGACGCCTCACTGGTGCCGTGGCCACGTCGCAGGGTCCGCGGCAGCAGCCTGTTCCTACCGCTATTGATCGCGTTCATCCAGATCGGCGGTACCAACATCGCCGCGTACCAGGCCGGGTCGGAGCCGGTGGCGGCCGCCTACGTCCTGCTGATCATCGGACCGGCCGCATTGGTCTTCCGCCGGTCCCAGGCGCTGCTCGTGTACGCGATCACGCTCGCGGCCACCGTGCTCTACCTGGCCTTGAACCTGCCGCGGGGGCCATTTGCCCTGGCCGCCATCGTGGCGCTGTTCAGTGCCGTCCGACGGTCGAAGCCCGAGCTCATCTGGGCGGTGACCGGCGCCGCGTACGGCGGCTACGTGGCGTTGACGCTGCTATGGGGGTCGATCGGTGGCGTCGCCAGAGTCCGGCCGAATCTGGGCGGCTACCTGATCACCGCGATCGTCGCCGCCGTCGCGGTGACCCTGGCCGAAGCGGCCCGCATCCGCGGCCAGCACTTCCAGGAGATCGCCCGGGCCAGGGCGGAGGCGGCCCGGGCCCGGCAGGAGCAGTCGCGCCGCCAGGCCAGCGAGGAGCGCCTGCGCATCGCCCGCGAGCTGCACGACGTCGTCGGGCATCACCTATCGCTGATCAACGTACGAGCGGGCGTGGCGCTGCATCTCCTGGAGAGCCGGCCGGACGAGGTCCGCGGTGCGCTGGACGCCATCAAGGTCGCGAGCGCCGAGGCGCTACGGGAGGTGCGCGGAGTGCTGGCGACGCTGCGTCCGACCGACGAGCAGGCTCCACGGACGCCGAGTCCCGGACTGTCCGATGTGGACCAGTTGGCCGAGGAGGCGGGCGCCGCCGGCCTGCAGGTCTCGGTTGTCCGGGAAGGCCCGGCCCGATCGGTACCGGCGGAAGTGGACCGGGCCGCGTACCGCATCGTGCAGGAGGCGCTGACCAACGTCCGTCGGCACGCCGGAGCCGGAGCGACCGCGACGGTGGCGATCGGCTACGCGCCCCGGGCGCTGACGCTTCGGATCGAGGACACAGGCCGGGCGGATTCGTCCACATCGGACGGTACCGGGAACGGGATCCCGGGAATGAGCGAGCGGGCTGCGGCCCTGGGCGGAAGTCTGACCGCGGGCCCCGGACCGGGCGGCGGCTTCCTCGTCGAGGCCAGCCTGCCCACGATCGGATCCGCGGGTGTACCGGCCGAGGAGGTCGCATGATCCGGGTGTTGCTCGCCGACGACCAGGCGTTGGTCCGCGCCGGATTCCGGGCCCTGCTCGACGCCGAGGAGGACATCGATGTGGTCGGTGAGGCCAGCGACGGCCTCGCCGCGGTCCGGCTGGCCCAGGCCACGCAACCCGATGTCGCACTCATGGACATCCGGATGCCCGGCGTGGACGGGCTCGAGGCGACCCGTCGCATCGCGGCCGATCCGCGGCTCTCCGACGTACGCATCATCATCCTGACCACATTCGACCTGGACGAGTACGTCTTCGAGGCGCTGCGGGTCGGTGCGAGCGGCTTCCTGGTCAAGGACACCGAACCGGTGGAGCTGTTGCGCGGTATCCGGGCCGTGGCCGGGGGCGACGCGCTGCTCTCCCCCGGCGTTACCCGCCGCCTCATCGCGGAGTTCGCCGGCCGGGCCCGCACCCCCGCACCGCCCCGGGAGCTGGGCACGCTCACCGATCGGGAGAAGGAGGTAATGGCGCTGGTCGGAGCGGGGCTGTCCAATGAGGAGATAGCGACCAAGCTCTTTGTCAGTCCGGCGACGGCCAAGACGCACGTCAGCCGGGCGATGGTCAAGCTCGGCGCCCGCGACCGGGCTCAGCTCGTCGTCTTCGCCTACGAGGCGGGGCTGGTACGTCCCGGCTGGCTCGGCTGAGGTCAGGTCTGCCCGGTGATCATGCCTCGCCTCCGCGCTCGCTCCGCTGCTGCCACCCCGCGCAATGCTTCGTTGTTCGGCTCGCAAGCTCGCCGAAGCTGCTCCGCTTCGCTCCACGTCTCCGCAGGGGCCCCGGTACCCACCCCGCGAAGACGCTCCGCGTCGCTCCACGTCTTCGCGGGGACCCCGGGAAAGGCCTGACGGCCCTGCGATGCTCACTCGCTGTCGGCTCGGTCCTGCATCTCCCAGGCGTGATCCAGCGCGTGCCAGGCGATCCGCCGGGCGGCGTACGCCGTTGTCCAGCCCTTCTCGACGGCCAGACCAGGACCTGTCGGGGATCCGATCACGTCGAGGATCGCCGCCCGCAGCTCTGCGATCGCGTCCGGGTCATCGATCGCGGGCTGCTTGTGCCGAATGCCGAGCTTGCGGGCGTAGGCCGCCTCGGCGCCGAGCACGTGGTCGAGCATCGCGTCCCGGTCGCGCCCACCGCCGCGCGGGCCCTTGCGTAACCGCGGCGGCGTGACCGTGGCGATGTCATCCAGGACGCCCCAGGCCGCACTGACCAGAGTGGACAGTCGACGAGCCCGTGCGGCGGTGACCTTCGTCCGCTCAGCCTCGGCGGCGATGCTCGGGGCGCCGAAGTTCGTGGTCGCGTCGCCGGTCAGGTGCTCGACGACCTCGATCGTGTCGGCGATGGTCGACGGGAACGCCAAGCCCGCCCGCGCCGCCACGGCGGCGTACCGGGGCGCGTACGCCGCGAGCGTTTCGAGCGCGTCCTCCTCGTGCCTGGCCGCGCGGCTCCATCCGGCCCAGTCGAGTGCGGAGGCGAAGACCTTCGTCGTACCCGTCTCGACGATCACCGCCAGCGACGAACGCGCCATGGTCTGGATCATCGCACGGTCGGCCGCTCGCGGCCCGATCAGCGGCGCCGACGCGGCGAACGCGCCGCGAGCAGCAACGACCCCTGGGTAAGCGCGAACGCGCCAGCCAGCTGGACAGGCTGACATTCCCCAGGGGTCGCGGTAGCTGTCTGGTATTCGCCGGGCCGCTGAGCGGCTCGACGGGTCGAGTCCAACGGACAGCGGCTAGCGGACAGCCACCTCACGAGTCCGGTTGCTACACAACTTTGGACCACCTCCCTTCACGTGTACCGGAAAGCTTAGGCACCACACCGGTCTCTAGCAAACGCCTTTCGAATCTCCATCCGCCTGGGTGCGAAATCGCCACAGCCCTTCGCACCCGCCTCGCTGGCCCCGGACATCAGCGATCCGCAATCTCGTGGCCGACGGGCACTAGTCACCCCACGAAGTCGCTCGCTGCGCTCACGACTCCGCGAGGACCCCGACTAAACTGAAGGCGACCGCCGGAGGTGGGTCATGGGTACGCAGGAGCCGCCGAACTCGGGCGGCGAGCCAGCGGAGACCGGCGCGGCGGAGGCAAACGTACCGCCGAGCAAGCGTGACGTCGGCGATGATGCCGAACCAGTCCCGTTAAACGATGATGCCGATCCAGTCCCGTCATCGGACCCGGGTCCGGACCGGATCGTTGCCGCGGGATCGGATGACCCGACCGGCGACCCTGTTGATCACGCCAGTTCGACGATAAACCCGGCCGGCGCGGAGGCCAGAACTGATCCGACGAGCGGCGCGCAAGGCGCGGATCCAGCGGCCGGCACGGGTGGAGCCGCCACCCGGGACGAGGTCGGGCCCGGGTGGCTCGAGCTTCCGGAGCCGGATCGCAAGCTGCCGGAACGGATGCCCGAAACCCGGCATGGGCGCAACCTGCCCCCGGACGAGCCGGCGGCCCGGTTCCACGCACGAGAGCGGCCGCAGCGATACGCGACCGGGATCGGTCAGCGGCAGCCGACCCGACCCCTCGATCCCATCCAGCCGTACATGCCGCCGCCGGTTGCCCGCCGTCGACGCAGTGACTGGCCAGTGATGATCTTCGTTATGGTGATCGCCGGGCTGATCATGGTCGGTTGCTGCCTCGCCGGGTTCGCGTTGTACACCGCATACAATCCATTCACCAGGTAGGTCCTGGTCGGCCGCGATCGCCGTCCAGGGATCCAAAGCGACCGCATGCGTCGTTTTGCCCAAACCCAGATCTCGCAACCCCAAAACGATCTCTGCTGAGTCCACAATGGATGCTGGAAGCCGCTGGGCCGGCGGCTGCGGACTCTGCCTGACCCAACCGACCAGAACCGGTGGCTGGGGAGTCCCGGGTCCGCCACGGCGACTCCGCATGACCCAACCGAGCGGAACCGATGGCGGACCTCAGACCGCGGCGACCTCGCGCAACTCCACCAGAGCATGGCCGGCCACGGCGAGGTGCTTCCTCGCCCACGCGAGGACCTGTTCCTGCTGCGTGAACAGGATGATCTGGCGGTCGGCGGATGCGGCCTGGAGCAGTTCCAACAACTGTGCCGTCCGGAGCGGGTCCGCGTGCACGGTCACCTCGTCGAGGAGCAGCGGGCACCGGACGCCGGGGGTGGCGAGGTGCTCGGCCAGGGCGAACCGCAGCATCAGGTAGATCTGCTCCGCCGATCCGTAGGAGAGTCGACCCGCGTCCCGCCAGCGGCCCGCCGGCCCCCGTACCCGGACCCGCAGCTGTTCGGGGTCGACGACGACCTCGGTGTAGCGGCCGGCGGTCGTCCGCGGCAGCCAGGCCCGGACGGCTTCGGCGAGCCGGGGCGCGATGGTCCGGTGGGCGGTTTCTTCGGCCCGCTGCAGGAACGTGCGGGTCAACGCCAACGTCTCGTCGAGCCGGCGGAGCCGGGTCAGCTCGGCCTCGGCCCGGCTCAGCTCCTCCTCAGCGTCGGCGACCTGCATCACGCCGGCCAGCCATTCGTTCAGCAACGCGTCGGCGCCGTGAGCCGCTTGCGCCGCCGCCACGGCGGCGGCGCGTAACGACTCGAGCCCCTCATGATCGGTACTATCCACTGTGGACTCGGCAATGTTCACAACCAACCGGTCGGCGCGCTGCTCGGCGGCGACTGCCCGTTGTTCGATGACGGCAAGGCTCTCACCACGCAGGAGGGCCTCCAACTTCGCCGTGTCGCGAACATACCGAGCGCGGGACTCGCCCGCGACGAGCTGGTCGCGTTGCCAGGCCCGCAGAGCCGACTCCGCCTCCGCCGGCGTCTCCGCTGTGACCCCAGCGGCACGGGCGGCCGACCGGAGGCGATCAGCCCGGGCCAGCTCGCGCTCGCGGCGCCACTGCTCGTCCCGGAGCTGGAACGCCCGCCGCTGCGCCTGACGGTGGGCCAGTTCCCGCAGCGCCGACGAGTCCGTCGACAACCCGGCGACGGCCGCCGTGGCGAGGGCCCCCTCGCGGCGGATCCGGGCCGCGGCTGCTTCGGCCCTGACGGCGGCCATCCGATGTTCGGCGGCGGCAAGCCCGCGCCGGGCAAGGGCGATGCGCCCGCCGGCCCGACCGAATGCCACGACCGCGACACTCGCAACCAGTCCACCGGTGATGGCCGCAACGGCACCGACCAGCCGTGGACCGGAAGCCAGAACGAACAAGCCGATCGCGATCACCAGGAGACCGGCCGCCACCAACGCGCTGGCTCGCACGCGGGCCCGCGTCGCCCGCCCCAGCCTGGAGCGGGCGTCTTCGACCTGAGCACCGATCGTCGGGTCGGGCTCCGGCGGCGTCGCGTCGATCGCCCGGGCCAGGTCGTAAAGCTCCTCCTCCGCGACGATGCCAACATCATCATCCGGACCGGCCCGGCCGTCATCGGGTGCATCCGGATCGGAGCCGGAGAGGGCGGCGGCCACCAGGGCAAGGGTCTCGGCAGAGGGCGCCCGGGGTGGCGTGGCACCCGACAGGCTCGCGGCGACGTCGGCCGCGTCGTCGGCGAGCCGTCGCGCCCGACGGGCGGCATCGGCCGCGTCAGCAGCCTCGCGAAGACGGACCGCGTGTTCGGCATCGATCGCCGTCGTTCGCAGGCGGTCGACGTCGAGCAGGCGGCGTTCGTACTCAGCATGGTCCGCCCGCGCCCGCTCCAGTGCGGTGGCGGCGAGCTGGACGGCCTGCAGGGTAAGCCGTAGTGGTCGTTTCGGCGCCCGATCGCTGCCGACATGATCGGCCTGGAACCGATCGATCAGCCGGAGCGCCGCCGCGGCGGTGTGATCGGCTGCCGCGGTCGAGGCCGCACGTTGCAGGTGGGTCTGCAGACCGTCGGCCCGGCTCAGCACGTCGAGAACCTGCCCTTGACCGACGCACGCGGTGGCGCGGAATGACGCCCGGTCCAGCCCCAGCCAACGCGCGGCGTCCGGTGCGCCGTCGTGCATGATCTCGGCCGAACAGTCACGACCGAGCTCCAGATCGACCGCGTCGCAGTCCACCTTGCCGTCCAGGTCCTGGCGGATCTCAACCTGGCGGCCGTCGTCCAGGAGCAGGCGGCCGCTGACCAGCCAGTCGGGCCGGTCCCACGGCCGGTGTCGAGCAGCGAACTCCCGCTCGTCCGGGCTCAGGCCGCCGGGGCCGCGACGCCGGCCGCACAGGGCGGCGTAGACGGCGGCGTGCCAGGTGGACTTCGCCGACTCGTTGGGACCGTGGACGACGGTCATCATGTCGGCGAACTCGAGCGTCTCGCCGACCAGCGGTCCGAACGCGTGGGCGGTGACCGACCGGATCAGCATCACTGGACCGCCAGGTCGGCCCGACCGTCGAGAGCGCGCAGCCCGGTCACCAACACGCGGTGGCGCTGGCGGTCGTCGAGTTCTGCTGCCCGGACATCGCGGACGAACTGTCCGCGTACGGTCTGCTCCTGCGCGATGAGATCGAGGTCGTAGTCGACGTGGATCTCGCCGAGCCGGACGACCAAGGCGACCAGGTGTGGCGCCACACCGTCCAGATCCCGCGTGTCAACGTCGATCGCCGGGCCGACATCGCCCCGCAGGGTCACCCGGACGGTCCCCGTGCGCTCGGCGAGGCATGCCGCGACCCGCTCGCGAACCTCACCGGAGTGCCTGACACCGGTCAGGTCGACAGTCATGTCTGACACGTCTGATACGGATACCCGATGCCGTTGCCGGGTTACCCGTCCCTGCTGGTCGACGGCCACCAGAACGGCGCCACGATCGCCGTGTTCACCGAAGGTCAGCGGCTCCGGGTTCCCCGGATAGGTGTGGTGGGGACCGTCGCGCGGAGCGTGGAAATGCCCGACCAGGGCGTGGTGCAGGCCGGCGTCCGGTACCTGGGTTGCCCGGAACGGTGCGTGCGGAACCGTGCCGTCGATCTGGTGGGCCAGGTCGCCCTGCTCCGACCCGTGGAACAAGCCGATGTGGACACCGGGTCCGCGTACTCGGAAGCCCGAGCCGAGAAAGCCCGGCGTGCGCGCCGGGGCGCGATGCGCCGCACCCCAGATCGTGAAGCCGTCCGCCAGCTCGTACGGGTGCAGCACCGGCTCGGTGAAGACGTGCACGTTATCCGTCCAGCGAGCCTGCCGGTACAGGCTGGCCGGGCCGAACCAGTCATGGTTGCCGGGCGCCAGGAGCACCGGTGTCGGGTGCAGCGTTGCGAACGACTCGCGGAGAAAGGCCATCGTGTCGGGCGTGAAGCGCTCCTGTTCGTACAGGTCGCCGGCGCAGCAGACTGCGTCGACGCGGAGCGACTGGGCGAGCCCAGCGATGCGCGTCAGACACTCCCGGAGCGCCCGACGGCGCGCCCGCGACACGAGGCGATCGGCCCATGCGAATGGGGCGTCCAGGTGCAGATCGGCGAAGAACAGCAGCCGCATCGGTCCCTCCGGTATCGGTCGCACCGACTGTGACAGATGGATGCGACACTTTCCTCCGGCGTGCGGTCCGACACCCCCGGACAAGCGAGACCCATCCGTAACCCTGGCCACGCCGACCGGCGTAGGCAACGGTCGGGTGACGTGACATCCTCGCAAACGTGACCAGAACCATCGTCGCGCCCCAACTGGGCGGAGCTGGTTCGGTGCTGGTCATCTGGTCGCTCGTCGTCGTCGTCGTCGGCGCATCCCTATTCACGTACAGCGTTGTCGTGACGATGCGCGGTCGGCGGCGTCGGCGGCGTCGGACCGTTCCATCAACGCCTCGTCCGATGCCTCCACCGCCGGCCTCCCGTCCGCTCGCCCTGCCGGCCGGGTCGGGCCAGCCATACCGGCCGCCCGGGCAGAACGCACCGCGATCCGGGCAACCAGGGTTCGCACCGTCCTGGCCGGGCGGGCAGTTGCCTACCGGCCCGACCGCTGGCGGGATCCCGCTCGGGCGGGCCGGGCGGGCGCTGCCACCCGGTCTCCGGCCGCTCGCCTTGCCGGCCGGATCCTCGGCCCCAACTGAGCCGTACGAGTCGCCCGTTCTGCCGACCATGCCGATCGCCGGCAGCGGCTACGGCGCGATGCCGCCGACAACGTACGGCACTCCGACCGTCTACGGCAGCTCCGAGCCTCCTGCCGTCACGGCCCTGCCCGCCGCTGCCGTCTACGGCTCAGCGACCACGGTCGATACACCGCACGAGCCGCCGGGCAAACCGCGGCGGTCCGGCAAGCACGACGAGTGCGCGACGCTGCGCGCGGAGTGTGAGCAGCTACGCGCGATCGCCGCCACCGCGGCGTCGGCCGCTGCCCAGGCCGCCACCGATGCGGAGGCAGCGCACGGTGACTACGTCGCTGCCCAGCGCGCGGCCGACGAAGCCAGACGCGCCGTGCAACAGCTGGCCCGGGAGTCGGCCGACCTGGCAACCCAGCTCGCCAACCTGGAGAAGACCGCCCTCACTCCGGAGCAGCAGCAGCTACAGTCGCAGGTCCGGGACGCCGCCTTCGCGGCCTACCGTCGGGGCGACATCTCCAGTGACCAGATGCGCGAGGTATTCAAGCGGGCCGAGGGCTGGACACCCGAACACGACCGGCTCTCCCGCCGGGCGACCGAGCTACGGGCCGAGGAGGTCGAGCTCACGCGTGTCCGCGACAACGCCGTTCTTGCCGAGGAGACAGCAGCCGAGCAGGCCCGTACCGCGGCGAACACCGCGCGGACGCTGGACGAGCAGTCCCGGACAGCCGCCCTCGACGCGCGTGGGCGGTGCGCCGCGGCCGACGCGTGCGAGCGACGCAACCGCCGCCGCTGACGCGTGCGGGCGACGCAACCGCCGCCGGCGACCAACCGGGCCACCCGGCTACCGGCTAGGAGGGGCACCCTCATTGCGCGGGGACGTCAATAGGGTGCCCCTGCTTGCACTTCTCAGCACACACTCACGCGATCGGCTGGTGTCGCTTGGGCGCCCTCCCGTACGGCTGTTGCGGACGCGCCGTCAACGGCACGGCGGGCGGGATCGGCATCACGACCGGTTTCTTCGTCGTGACGGTGATCGGTTCGCCGTGGTGGCGTAGTGATACCAGCGCCCCGTCCGACCGGTCGCGCACTCTGTAGGTCGCCTGGTGGGGCTCGACGGTCACGCGCAGCCGGACCCCCCGCCACAGCAGCGAGAACTCCAACGTGGACAGTCGCTCCGGCAGCCGGGGGGCGAAGGACAGCTGGCCGTCGTGATCGCGCATGCCCCCGAATCCGGCCACCAGCCCCAGCCACGCTCCCGCCAGCGAGGCGATATGGACGCCGTCGCGGGTGTTGTGGTTCAGGTCGTGCAGATCCATCAGAGCCGCCTCGGCGACGTAGTCGTGGGCCAGCTCGATGTGTCCCACCTCGGCGGCCAGGACCGCCTGGGTGCAGGCCGACAGGGATGAGTCGCGGACGGTTCGGGCTTCGTAGTACGCGAAGTTGCGCGCCTTCTGTTCGGGCGTGAAGGCATCCCCCCGCCAGTGCATGGCGAGGACGAGATCGGCCTGCTTGACCACTTGCCGTCGGTAGAGGTCGAAGTAGGGCACATGCAGGAGCAGCGGGTACGACTCGGCCGGCGTGTTGTCGAAGTCCCACTCCTGGTGGCGGGTGAAGTGCAGCGACTGTTCATGGACCCGCAGTTCCGGGTTGTACGGCACGTGCATCGCCGCGGACGCGTCACGCCACGAGGCGGCCTCCTCCTCGCCGACGCCGAGCCGGGCGGCGACGTCGGCGTAGGTCGAGACGAGATCAGCCGCGGCGGCCAGGTTCCGGGCCGCCATGAGGTTGGTGTAGACGTTGTCGTCGGCGATGGCGGAGTACTCGTCCGGTCCGGTGACACCGTCCACATGGAACCGTCCGTGGGTGTCGTGATGGCCGAGCGAGCGCCACAGTCGTGCCGTCCCCACCAGCAACTCGATTCCCACGTCCCGCAGGAACGCCTCGTCGCCGGTCGCGTTGGCGTACCGGACGACGGCATCGGCGATGTCGGCGCCGATGTGAAACGCCGCGGTCCCCGCCGGCCAGTAGGCCGAACACTCGTGCCCGCGGATGGTCCGCCACGGGAACGCCGCCCCCTGCAGCCGCAGCTGTTTCGCCCGGTCCCGGGCGAGGTCCAGGGTGGAGTGCCGCCATCGCAGCACGTCGGCCGCGCCGGTCGGCCAGGTGTACGTGAGCACGGGCAGCGCGAACATCTCGGTGTCCCAGAACACCTGCCCGTCGTAGCCGGGACCGGTGAGACCCTTCGCCGAGATGGGCCGCTTCTCCGCCCGCGCGCCCGATTGCAGGATGTGGAAGAGCGCGAACCGGACCGCCTGCTGGATCTCGGAGTCCCCCTCGACCCGTACGTCAGCGCCGTCCCAGAACGCGTCGAGGAACTCCCGCTGCGAGCCGACGAGCCCCTCCCAGCCGGCGTAGCGGGCGGCGGAGAGGGCCGCCCACACCTGGTCCCGTATGGCCGGCCGGGAACGCTGCGACGACCAGCCGTAGCCCAGGAACTTCACCACCCGCAACCGTTGGCCCGGTTTGAGCTCGCAGACGACGGTAGTGCGGGCCCAGTCCGCCCTGCCGTCCGTCCGGACCTGAATGGTGACCTCGGGCGGCGCCTCCACGACGTGGTCCATCCCGGCCGCCAGCCGCAGACCGCTGCGCTTGGTGCAGTGAATCAGCTCGGCGGACTGGTCGCCGAGGATAAGTTCCTCTGCCTGCAAAGGCGCCGCGAGCGCGGCCGCTACCCGAGGGTCGCCGCTGATCGCGGGAGTGTCCTCGTTGGCCACCAGCTCGGACTGGACAATCAGGCGGGCCGAGTCGCCCACCGGCTCGACTTCGTACGAGATGGCGGCTACGGACCGGTGCGTGAACGAGACCAGCCGGACGGTGCGTACCCGGACCGCCTGCCCGGCCGGGGACACCCATTCGACCTGGCGTTCCAGCGTGCCGGCTCGCAGGTCGAGCACCCGCTCGTGTCGGCGCAGTTCGCCGTAGCGGATATCGAACGGCTCGTCGTCGACGAGCAGCCGGATCAGCTTGCCATTGGTCACGTTGACGATGGTCTGACCCGACTCGGGGTAGCCGTACCCCGCCTCGGCGTAGGGCAGCGGGCGCAGCTCGTAGAAGGAGTTCAGGTACGTGCCGGGCATCCCATACGGCTCGCCCTCGTCAAAGTTCGCACGCAGCCCGATGTGGCCGTTGGCGAGAGCGAACACCGATTCGGACTGGGCCAGCAGGTCGAGGTTGAGCTCGATCTCCCGCACGTGCCAGGGCTCGACCGGAAAGTTCGGTTCGGTGATCATGCGGCACCTCCGGCCGTATCGGTGCCGAGCAGCTCGGCGAGGTCTCTGACCACAGTGGAGGCTCCATGGGCGCGCAGGTCATCCGCGTGGTTGTGGGGAGCCATCGCCTGAGCCGTCGACTCCCGGTCGACGCCGACCACGAAACCGAAGCCGCCGTCACGGCCGGCCTGGACCCCGGCGACCGCGTCCTCGAAGACGGCGGCCCGCGCCGGTGGCGTCCCCAGGAGTTCGGCCGCGGCGAGGAACGTGTCGGGTGCCGGCTTGCCGCGCAGGTGCTTCTCGGCGGCGAGCTGACCGTCAACGCGGGTTTCGACCAGATCGATGAGCCCGGCCGCGACGAGAACGTCGTAGCAGTTGGCGCTCGCTGAAACCACGGCGCGGCGAAGGCCGGCGTCGCGGGCGGCGCGCAGGTAGGCCACCGAGCCCGGGTACGCCACCACCCCGTCCGTCCGGATCCGCCGGAGCAGCACGGCATTCTTACGATTGCCCAATCCGTACACGGTATCGGCCTCGGGCGGGTCGTCCCGCGCTCCCTCCGGCAGGGTGATCCGCCGCGAGGCGAGGAAGGTACGGACACCGTCCGCGCGAGGGCGACCATCCACATAGGAGTTATAGTCGTCGACCGGGTCGAAGGCGACGTACGGGGTGCCGGTGCGCTCCGACCAGGTCCGCAGGAAGGCATTGAAGGTCTCAGTCCAGGCGGCGTCGTGCACGCGGGCGGTGTCGGTCAGCACACCGTCCAGGTCGAACAGGCAGGTGGTGATGTGGTCGGGCAGCCCCAGCACCTCGTGAATGTAACCGGGCCACCTGTGCGCCGCCCGACAAACCGCGGCTGCGACGCTGGCCGATGCGTAGACTGGCGACAGCCGTTCGAAGAGTGGAGGACGCCATGCGAGCGGTATGGATCATATTGGGTCTGGCGGGCGTGCTCCTCGGCGGCCTCTGGACCCTGCAGGGGCTCAATATCCTCAAGGGAAGCTCGCTCATGTCGGGCAACAGCACGTGGGCGATCATCGGCCCCATCGTGGTGGTGGTCGGGTTGCTTCTCCTCCTGTACGGTTCGCGCAGCCGCAGCCGGCGCGACGCCGACTAGTCACCCCACGACAGTCCCGCACCGGGCTCAGGGCAGTTGACGCCAACTGTCGCTGACGGTGAGAAGGTCGCGCACCCGGTCGAGTGCGGAGTCCTCGTCCTGATGCTCATACCAACGGGTACGTCCCTCGGTCCCGCCGATACGATGTTCGACCCGCCAGAATCCGGCGTCCTCGTAGAGTAGGACGTCATGGCGGGCCAGCCGCCCCCACCGGCCGTTCCAGTAGTGCCTTCGCTTCTCCATGGCCACAGTCGAACACACGTACGATCGTGAATCTTCACCGGGTCCGCGATGTCTAACCGCTCGGTCGACCCGGATAGTCTTTACGGTTAGGTGTGGCAAGCCGATTGGGGGAGTCCGTGCCGGACGAGCGCACCCATGTCGTGGTGGCCAATCGCCTACCCGTCGACGACGTGGTGACCGACCAGGGGCGGGAGTGGCGGCGTAGTCCGGGTGGGCTCGTGACGGCTCTGCATCCCATCCTCGCCCGCACCAAGGGCATCTGGGTCGGCTGGGCCGGCGCCGCCGGCGACGCGCCACCACCGTTCGAGGTCGACGGGATCAGCCTGTACCCGGTGCCGCTGTCCACCACCGACATCGAGGAGTACTACGAAGGCGCCTCCAACGCGACGATCTGGCCGCTCTACCACGACGCGGTGGAGACTCCGGTCTTCCACCGGCACTGGCGCGACGCGTACCGCAGGGTCAACCAGCGTTTCGCCGACGCGACCGAGCAGGTGGCCCCGTTCGGCTCGGTGGTATGGGTGCAGGATTACCAGCTCCAACTCGTACCCGCGATGCTGCGCGCCCGCCGGCCGGACGTGAGGATCGGCTTCTTCCTGCACATACCGTTCCCCCCGACGGAACTGTTCATGCAGCTCCCGCAGCGGGACGAGGTCATCCGTGGCCTGCTCGGCGCCGACCTGGTCGGCTTCCAGACTCCGCTGGCCGCCCACAACTTCCTCCAGTTGGCCCAGCATCTGCTCGGTCTGAAGCGCCATGGCCTCAGCGTCGATCTGGACGGACGAACGGTGCGGGCCGGCGCGTTCCCGGTCTCCATCGACATCGGCGAGATGGAGGAGCTCGTCGCCTCGGAGTACGTGCAGAAGCGGTGCCGGCAGATCCGCGCGGAGCTGGGCGATCCGCAGACGATCATCCTCGGCGTCGACCGGCTCGACTACACCAAGGGAATAGAGCACCGGCTCCGGGCGTACCGCGAGCTCCTCGCCGAGGGCCGGCTGCGCACGCCCGAGACGGTGATGATCCAGGTCGCCACGCCCAGCCGGGAGCGGGTGGAGCACTACGCGCGGCTACGGGAGAACGTCGAACGGGAGGTCGGCGGCATCAACGGCGAGTACGGCCGGGTGGGCGCGCCGGCCGTGCACTACCTGCACCAGTCGTTCAGCCGCGCTGAGCTCGCCGCACTCTACTGCGCCGCCGACGTCATGGCGGTGACTCCACTGCGGGACGGGATGAACCTCGTCGCCAAGGAGTACGTCGCGGCGCGGACCGATCTGGGCGGGGCTCTTGTACTGTCGGAGTTCGCCGGGGCGGCCGCGGAACTGCACCAGGCCTACATGTGCAATCCTCATGACCTCAACAGCATCAAGGAGGCGTTGCTGCGGGCCGTCCAGGCGGACCGCAGCGAGTCCGCGAAGCGTATTGGTGCGATGCGCCGGTACCTGCGCGACCATGGTGGGCGGCAATGGGCGTCGGATTTCCTCACGGCGCTGACCTCGGATACGGCAGCCGACCGGTAACGCGGGCGGCCGGGCGACTGCCGGGCACGGATAGGAGGTGGGGTCGTGGTTGCGGGCGACCTCGACGACGGGCTGCGTGCCGCGATCACGTACGTGGCTCGGGTGCCCAACCTGCTCGTGGCCTGCGACTACGACGGCACACTGGCGCCGCTGGTGGACGAGCCGAGCCACGCCGTTCCGCTCCCGGCGGCGGCCGACGCCGTCCGCTCCCTCGCCGCCCTGCCGCAGACGACGGTCGCGGTCGTCTCCGGCCGATCGTTGCGTGACCTCGCCGCGCTGTCCCGCCTACCAAGCGAGGTACGGCTGGTCGGCAGCCACGGCACCGAGTTCGACGTGGGTTTCGTCGAACGGATCGACCCCGACCAGGCCGAGCTGCGGACGCGGCTCGGTCGGGAGCTCTCGCTGATCGCCGGAGGTCTGACCGGCGTCAAGCTGGAGCAGAAACCGGCCAGCATCGCCGTGCACACCAGGCTCGCCGACCACGACCGGGCGGCGGAGATCATCGACGCCATCCGCACCGGACCGTCCACATGGAACGGAGTGCACGCGACGTTCGGCAAGGACGTCATCGAGCTCTCGGTGGTGGCGCCGGACAAGGGCTCGGCCGTCGACACGCTGCGTACCCAGATCTCGGCCAGCGCCGTCGTGTTCTTCAGCGACGACTCGACCGACGAGGACGTATTCCTCAAGCTCACCGGCCCTGACCTGGGGGTAAAGGTCGGTGTCGGGGAAACGCAGGCAGCGTACCGGGTCGACGACCCCGACATGGCGGTGACGGCGCTGGCCTTTCTCACCGAATGCCGGCGCCGATGGCTCTTCGGGGAGCATGCGGTCCCCATCGAGCGGCACACGCTGCTCAGTAACGGCCGCACCGTCGCCTTGCTCACCCCCTCGGCGACGGTCGCTTGGCTGTGCCAGCCCAGGCCGGACTCGCCCGCGGTCTTCGCCGCCCTGCTCGGAGACGACTCGGCGGGATACTTCTCGGTCGGGCCCTACCTGCCCGGCCGGTCTGACGTGCTGCCGCTCGGGCAGCGCTACCGGCCCGGCACCATGACGGTGGAGACCCGGTGGTCCGGGCTGACCGTCACCGACTTCATCGGCGGTACCTCGCCCGCCAGCACATTCATCCGGGTCCTCGACGGACATGTCGCGGCGCGGATCGCCTTCGCGCCGCGTCCGGAGTTCGGCCAGGTGCCCACCCAGCTGCAACCGGTCGGCGACGAGCTTCGGGTGTACGGATCGAACGAACCCATGAGCCTGGTGGCACCGGGCGTCGACTGGGAGATCGTCGACGAGGGCGGCCATCACACCGCCCACGCGATCGTCGACCTCGCGCGCACCGGCGGCACCGTCACGCTGGAGCTGCGTTTCAACGGACCCACCCCCGCGCCGGTCGTGAGCGTGGCCGAGATCCGGGCGCAACAGGCCGCATCGGAGCAGCCGTGGCGCGAGTGGGCGGCGACTCTGCGGCTACCCTCGCGAAACCGCGAACTCGTCCGGCGCAGCGCGTTGACACTTCGTGCCCTCTACTACGAACCGACCGGCGCCATCATCGCCGCCGGGACCTCCTCGCTTCCGGAGGAGATGGGCGGTGTCCGAAACTGGGACTACCGCTACTGCTGGCTGCGCGACGCGGCGATGAGCGCGCAAGCGTTGGTCCAGCTCGGCTCCACCGAGGAGGCCGAAGGACTGCTGGCCTGGACCCTTCGCATCATCGAAGGCACTGCCGGCCATCCGGAGCGCTTGCACCCACTCTACACAGTGGACGGTTTCGAGCTGGGTGCCGAGGCAGTCATCGATACCCTTCCCGGCTATGCGGGTTCCCGCCCGGTCCGGGTCGGCAACGCCGCCAACCGGCAGGTGCAGCTGGACGTTTTCGGCCCCATCGCGGACCTGCTCAGCCACTTCGCCGACGCCAAGGGCGGACTTCAGCCGTGGCAGGTCGAGCTGCTCCGTGACATGGTGGAGGCGGTCTCGCGGCGCTGGCACGAACCCGACCATGGCATCTGGGAGGCTCGCATCCCGCCCCGCCACCACGTGTACTCCAAGGTCATGGGTTGGCTCACGGTCGATCGGGCACTGCGGATGTGCGACAAGTTCCACATCACGCCCGGCCCCGGCTGGGCCGAACTAAGGGACACGATCGCGGAGAACGTACTGACCCACGGCTGGCACGATGAGGCGGGCGCCTACACAGTCGCGTACGACTACGTGGAGATGGACGCCTCGTCACTCTGGATCGGCCTCTCCGGGCTGCTCGCCGACGACGACCCCCGGTTCCTCGCGACCGTCCTGGCGGTGGAGCGCGACCTTCGCAGCGGCCCGATCGTCTACCGGTACCGGTGGGATGACGGCCTGCCCGGGCGGGAAGGCGGGTTCCACATCTGCAGCGCCTGGCTGGTTGAGGCGTACCTGCGCACGGGCCGCCGAGCCGACGCCGAGGAGCTCTTCGAGCAGATGGTCGGTTGCGCCGGGCCCACCGGCCTGCTGCCCGAGCAGTACGACGCCTTGACCGAACGCGGTCTGGGCAACCATCCCCAGGCGTACAGTCACCTCGGCCTGATCAACTGTGCCTTCCTGCTGGACGAGTGAACCCCGACCAGGCCCCGTAAGCCGCCCCGACCCGCATAATTGCTGCATGGCCGACCTGCAGGTGACCGCGGCCCTGGCCGGCTCGGCCGCCGCGGCGGGCGCGGCGCCGACACTGCCCTCCCCGCTGGTCCGCGACGAGAACCGTCCGTGGCGTTGGGTCGTCCACACCGGTTCGCTGGATCTCTACGCCGAGCGCGAGCCGGTCTACTTCCCAGGACGGCAGCGCCATGGCCTGTCGCCCGAAGATCGCGTCATCCTGATCAACTGCGGCGGCGCCCTGCACCGGGCTCAGGTCGCCCTCGCCGCGGGCGGATTCGAATCGTCCGTGTCGCTGCTCCCCGACGACGACCCGAGCCACGTGGCCACGCTCACGCCCACCCAGGCGATAGAGGTGACTGATGAGGCCCGGGAGCGCCTCGCGGCGTCGGCCGGGGCCGAAGCGCCCGCGACTCCCGCGGGCGCGCCTGCCCGGCCGGGTAGGCGGCCGACCACTGTGGCGATGAAGGCGCTCATCGGTGCCGCCGAGGCCGAAGGAGTGCACGTCCGGCTGCTCGACCGGACCGAGGTGCTCCGGCTTGCCTCCTCGACGCCGGTGACCCGTTCGGTCCGGGGCCGGGTCAGCCAGGACGACGGCGGCGTGTACGGCGTGCTCTACGGGGAGTCCGACACCGCCGACGCGTGGTTGCGCGCCGGCGAGGCCCTCTCCGCGCTGCGGCTCGAGGCGACCCGCCGCGGGCTTTCGGTTTCGCCGTCATCCTCCGTTGTGGAGCTGCGCGGTGGACGAGCCGTCGTGCGGACCCTCCTCCCACGGAACTCGACGCCCTATCTCGCCGTCCGGGTGGATTCGTCACCCGGGTGAGAACCGCTGCGGTGTGAGCCGCCCGACGTCCAGGCCCGCCGCCCCGAGTTCGTCCGGCACGGGCTGGCCGTGCACCAGGACGGCCGCGAGTCGGGCCATCGCCGGTGCCGTCTGCATCCCGTACCCACCCTGTCCGGCCAGCCAGACGAAGCCCGCGTACGCCGGATCGACGCCAACCACCGGATTGCGGTCCGGCGAAAAGGTCCGCAGCCCGGCCCAACTCATGCGGACGTGCCTGAGGTCCAAAGTGGTCGCTTCGTTGACCCGGTCGAGGGCGAGCGCGACGTCCTCTGTGGACGCACGGGCGTCGCTCGGCTCCGAGGCGGTTTCGTCGGCCGGCGAGATCAGCAGCGCGTCGCCCTCGGGCCGGAAGTAGAACCCTTCGGCGACATCGGCGACCAGCGGCCAGTCCCGCCGGACCGCCGGGGTGGTGACGATGGCGACCGTGCGGCGCAGCGGCCGGAACCCGATCGCCGGCACACCCAGGACCGAGGCCACGTTGTCGGCCCAGGCGCCGGCCGCGTCCACCACCGTCGCGGCGAGGATGGTGCCCGCGTCGGTCTCCAACCGCCAACCGTCGCCGTCGCGGGAACCTGAGCGCAGCCGCGCCCCGGTCAGGATCGCGACCCCGCTCCGGAGCGCCCGCCGACGATACCGGTCGAACAGGCCTGCGACATCGAGGTCCTGAGCTCCGTCCTCGGCCGCCGCCGCGGCAAGCCACTCCGGGCGCAGCGCCGGGCAGAGTGCACGTGCCTCCTCCGGCGAGATAGCGCGCAGCAAGGGCTCGGTGGCGACCAGGCGCTCCACAGTGGACTCATGGCCCACCCCGGCTACCCAGACCAAAGGGCGGGGATTCAGCAGCGGCGCCTCGTCTGCCTCGACCATCGAGAGGTACGGCCGGGATGCGCGGGTCAGGGCGCGGATCTCCGGACTGCCGTACGACTCGAGGAACGCGGCCGCTGATCGACCGCTGGCATGATGGGCGAGCCGCTCCTCCTGCTCTACGACCACGACCCGTATGTCATCGCCACCGAGCTCAGCGGCGACGCTGATGCCCGCGATACCTCCGCCGACGACCGCGACGTCGAACCGTACCCGGGTCTGCATAGGACCAACCTAGGGTTGCGCACGTACGGCGCCGCGACGGGAGGGCTACGTCGTGTCGTGGCCCCCATAAGGGCACAACGATGACGTAGGTCCGCTCTCCCGCTCGACCATATGGCTCAGGCGAGCGGGACCTCCAGGTACCTCAGGCCCCGCATGTCCAGCCAGACCCTGTCGGGTCCGCGCACAACGCGCATCAGCACGGCTTCGCAGGCGGGGCACCGTGCCACCATCCCCGGCCCGAGCGGGTCGTACAGGCGAGCCTGCGCGACCGGACCGACCAGCCCGCAGCTGACACACTCGCCACGAGCGACGGTCATGTCGACCGCGAACAGCTCGCGCAGTCCACCCGCCATCTCGTTGCCGTCCAGATAGGTGTCTGTCATCTCAGCCTCCCGATGGCCCGAACCGCTCGGTCTTGACCCGCTCCGGCGCATGGCCCGCGGCCACCAGCAGATTCGCGACCACCTCGACGAACGCGGTCGGCCCACAGACGTAGCACGCCGGCTCGAACGAGGCCGGCCACCCGGCCTCGATGAGGTCCTTTGCCTGCAGACGACCCGGCGGTCGCGACCACCCCTCGGGTGTGGAGCGGGTGTACACCCATGCCACGTCCAGGCCATTGTCCTCACGGACACGACGCGCCAGCTCCTCGGCGTAGAAGGTGTCCGCCGGAGAGCGCACCGAATAGATGAGCCGGAACGGCACCCGCGAGTCGGCCTGGGCCCGATCCCGGATCATCGCCATCAGCGGGACGACGCCGGATCCGCCACCGACCAGCAGTACCGGTGCGGTCGCATCCGAGCGCCAGGTGAAGTATCCACCGACCGGCCCACGGATCTCGAACCGGTCACCGGGTCCGGCCACTTCCACCAGGTACGGAGAGACCTCCCCATCCTGGACCTGTTGGACGGTCAGCTCCACTGTGGACAGCGTCGCGTCGCCGGCGTGGCCCGGAGCCGATGCGATCGAGTACGAGCGCTGGGTGGAGTAGCCGTCCTCGGCGGTGAGGCGGATGTCAACGTGCTGGCCGGCGAGGTGACCGGGCCACTCGGGCACATCGAGCACCAGCGTACGGGCGACCGCGGTCTCCTCGCGTACCGCGGACACCGTGGCCACCCGCCAGGCCAGGCGTTGGCGGACAACGACGTTAGTCACCCCAGTACCTCTGCTCGCGCCACGGGTCGCCGTAGTTGTGGTACCCGAGGCTCTCCCAGAAGCCGGGCTCGTCACTCAGCCTCAGCTCGATCTCCTTGACCCACTTGGCGCTCTTCCAGAAGTACAGGTGAGGCACCAGGAGCCGGGCGGGGCCGCCGTGCTCTGCTTCGAGCGGCTCGCCGCCGAACTCGTACGCGATCCAGGCCTTGCCATCGAGCAGGTCCTCGAGCGGAAGGTTGGTCGTGTAACCACCGTAGGAGTGCACCAGTGCGAAGTCGCCGACACTGTCCACATTCTCCATCAACGTGTCGACGCTGACTCCCTTCCAGTCCGTACGCAGCTTCGACCACTTCGTCACGCAATGGATGTCGACGGTCGGTGTCTCAGCCGGAAGGGCGAGCAACTCCGACCAGGACCAGGTGTGCCGCTGGCCGGGTTCGGAGCTGATCGCGAACTCCCATTGGGAGAGGTCCACCCGCGGCGTCGGCCCGGCCGAAAGCACCGGGAAGTCCTTGGTCAGGTACTGACCCGGCGGCAGGCTTTCGTCAGTTCTGCGGCGTCCGGTGAAACCGCGTGAGATCACACTCATGTCACTCCTCGCCGTGCGAGCGTGCCCGGGGCGCCTAGGTGCCGGCGTGCCTATCCATAAAGGAAAGCATGTCCCGCCACGCTTTGTCGCAAGCATCGCGGTGCTCCGCGAAGGTCCGGTCGAAGAAGCTGTGCGGCGCGCCCGGAAAGACCTCGACCTGGACCGGCACGCCCTGCTCGCGGGCCTGCCCGGCGAACGCCTCGACCTCGTCGACCGGGGTGAAGTCGGCGCCGGCGGCGAGCATCAGTAGCGGCGAGCGCATGCGGGGCAGTAGATCGCTCACGCGGGATGGCCGGCCGTAGAAGCCCATGCAACCGGCGAGGCCGTGCCCGGCGGCGGACTGTGACCACGAGTTGGAGCCACCGAAACAGAAGCCGACCGTGAACACGGCGACGGCGGAGGTCCGCTCGCGGAGCCAGCCGACCGCGGCACCGGTGTCGTCGGCGATTGCATCCCGGCTCGTCTGCTCGACGTGCGGCATGTACGCGAAGTCCTCGTCGCGGGCACCGATCCCAGCCGTCCGTCCGAAGTAGTCGATCGCGACGGCAGGTACGCCGGCCTCGGCGAAACGCACCGCGAGCTCCCGGTAGAACGTGTGCAGACCCCGGACATCAGGGAGAATCACGATCCCGCGGGCGTTCGGCCCGGCCGGACTCGCATGGTACGCGGCGAACCGCGTGCCGTCAGCGGAAGTCAACACCAGATCGCCGTGGTCGCCGACGCTCCCCACAACCGGGGGCGCGGGCGGACGGGCATCGTCGCCGTAACACATGGATCAGTCCTACCACGTCTGTCCCGTGGACATCCGGGTATCCCGCTCGGGTTCACCGAGCCTGGTCGATGCGTGGATCCAAGCCCGTGCCCATAGCCGGTCAGAAGAATGGAGCGCTGAAGTTCGACAGGCCACCGGCCCGTGGCCGTCCGACGCGGGAGGCGTCCATGCATCGTCTGCGCACAGTCATGACAGCGGCCGCGATACCTGCCGCCGCGATTGTCGGGCTCGCACTGACTTCCGGCGCTGCCACCAATGCGCCGTCGACCGGGGCGCCGGGTGCGGCCGCCACGCAACCGGCCCCGCGGACCAACCCGCACGCTCCGCCGACTCAGGTACCGCCGTTCACGATGCCGCCGAGGACATTCAACACGCCGCCATTCACCGGCTTCCCGCCGAAGGCCCAGACGGGTTCGCCATCGAACACATCCGCTGGTCCGACGCCGTCCACCAGCTCGCCGAGCCCGTCGGCGTCCGCATCCGCCTCCGCCAGCCGGAGCCCCGGCGGCGCTGCCGGCTCGCCGGCGACAAACTGCACCGGCACGACGGTGACCCGACCGGTGACCGTGGAGGCGGGCACGGCCGGCGGCAGGCAGGCCATTGTGGACGGTGACGGATGCGCGATGTACGTCTTCACCGCGGATATCCCACAGCACAGCGCTTGCACCGGCGCGTGCCTGCAGCAGCGGCCTCCGGTGCTCGGTCCGGCCAGGGCGGGCCAGGGCGTCCGGCAGACCAACCTGGCCACGTTCACCCGTCCCGACCGCACTCGGCAGGCGACCTTCTTCGGCCACCAGCTCTACTACTTCACCGGCGACACCCAGCCCGGCCAGGCCAACGGCCAGGCCGCCGGCCAGGGGTGGTTCCTGGTCAACCCCACCGGCCACCCGATCCGGCCGTGACCGTCAAGCCGATCCGGCGTCGTCGGACGCTCTTGGGGGTTCGGCGAGAGGCGACAGCACCTGCATCTGCTGCGGCAACCGGGGCCGCGGCCAGCTGTCGCGTCGAGGCGGCATCTGTTATGCAGGTGTGGTGTTCGATCTTCTGGTCCGGGGGGGCTCCGTCATCGACGGGACCGGTGGGCCACCGTACCGCGCCGACATCGGTGTCGTCGGGGAACGGATCGCGGCTGTGGGTGACCTCCCCGACCAGCCGGGGGACGTGATCGATGCCTCCGGTCGGTACGTCCTGCCGGGTCTCATCGACGCGCATGCGCACGCCGATGCCACCCTGACCCAGCCGTACGCGCAGGCGGCGGCCCTACGCCAGGGCGTCACCACCGTGATCTGCGGCCAGGACGGGCTCTCGTTCGCCCCGGCCACCGTGGCCGCGATGGCGTACGTGCGGCGGTACTTCGCGGCCATCAACGGCGGCTGGCCCGACGACGGACCGCTGACCGTGGCCGACCTGCTCGCCAGCTGGAACCGCCGCAGCGCCGTCAATGCCGCATACCTCGTCCCGCACGGCACCGTGCGGTTCAGCGTGCTCGGTGGTCGCGCCGGGCCGGCCGACACCGACGAACTGGGCCGGATGCGGGCGCTGGTCGAGCGCGGCCTCGCCGACGGCGCGGTCGGCCTCTCGAGTGGACTTGAGTACCTGCCCGGCCGGTACGCGGACACGGAGGAACTGGCCGAGCTGTGCCGTCCGGTCGCTGCCGCCGGCCTGCCGTACGTGACCCACATGCGTGGGTACGGCGCGAAGGCGCCCGACGGGATGGCCGAGGCCCGCGCCATCGCGGCCGGCGCGGGAGCCCGGCTGCACGTCTCGCATTACCACGGCCCCGGTCCACTGCTCAAGTCCATAGTGGACGATGCGCGGGCGACGGGGATGGACGTGACCTTCGACTCCTACCCGTACCTGCGCAGTTGCACCATCCTGGCCATGGCGGCGCTGCCGGGCTGGCTGGCCGACACCGACCTGGATCGCCTCGTGACGACTGTTGCCGCCCAGCGCGAACGCGTCGTCGCGGCGCTCGACCCCGGGCTGTGGCCGAGGATCACGTTCGCCTCGGTGCCGGCCGCCGACTGGACCTGGACGGAGGGGGTCGCCCTGCCGGACGCGGCGGCCAGGGCCGGCACGGCCGAGGGAGACCTGCTGGTCGAGATCCTCATCGCGACCGGCATGGCCGCATCCGGGGTCATCCAGGCGCCACCGGGTACGACCGAGGATTCGATCCGGTTGCTCGCGCGCCATCCGGGCCACATGGGCGGCTCGGACGGCATCGTCATCGGCGGGCACCCCCACCCGCGGGCCTGGGGGGCGTTCGCCCGCTTCCTCGGCCGCCACGTGCGCGAGTACGGCGACTGGACCTGGTCGGACGCCGTCGAGCACCTGGCCGGGCGGCCTGCCCGGCGATTCGGGCTCACCGACCGGGGAGCCATCCGGCCGGGGCTCGCGGCCGACCTCGCAATGGTGGATCCTCGGGCCGTATCCGACGCTGCGACCTTTGCCGAGCCTCGGACGCTGGCCACCGGCGTCGACGATGTCGTCGTCAACGGCGTGCAGGTCCTACGCGGAGGGGAGCTTACCGGTCTGCTCCCCGGCCGATCCTTGACTCCCCACCCCGGAGGTCCGGTATGAGCTCGCTCGACAAAGGGATCTGGTCCCCGTACGGCGAGGTCGATGTCAACGGCTGCAACCTGTTCGACGGGCCGTTCACCTGGCCGGTGATGGTGCTGCGCCGATCGGCGGTCGAAGCGAACATCGCCACGATGGCGGAGTTCTGCGCGCGGCACGGTGTGTGGCTCGCTCCCCACGGTAAGACCACGATGATCCCGGAGCTGTTCCACGCCCAGCTCGACGCGGGCGCCTGGGCGATCACGGTGGCCACGCCCCATCAGGCGCTCGCGGCCCGAAGGTTCGGGGTACCCCGCGTGCTGGTCGCCAACGAGGTGCTCGACCCTGCGGTGCTGCGCTGGGCCGCCGCCGAGACTGCGGCCGGCTGGGAGCTGACCCTCTACGTGGACTCCGATGCCGGAGTCCGCGTGTTGCGGGATTCGCTGTCCGGGTCCGCCGGGGGCATCGGCGTGTTCGTCGAGATGGGTTACGCGAACGGACGCACCGGCTGCCGCAACGTCGACGAGGCGGTCCGGCTCGCCGCGGAGGTGACCACAGTGGACGGTGCCCGATTGATCGGAGTCGCCGGCTTCGAAGGCACGCTGCTCTCAACGGACGAGGTGCACGACTTTCTCGACTCGCTGGTTCAGGCCGCGGTACGGATCGCGCCACTCTGCCCGGCGCCGCTGGTTCTCAGCGCCGGCGGCAGCCGCTTCTTCGACTCCGTGGTGAAGGTGTTCGGGCCGCCCGCCCGCGAGCACGGCTGGCGCGTGCTGCTGCGAAGCGGCTGCTATCTCAGCCACGACCACGGCTTCTACGCCGAGGACTCGCCGTTCGTCCGAGATCCGTCGCAGGGCGTTCTGCACGAGGCACTCGAGGTATGGGCGCAGGTGCTCTCCACGCCGGAGCCGGCTCTCGCCCTGCTCGGCGCGGGGAAGCGGGACCTGCCCTACGACCTCGGACTGCCGGTCGCGCTCGAGGTGCGCGGCGTTGACGGCGTGCGGCGGGACCTGTCACCGGTAGAACTCGACGCGCTCAACGACCAGCACGCGTACCTGCGCGGCGTTCCCGTCGCCCCGGGCGAACTGGTCAAGCTCGGGATCTCCCATCCGTGTACCGCGTTCGACAAGTGGCGGACGATCCCGGTCGTGGACGATGACTACCGCGTGACGGACCTGCTGCGCACGTACTTCTGACGGGCCGCGAGGGTGTCGCAGGAGGCGATGGACGTTCGTGGTTACCCTGGCAACCACAATCGTTCACCGCTGCGGCGCAGCTTTGACATCGGGGCGATACACGTTGGCGTCGGCGTGCTGAATCCGCCGCCGGTAGGCTCCGGTACCCCGGTCTCGGGGTCCAGCGTGAAGACGGCGACCTGGTCGGAGCGCTCGTTGGCTACATATAGGTGCCGGTCGACGATGGCGAAGTGGCGCGGCCAGGAGCCACCGGACGGCACTTCGGCCGTCAGCTCTACCTTCTCGCCATCGAGGCGGAGTACGGCGACGGTGTCGGGTCCTCGGTTCCCGACGTACAGGAACCGCCCGGCGACCGAGACATCGATCTCGGACGGTTGTGCCGCCGAGGTGGAGCTCAGGACCCGCCCCAGCTGACGCCACGGAGTCGGGGCCGGATCGAATGTGGTCACCGTACGATCCAGCTCACCGACGACATGGATCCGGCCGGATCTGTCGGTGGCCAGATGCCGGGGGCCGGCTCCGGGCGTCAGGACGGCCATCTCGATCGTCGTACCGAACCGCCCCGTCTCCGGGTCGAGCGGGTGGTACAGGACGCGGTCGGCGCCGAGGTCGACGGCGAGCACGCCCTCGTCGGCGGCGACGACCATGTGGGCGTGAGGGGCCTCCTGCCTCGTCTCGTCCGGCCCGTGGCCGGTGTGGACCGCCAGGTCCAACCGACCGTCCGGAATGCCTTGTGCGTCCAGCGGCAAGCCGGCCACACTGCCCGTTCCGTAGTTGGCGACCGCGAGCCAGGCTGACCCCCGCGACGGAGTCACCACCGCGAGATGGCACGGCGACCCGCCACCGGTTGACCAGGTACCACGGTTCGTGAGGCCACCATCCGCGGCGACATCGAAGGCGGTGACGGTTCCGTCGGCGATCTCGCTGACGGCGTACAGGACCGGTAGGTCCGGGTGACCGGCCATAAAGGACGGTGATGGTATCCGCGCGAGCGGACCTACCGGAGTGAGGGCTCCACTGTCTGGATTCCGCTGAGCGAGCACGATGCCCTCGCCCTCTCCGCCCGCCCCAGCCGTGTAGCAGCCGACGAAGACAGGTTCGGATCCGGACACGATGATGACCTTAACTTACCCTTAAGCCGCGCGGCGCGTGTTGAACGGCCCGAATGCGGGACGCTAGGGTGCCGTCATGGCTGACCGGCAGCCGGTGCCGTCGCCGCGCGTCGCTACAAAATCCCGCCCCGCGGCAGCGTCGCACCTCGGGGCAGCGTCGCACCTCGGGGCACAGTCGCACCTCGGGGCAGCGTCGCACCTCGGGGCAGCGTCGCACCTCGGGGCACAGTCGCGCACGAGCGTCCGCGCCGGTCAGCGTGGCGGCTTCGCCACTAACCCCGACGCCGTACTGCTCGACCTGATCTTTCCTGGCCGCGAACAGCCTCGTGCCCGGGGCGACGAGGCTACCCGCGCGTCCGTTGAGCAGGCTGCGGGGTTCGGCCGGCCGGGCCCGGCTCACCGCCGGGGAACCCGTGGCGGACTGTTCGGTCGGAGAGCGAAGATCATCCGGCGCTCGGGTCTCGGGGACAGGCCGGTTCGACGTCGTCGCTTGCTGCTGGGCATCGGCTCCGGAATCGTGATGGCCGGCGGGGTCGGTACGGCGGCGAAGATGGCCGGACTGCTCGGTCCGTCCAATCAGGACACATCCCGTAGCGCCCTTACCGGCACCGCAAACGGGCTCGGCGCCGAAGGGCTCGCCGACTCGCCCTCGGCCGCCGCCCGCATCGCGGCCGCGGCTACTCCGACCGTGAGGACGCCGCTCTCCCGCGACCCGGAGCTGCACCTGCTGCGCCGGGCCACGTTCGGGATCACACCGCTGGACGCGGTCGCCGTACGGCAGATGGGGGTGGACGCGTGGCTGGAGCGGCAGTTCGAACCGGATCAGATCCCTGACCCCGCCGGCGACCGGATCAGCGCCCTGTACCCGACCGTGGCCATGACGACAGCGCAGATACGGGCGACGGTCAAGGACGGCGACTACCTGCCCATGTTCCAGCTCGGCCAGGCCACCCTCGCCCGCCAGATCTGGAGCAGCCGCCAGCTCTACGAGGTGATGGTCGACTTCTGGGCGAACCACCTCAACGTGGTCAACCCGATGGACGGCGGCTGGGCGATCCGGGGCCCGTACGATCGAGAGGTCATCCGGGCGAACGCATTCGGTCGCTTCAGCGACATGCTGTACGCGTCGGCCCGGCACCCCGCGATGCTGCGGTACCTCAACAACGAGGAGTCAGACAGGCACTCCGTCAATGAGAACTACGGACGCGAGATCCTGGAGCTGCACAGCGTGGGACTGGCTGCGAGGTACACCGAGAAGGACGTGCGGCACAGCGCGTACATCATGACCGGACGAACCATCGACGATCATGGCAACTTCGCGTACGAGCCATACCGACACTGGATCGGCAAGGTTGCTGTGATGGGGTTCAGGCATGCGAACGGCAAGGGGAGTCAGGGTCTTCAGGTGGGCGACGCGTACGTCAACTACCTCGCCCTGCATCCGGCGACCGCGAACCGCATCGCCGCCAAGCTCGCCCGCCGGTTCGTGTGCGACGATCCGCCCACCACGTTGGTCAAGCGCCTCGCACAGTCCTACCTGGACAGTGGATCAGCCGTCATTCCCGTGTTGCGCACGTTGTTCAACTCGGTCGAGTTCTGGATGTCGCCGGGACTGAAGACTCGTCGCCCGCTCGAGAACATCGTGGCGACCGCCCGGATCCTTGGCGTGGGGATGGGTGATGAGACCGACCAGGGACTGGAGGGGCTCTACTCGATGGCCGACCACCTCGGCCAGGCGCCGCTGGGCTGGTCCCCGCCGGACGGGTACGCCGACTACGCCGACGCGTGGGGTTCGGCGCACTCGACCTTGGGCGGATGGAACGCGCACCGGGCGCTGGTACATGGCTACCACGAGGGTCTCGGCTACCCCGACGCCGCCGCACTGCTCGCCGGCAAGCCAGCGAGCGTGGGCGCGTACCTGGACGCGCTGGCCCAGCGCCTCCTCCTCCAACCGTTGCAGCCCAAGCACAAGTCGGCTCTGCTGGCGTTCCTCGGCTACAAGGACAAGACGAGGGTCAAGACCATGAGCCTGGGCGGCAAGATCGGGAGTCTCGTGCCGTTGATGCTCGATTCCGTCTACCACACATTGCGGTGACGACGTGACTCCCGCACACGGATGTACGCCGTCGCAGGCCAGTGCCGGACCGGACGGCTGCGAGGAGTACCTCGCCCGGCACGGCCGGCCCGCGCGCCACAGTATCGGCGCCGCCCAGCTGCGCCGGATGGGTCCGACCCCGGCTGACGCCGCCCTGCGGATGGAAGCCGACCGGGTCACCGCCGGCCTGTCCCGTGACGCGGAGAAGTGGCGCCGAGGCTTCACCCGCCGCCGGGTGCTTGCCGGCGCCGGCGCCGTCGGCGTCGCCTCGCTGGCCACGCAGCTGGTCACCGCCCGCTACTCGTTCGCCGACCCGGCCACCACCACCCGTACCCTTGTCACGATCTTCCTCCGCGGCGGCATGGACGGGCTGAGTGTCATCCAACCGGCGAACGACCCGAGCCTGGCGCAGATGCGCCCGACGATCGCCATCGAGACGAAGGCGCTCCTACCGGCGGATTCGCGGTTCGGGCTCAACCCCGCGCTGGCACCACTGTTGCCGTTCTGGAAGGCCAGAACCATGGCCGCCGTTCACGCTGTCGCTTCGCCCGACGCGAGCCGCAGCCACTTCCAGGCGCAGGAGTGCTACGAGCGAGGGACAGCGACCAGCTCCACCCACACCGGGTGGCTGGACCGGGCGTTGACCGCGCTCGGCCCCGGCTCGACCTTCCGGGCGATCGCCGAGGGCGACATGACACCGCGATCCATGGTGGGGATCGAGCCGAAGCTGGTCCTCGACGGGATCCAGAACTTCGCTCTCGCCGGCGGCGACGGTATGCGCGAGAAGACCCTCGCCGCACTCCAGGCGCTCTACACCGGAATCGACCATCCCGCCGCCGACTTCGCCCTCGCCACTGTGAAGGCTCTCGACGCCGCCCGCCGGATCGCCGAGTCCGGGTACGCCTCCACGGTCACGTATCCAGGCGGGGGTTTCGGCGACCAGTTGCGTGATGTCGCGCGGCTCATCAAGGCCAACGTCGGCCTTCGCGTGGCCGCCATCGACCTCGGCGGCTGGGACATGCACACCGGCATCGGCAACGTCAACGGCGGCGAGATGCGCAACCACCTCGACGAGCTCGCTGCGGCGCTGGCCGCCTTCGCCACCGACCTGGGTCCGCGGCTGACCGATGTCAACGTCGTGACGATGAGCGAGTTCGGCCGACGGGTCGGTGAGAACGGCAACCAGGGCTGCGATCACGGCCACGGCGGCCTGATGCTGTTGCTCGGCGGCGGGCTCGCCGGTGGCGTCGTCCACGGGAAGTGGCCGGGCCTGGCGCCGGCCGTGCTCGACCAGGGTGACCTCGCCGGCCCGAACGACTACCGAGATGTGCTGGCCGAACTGCTGATACGCCGGTTCAACGTCGGAGATGTCAGCAGGATCTTCCCCGACCACAAGTACGCCGCGATCGGTGTCACGGCCTGAGCTGACCTCGCTTCGACGGCGCGATTACGCTCTCTTACCGGCGGCGGACGCCGATGGCCAGCCGCCGATGATCGGTACGCTGGAACGTATGGTTCGCGACCGGGCAGACGAGCTGCACAACCACGCCCGGCACGACGCCCGGTTGATCGAGCTGAGCCACCCGATCAGGCACGGCATCCTCACCCATCCTGGTCTACCGGGGCCGGAGGTAAGCGATCACCTCACCCGCGAGGAGTCCCGAAAACAGTACGCGCCCGACACGGAATTCCACATTGGACGCATCTCGCTTGTCGGCAACACCGGCACGTACGTCGACGCGCCCAGCCACCGCTTCCTCGGCGCGGCCGACCTCTCGGGCGTGGGTCTGGCCTCATTGGTCAACCTGCCCGGCGTCGTCGTCCGCGTGCCCGATGGTGTGACGGTGATCGACCGCGGGCTACTGGCCCGGTACCGCGTCGACGGAATGGCGGTCCTCGTGCGCACGGGTTGGGATCGCCATTGGGGCACCGACCTCTACGGCGCAGGCGGACACCCGTTCCTCACTCTCGATGGAGCCGCTCACCTCGCGGAGGCCGGAGCGGTGCTGGTGGGCATCGACTCGGTGAACATCGACGACTTCGCGGACGGGACGCGTCCGGCGCACACGACCTTGCTCGCCCAAGGGGTACCGATCGTCGAGCACCTGCGGGGGCTGGATGAGCTACCGCCCGACGGGTTCCGGTTCCACGCCGCTCCGCCCTTGCTGGAAGGGCTCGACTCGTTTCCCGTCCGTGCTTACGCCGTCGTCGCGGCTGCCTGAGGGCTGCCTGCCGCTGAGCCGATTCACAGCCGGAGCCAACCTGACGCCCACCCGGGTGTGGCAGAACTGAATCATGACCGCACTCGAGACTGACCACCAGATGGTGACGCCACGCTCGCCGCACGCCGGACGAGCCGTCGGAACGGCGCGGGCCGAGGTCGTCGTGGCCATCGTCGACCCGATGGGCCACGCCGACCGCGTCGAGGCGTTCCTCCCGCGGCGCTGGGCCACCCGGCGGTACCGCAGCATCTACGAGATCGATCGACCCGATCTCCTTGTAGTGGGTCGGGCGTCGCCGCCACTTGTCGCGGCGGCGCGGCTGCTCCATCCGGAGGCGACACTGTTCGCGCTCATCGACGACGCGGCTCCGCCGCGGAATCTCGTCGACATCCTCCACAGTGGAGCCGATGTCTGCGTACGCGACGGCGCACTCCACATCCTCGCCGCCCACCTCATCGCCGGCCACCGACGCCGGCTCCGCCGACGTTCCCACGCCAGGCGGTTCGCCGGCTAGGCTTCGGCCACGGCGTATCTGTCCACATACCGGGAATCGGCGCAAGATCACAATTTTGACTACCGAAAGCAACTCTGCGAGTCGCGTCTGATTCGCCTACGCCGATCGCACTGCCGTCCCGAAAAAGTGAGACGCCGCCACAGTGGACGACCCCGTATGCGTGATGCCACAGTTGCGGGCATGCTCGCGTTGACTGCGGTCGACGTACCGCGGCCGTGGACGGGGATTCCAGGTGTCGCGGTGGTCGGCGGCGCCATCGGAATCGTCATCATCATCGCGGCGATCCGTGCCATGCTCGGCCGCAGAGACAAGTAGCCGGCTCGGGATGGGACACATGACGCGGGCCAATATGGGGTGGGAGCGGCGCCCGGTCTTCACTCGCGTCGAGGACCTTCTCGATGACCTGAGCGGCGGTCGTGTGTGGCGCCTCGAGACGTTCGAGAAGCACGTCGACTCGCTCTCGGGATCGCCGTTCCAGCGGGTTTTGATAGAGGGATCGCCGGAGACGCTCATCGTCAAGGACATCGCCGCCGAGCTCGACTGGCTCATGCGCATCCTCCGTGACGGCACCACCGGACGAACGCCCCGGGCGTTGACGATGTGGAAGCAGGGGATTCTGGCGGCAATGCCCCCGGAGATCGACACCGCGATCGTCGGCATGGCCTACGATGCCGAGCGTGGTCATGTCTGGCAGGTGATGCGCGACGTGAGCCCGACCCTTGTACCGCCCGGCAACGCGATGGTGCCGATGGAGCAGCACAGGAGGTTCCTCGACCATCTCGCCGCGATGCACCTGGCCTTCTGGGGATTCGTCGACCGATACGGTCTCACCACGCCTAGCGACCGGTACGGCTTCGCTCATCCTTCGCATGCCGCCAAGGAGGCGGCCGCGGGCCACCAGGACCCCATCCCACAGCTGTTCCCGTCCGGCTGGAGCGCCGTAAGGGCGCTCGCGCCAGAGGCCGCTGATGCGGCTCTCGCCATCGCCGCGGATACGCGAGCCTTGGCCGCGGCGATGGCCGGCGGGCCACAGACGTTGGTACACGGAGACTGGAAGTTCGGCAACCTGGGCAGCCGGCCGGACGGCCGAACCGTACTGCTGGACTGGGGTTGGCCGGGGCAGTCCGGACCTTGCGTTGACCTTGGTTGGTATCTCGCGGTGAACTGCGACCGCCTTCCGGAGTCCAAAGAGGACACGATCACGGTTTACCGCACCGCGCTGGAACGGCGGGGCGTTATCACCGAGCCGTGGTGGGACCCGCAGCTTGACCTGGCCCTGCTCGGCGCCTTTGTACAGATGGGCTGGTCGAAGGCGGGCGACCCGGATGAACTTGCGTGGTGGACAGATCGCGTGGTCGCCACAGCACAAAGCCTGGGAACAGCCTGAGAGGGCGAGGAGCCGGCGTCCACGGGGGAAGACGTCGGCTCCTGCGCGACTCAGCATAGCCCCGGCCACGCACAGCCGCCAGGCCAGGTTTTCGGGCGTATTCGACTCGGACGAACGACGCCCGGTGCCAGCCGTCCGGCCAACATACCGGCCGTACGGGCAGCCTGCGAGCCCCGGGCAGGTACACCTACCGTCGACATGGGACAGACACCCGGTGACGACGGGGGCAACCGTCCAGCTTCTCCACAGTGGAATCGACGATTGCGGCCTGCGGCTCATCTGCACCTGACTGATACTGGTCCGATGACTCGAGACATGGCGCAGCTGGAGCCGACCCGGCGGGCGTGGCACGCCGTCGCCGAGCTGGTCATGGCTGGTCCGCAGCATCGCCGGGGCGGCGGAATCAAGCTGCGCGTCGTGCCCGGTGGGTTCGCGACGACTCAGCGGCTCGACCTTCGGGTGCTGGGCATCGATCTCGTTCTGTCCAGCGGGCGCATCCCCATCGCCGGCCGGACGTGTGCCGACCTGGCGGATGCGGCGGGGGTCGATGTCGGGGAGCCTCAGAACCTTTACCACGACGGATCGCACGTGGACCCCAATGAGGTTCTGGAGCTCTACGACGACGCCGCCGAGGAGCTGGCTCGCGGGTACGAGATCGGCGATGCCGCGCTACGGCGCTTCTCGCCTGGTGACACGCCGGTCCTCTGGCCCGAGCACTTCGACAATGCCATCCGGGTTGACGGCGTGAACTACGGTGTCTCGCCAGGCGACGGTTATCTCGATGTTCCCTATGCATACGTCGGTCCGGACGCCCACGGTAGCGAGCCATTCTGGAACGCTCCGTTCGGCGCCGCGCGAGCCGTCGCCGATCTCGCCGACGTCGACACCGTCGTAGCGTTTTTCGCTGAGGGTCGCCAGTTGGCTACTCACCCGTAGCGCACCGGCGGTATCGAACACGGGCCCGGTGGGCGGGCGGACATCGGATGTTCTGCAGGGACGGCCGCCACGGGAGCTGCCAGTCGAGCCAGCCCGGCTCCCCGATCTGTGCCAATCTGGGGCTATGGATGAGAACTCGATTCTGGCCCGCATAGATCGCCTGGTCGACGAGGAGCACCAGCTCCGTAGCGCCGTCCAGCGGGGCGCTCTGACCTCCGATGAGGAACGCGTCCGGCTTCGCTCGATCGAGGAGGACCTGGACCAGTGTTGGGACCTGCTCCGACGTCGGCGTGCGGCACGAGACAACAGTCAAGATCCAGATGCCGTCGATCCGAGGCCGGTGCCCGAAGTGGAGAGCTACCTTCAGTAGCGACCATCGGGGCGGACGACCGGGCTGCGAGCTCAGTCGATCACCCCGGATGATGTCGGCATGACGATGCCTTCGGGATCAGCCACGCGGCGCCGTAGTCCCCGTCGCCTCTACACGGTGACGGTGTTCATCGTGCTGGCCTCGCTCGACAACGTGGCCATCGGCATCGTGCCGCCGCTCTTCTCACCGATCTCGCAGTCACTGGGCGTCGGCGAGGGCGCCGTCAGCTTCGCGACCGGCGCGACCTATCTGGTCAGCGCCGTGGCCGCTGTGGCGTGGGCGTACTTCGGCGACCGGTCCAACCGCAAGCCGCTGCTGATGATCGGAACGCTTATCTGGGCGGCCGGCACCCTCGGTACCTCGGCCTCGCAGGCGTTCGCGGGCTACGTCGCGGCACAGGTCTTCGGGGCGATTGGGCTCGGCGCCGTGGCATCCGTCGGCTTCTCGGTGGTGAGCGACCTCATCAGCCCGCGCCGTCGCGGCCTCGTCATGAGCCTCTGGGGGCTCTCCCAGGGCGTCGGGATGCTGGCCGGGGTCCTGCTCGGCGGCCTGCTCGGGAACGCGGACTGGCGGCGGCCCTTCTATGTCTTGACTGCCGTCGGAGTAGCCGCGACCTGCGCGTACCTGTTCACCTACAACATCCGGCGCGGCGAGAGCGAGCCACAGCTCACCGCCGTGTTCGCCGCCGGTGACGACTATGAGTACCGGATCAACCGGGCGGACCTGCCGAAGATCCTCCGCCGCAGCACGAACGTCTGGCTGACGCTGCAGGGTCTCACGGCTCAGCTCGTCTTCGGGTCGCTCGTCCTGCTGCCACGCCTGTTCCAGGCGAAGGCGGAGGCGATCGGCTTCCCGCAGGCCACCGCCATCAAGATCGGTAGCGTGTACTCGACCCTCTTCACGCTGGGCGCCGTGTTCTCGATTCTCGGTGGCCTGGTCGGTGACCGGTTCCAGCGGCGGACCCCGCGGGGCCGGGCGATGGTGGCGTCGGTCGGAATCCTTGCCGGCATCCCCTTCTACGTGGTGCTGTTCTTCGTGCCGATTCGCCTCGACATCGCCCGGGATGCCTCGGCCGGCGCGGTCGTCAAAGCAGTCCTGGACAGCGTCGTCACGCAGCCCGTCATGGTCGCGAGCTTCCTGACTGCGCTGATCGCCCTCACGCTCACCTCGGCGAACTCGCCGAACTGGTACGCCCTCATCACCGAGGTCAATCCGCCCGAGCATCGAGGCACCGTCTACAGCCTCGGTAACCTCGTCAACGGGATCGGGCGGGCCGGTGGTATCGGCCTGGCCGGCGCGCTGATCCGTGCGCTCGAGCCGACCCTTCGATCGCCGCTGAACTACGCCGCCGGACTGGCCTCGTTCCAGATCTTCTTCATTCCGACCGGAATCATGTACTGGCTGGCATCCCGTACGTCGCCGCACGACATCCGGGCAGTACAGGACATGCTTGCGCGGCGGGCGTCCGGGCCCGGACGCATCGCCGGGAGCTCGGGCGATGCGTCGCCCCCCGACACCGGGCCGGGCGCGGGTCGGGCACTGGCCGCGGACGAGCGAGGCGGCCCGTAGGGCGGGGCGCGGCGGAGCTCACCGGGCTCGCGGGGCGTACAAGGTCATGATCTGGTCGACGACCAGCGCCGTCCAGCCGGTCTGGTGCGAAGCCCCGAGTCCCATGCCGGTGTCGCCATGGAAGTACTCGTAGAACGGGATCAGATCACGCCACCGCTCGTCCTTCTGAAAGAGCTCGTACTGCCCGTGGACCGGCCGGCGACCGTCGCCATCGAGAAGGAAGAGGCTGACCAGACGTCGCGAGATGTCGTCCGCGATTTCGCCGAGGCTACGCTTCTCGCCCGATCCGGTCGGGTATTCGATCCGCAGGTCGTCGCCGAAGAAATCGTGATAGCGACGTAGTCCCTCGATGATGAGGTGATTGACTGGAAACCACACCGGTCCACGCCAGTTGGAGTTGCCGCCGAACAGACCGGTCGTGGATTCCCCCGGTTCGTAGCCGACGGTGAAGTCGGTCCCGCCAAGATTGACCGTGAACGGCCGATCCAGGTGCGCCCGGGACAGCGTGCGGATCCCGTACGGGGA
>JBKPDY010000023.1:0-100495 GCA_046728155.1 Actinomycetota bacterium
ACGTCGCGTGGACTGGGTCGGGTCGTCGCCGCCCTCGGGGTCGCCACGGAGGTGGTGATCGGCCTCGGCGGCTCGGCCACGAATGACGCCGGCGCCGGCATGCTCGCCGCACTCGGGGCGGTTTCGGTTGACGCCACCGGCGAGCGGGTACCGCGCGGGGGCCTCGCGCTGGCCCGCTGCGACCGCCTCGCCGGTCGGCCGCATATCGGCCGGCTCGTGGCGGCCACCGACGTGGACAATCCGCTGACCGGTCCGAGCGGGGCTACCTACGTCTACGGTCCGCAGAAGGGTGTAGACCCGCACGACCTGGCGACGCTGGACGCGGCGCTCGCGCGGTTCGCCGGCGTCCTGGAGCGGGACCTGCCGGGATGCCCGGGCGGGCTGGCGAGTCTGCCCGGGGCGGGCGCCGCGGGCGGCATCGGAGCTGCCATCCTCGCGTGCGGTGGGCGTCGGGTCTCCGGATTCGGCCTGGTCCGAAGGTTGACCGGTCTGGACGCCGTGATGGCGCACTGCGATCTGGTCGTGACCGGCGAGGGCAGCTTCGACGACCAGTCGATGCGGGGCAAGGTCGTCGTCGGCGTCGCGGCCGCCGCGGCAGAACGCGGCGTGCCGTGTGTCGTGCTCGCCGGTCGCGTCAACGTGGACGAGCGTGTGGCCCGCCCGGCAGGCATCACCGCGGCGTACTCGCTGGTCGACGAGCTCGGGTCGGTCGAGGAGGCGCTTCGGCGGCCGGCGGAGGGTCTGCGGGCGCTCGGGGCGCGTCTGGCCCTCCACAAGCCATCTCCCGATCGCCACGATGTGGCCTGACGCACATGGTCGCCGAGTGCCTGTACGCAGGTAGCATGAGGTGGTCGGAACGACCAGAACGGGTAGGGAGCCACTGTGAGCACGCAGACCACAGCCTCGACGGGCGTCGTCCTCACCGACGCGGCCGCAAGCAAGGCGAAGGCGCTGCTGGAGCAGGAGGGCAACGACAGCCTGCGCCTGCGCGTCCAGGTACAGCCGGGCGGGTGTTCCGGTCTCCGGTACCAGCTCTTCTTCGATGAGCGGGACGTTGAGGGTGACCAGATCGCCGAGTTCGGCGGGGTCGAGGTTGTTGTCGACCGGTTCAGCGTCCCTTATCTCGCCGGCGCCACGATCGACTTCGTGGACCGGATCGACCAGCAGGGCTTCACGATCGACAACCCGAACGCCACCGGCTCCTGCGCCTGCGGCGACTCGTTCCACTGACACCGGGGGCTCGCCGGTAACCTGAGGCTGTCGCGTATCGGGCAGACAGCGTTTCGAATGGCGCCCTGACTGTTGGCTGACCGGTAGGCTTTCGCTCGCCCGCCGTTAGCCGACACATCACCTGGGGTCACCCATGAAGATCGCCGTCACCGGTTCGATCGCGACTGACCATCTGATGCACTTTCCCGGCCGCTTTGCCGAACAGTTCCTCACCGATCAGCTGCACAAGGTCTCGTTGTCGTTCCTCGTCGACGATCTCGTCGTCCGGCGCGGCGGAATAGCGGCGAACATCGCGTTCGGCATGGCGCAGCTGGGCCTCAATCCGGCGCTCGTCGGTGCGGTCGGCAGTGACTTCGACCTGGACTATCGGGCCTGGCTCGACCGGCACGGGGTCGACACGGCCTCCGTTCACGTCAGCGAGACCGCCCACACCGCTCGGTTCGTCTGCACGACCGACCAGGACATGTGCCAGATCGCCTCGTTCTACGCGGGTGCCATGACCGAGGCGCGCAACATCGAGCTGCGCCCGGTAGCCGACCGCCTCGGCGGACTGGACCTGGTCATCATCAGCCCCAACGACCCGCTCGGCATGGTCCGGCACACCCAGGAATGCCGCGAGCTGGGGTACCCGTTCGTGGCCGACCCCTCTCAGCAGCTGGCCCGCATGACCGGTGAGGAGATTCGCGCCCTGGTCGACGGGGCCGCCTACCTCATCACCAACGAGTACGAGAGGCAATTGCTCGAGCAGAAGACCGGACTCTCGGACGACGAGGTGCTCGATCGGGTCGCGGTTCGGGTAACCACCCTCGGCAAGGACGGCGTCCGCATCACCGGTCTGGATGGCGAACCCCTGCACGTCCCGGTGGCGCAGGAGGTCCATGCCTACGATCCGACCGGCGTCGGCGACGGATTCCGGTCGGGGTTCTTCGCCGCCCGGTCCTGGGGGCTCTCGCTGGAGCGCTCGGCCCAGGTGGGCTCCCTGCTCGCCACGTTGGTGCTGGAGACCGTGGGCACCCAGGAGTACGACCTGCGTCCCGACATCTTCGTCAAGCGGCTGGCCGAGTCCTACGGCGACGATTCGGCCGCCGACGTGCGCCCCTTCCTGCCCGGCGCATGACTCCTCGTCGCTGCGGCGTACGTCAGTGGCGGCGGCGTACGTCGTAGGTGGCTGCGGCCGGGGAGCCGGCGAACTCCTGATTCCGCATGCGGCACCAGGCCGCGATGTCTCCAGCTGCGGCCGGGTCGTCGGCGAGGATACGCAAGGTCGCGCCCACCGCTAACTCCGGCAACCGTCGCGCCAACGCGATCACGGGTAACGGGCAGCGCTGGCCCCGGCAGTCCAGGACGTCGTCGACCACTGTCACTTCAGTCGCCTCCGCGCTAGTTTCGCACCTGCCACCCCACGCAATGCTTCGATGTTCGGCTCGCAAGCTCGCCGAAGCTGCTCCGCTTCGCTCCACGTCTGCGCGGGGCCCAGGCGCGGGGCTGTCGGCCCTACGATGCTCACTCGCTGTCGGCTCAGTCACAGGCTCGCCACTCCCGCTTCGGCCCGGAGCGACGCGACGATACCCGGGAGCTCAGCGAGGAAACGGTCGACCTGCTCCGAGGTGGTCTCGCGGTGCAGGGACAGGCGCACGTTGCCGTGTGAGAGCACTCCCATCGCCTCGAGGACGTGACTCGGGCGGAGGGTCGACGAGGTGCACGACGAGCCGGACGAGACCGCGAAACCGCGCCGGTCGAGGGCGTGCAGCAGGGCCTCGCCGTCGACGTACAGGCAGGAGAACGTGACGAGGTTCGGCAGCCGGTCGACCGGATCGCCCACGACCTCCACGTCGGGGATCGTCGACGCGACGGCCGAGCGGATCCGGTCCACCAGTGGGCGCAGACGCTTGTCCTCGGCGGCCGCTTCCGACTGCGCTGCCCGCAGCGCCGCGGCCGCTGCGACGACCAGTGGCAGGGCCACCTCCGCCGGGGCCACCGGCGCGGGCGTGAACCGGACGCCGGAGCCGACGACAAGGAGCCCGACCCCGGCCGGGCCGCCCCACTTGTGGGCGCTGCCGGTGAGCACCGCCCATCCGGTCGCCGCCTGCATCCGCCCCAACGTCTGCGCCGCGTCCACGATCAGGGGCACGCCCGAGTCGCGACACGCGGTGGCGGCATCGGCGACCGGCTGGACGGTACCCACCTCGTGGTTCGCGCTCATGAGGGCGGCCGCCGCGACGCCCGGCGCAGACACCGCCGACCGCCAGCCGGAGAGGTCCACCCGGCCCAGCCGGTCTACCGCGACCGGAACTGTCGACGTGGCGCTGTTGAGGATGGCCGAATGCTCCACCGCCGAGTGCACGACGGTCGAGCCGATGCGGTGGCGTGCCGCCAGCAGACCGTCGACCGCCCGGTGGCAGGCCTCGGTACCGCTGGCGCAGAAGGTGACCTCCTCCGGGCGTACGGCGATGACCTCAGCGACCGCGGCCCGGGCCGCGTCCAGGAGCAACTGGGCCCGCCGGCCCTGCCGGTAGAGCTTGCCCGGGTCGGCCCATCCGTCGTCGAGTGACGCCTGCAACGCCTCCCGAGCGGCCGGGTGCAACGGCGCCGCGGCCGCCGCATCAAAGTACGCGACGGAATCCCCGATACCTGCGGGCGCGGCCACGACCCAACGGTAACGTCCGGGTTGCAGGCGGATACGGAAGGCGTCGACCCCTGGCCCACCGATTGCGGTCCGGTCGAGTAGTCTGCGGTCGTCGCCAAGAGACGACCTTGGCCTGTGTTGAGCCAGGTGAGGGCGCGCTGACGAGGAGGCAGAAACTCGTGGTCGGTTCGCAGGCTTCGAATGACGCGATGCCCAGGAGGCGGGGGACTCTGCGCCGGGTGCTGGGCATCGTGGCGGTCGGTGCCACCACCATCGCGTCGGCCAGCGCCTGCTCCTTCGACCAGGCGTTCTCGCTCGGCTGGCCGCAGGGCGGGATCACACCGCAGAGCCACGAGATGTTCAACCTGTGGATCGGCTCGGCCGCCGCGGCGCTCGCGGTCGGCTTCTTCGTCTGGGGCCTGATCTTCTGGTGCGTCATCCGCTACCGCAAGCGGGGCGACACGCTGCCGCCGCAGACCCGGTACAACATGCCGATCGAGGTGCTGTACTCCGTCGCGCCGTTTCTCATCGTCTCGGTGCTCTTCTACTACACCGCGGTCGTGCAGACGAGCGTGAACAAGCTCCCGGACAACCCGGCGGTCACGGTGGACGTTCAGGCGTTCCGGTGGAACTGGAAGTTCGGGTACCCGGACACGGCTGGCCCGGACGGCAAGCCGGTCTTCACCGTGGGCGACGACAGTTACATCCCGGTGCTGGTGCTGCCGGCCAACGAGACAATCCTGTTCGTCGAGCACTCAAGCGATGTCATCCACTCGTTCTGGGTGCCGGACCTGCTGTTCAAGCGGGATGTCTTCCCCGGCAACGTGATAAACCGGTTCTCGGTGACGCTGCAGTCGACCGGCGCCTACGTCGGGCGCTGCGCCGAACTCTGCGGCACCTATCACTCGATGATGAATTTCGAGCTGCGGGTGGTGACGCCCGCCGAGTATGCGACGTTCATCAAGGACAAAGAGGCGGGGATGACGACCCCGGAGGCGCTCCACGACATCGGCCAGGATCCGTACGCGACGACGACGCATCCGTTTCCGACGAAGCGCACCAGCGACGCCTCGAGTCCGAGCAGCTGAGGGGTCCCGCGATGAGATCAGAGTTCCGGTTCTTCGCCGTCATCACCACGTTCCTCTTCCTCGCCTGCGGGTTGTACGCGTGGTGGACACACTACGAGTTCGGCCATTACGAGTGGGTCGGCATCGTGGCGTTGGCCCTCTCCGGGCTGCTGTGCGCGATGTGCGGTGGCTACTTCTGGTTCGTCGCCCGCCGCATCGATCCCCGACCCGAGGACCGGCCGCGGGCCGAAATCGCCGAGGGCGCGGGCGAGGTCGGCTTCTTCAGTCCAGGCAGCTACTACCCGTTCGGGCTGGGTCTATCCACTGTGGTCGCCGGGCTTGGCCTCGTCTACCAGCAGTGGTGGCTGGTCGGTGCCGGAATGGTCGGACTGTTGATCGGTACCGGCGGCCTCCTCTTCGAGTACTACACGGGCGCCCGCCGAAGCCACTGAGCTGGCGGCCGGATCCCCGCGTTGAGGCGCTCGCGCGGAGGTCCGGCAGATCCCTTGACGGGCTCAGTGGGCGTTGGCGGCGGCGTCCAGCTTGGCCGCGCGCTCGGCAGCGGCTTGAGCGGCAAGGCCGGCGGTTCGCTGTTTCGAAGCACTCGCCAGGTCGGTCGGGCTCACAGCGAGGTTGCCGAACGTCTTGACAGCCTGGTAGTAGGTCCACGCCAGGCTGTAGCACGCGGACCGAACAAAGATGTTGTACGTCCCACACTTGGTTCTGAGGTCGAAGTAGAACGTGTCGTCGATACGGGACTTGTTCGCGTCGAACGTGCCGACAGTCTTGAAGTTGCGGTAGCCGAAGTCGTGGTGCCAGCAGGGGAGACGAAAGTCGAATCCGAGCGGCTGGTCGGGACTGTCGGAGCAGTAGTCGGTCGACCAGTCAAAACGGTATGCGGTCCACGCGCCCTGGTTCTGACGAGCCGCGTTCCACGCGTTGTAGCTGGTACTGGTCGGTTGGGTCCAGCTGGTCAGGACAGCGATCTTCTGTTGGAGCGTCACGGCCCACGCGGGATCCGCGGCGACGAGGGCGAGCAGGACGCTCATGAAGGGGACGAGCAGGATCGTGGCGAGACGGCGGGGGTTCATGCGTCACCTCGAGGCGGCAGCCGGAACGGGGGAGGTTCACTGCCTTAACGATTCTTGTGCCTCGATGGCGCGTGGGGAAGAGCCTTGGGGCCCCCCAAGGACGCAACAGGGGCACCCTATTTAGCACAAAGCGTCAATAGGGTGCCCCTGCTGACATGCGATCGACACGTGGCCGCCCAGGTGGCCGGTGGGCCGTGACTCAGTGGCGCGGCACCTCTTCAAGCTCGGGACGCTCGGGGGCCGGCGATACCGGCCTCGCCGCTGGCGGCAGGACCGGCCCGGGCCTCTCAATTGGACGGAAGAACCCGCGTACGGCGGGAGCCAGCGCACCCAGCTTGTTCATCTTCTTCGGGACCGGGGTGCCGGCGTACTCCAGGGCCGGGCGGCCGTGTCCGTCGGGTGAGGCCAAGGGCTGGTGGACCTCGATGAAGCGACCGTCGGGCAGCCGACGGATGATGCCGGTCTCCACGCCGTGGACGAGCACCTCGCGGTCGTGCTGTTGCAGCGAGAGGCAGACCCGGTACGTGACGTAGTAGGCGAGCGGCGGCGCCAGCAGGACGCCGATCCGACCGGCCCAGGTCACCGCGTTCAGGCTG
Source organism: Actinomycetota bacterium (assembly GCA_046728155.1). Lineage (GTDB taxonomy): Bacteria > Actinomycetota > Actinomycetes > Mycobacteriales > Micromonosporaceae > CAWDLX01. The sequence goes on from JBKPDY010000023.1 coordinate 6,611, forward strand.
ATGTTGAGCTTGTCGGCCAACACGTCGTTGCCGCCCGAGATCAGCAGCACGCCGTAGAAGGCGATCGCCATCGCGCCCAACGCTGTGCGAGCGGGCACGTCACGCGGCCGCTGCAGCAGGTTGTGGATCGTCCTGTCCCTGGTACGCCGGGCCTCGATGAACGGATAGAACATCGGCAACACGGTCAGCAGGCCCGGCAGGACGATTGTCGGCCAGAAGAGGGCCGGGATCCGGTACGGGAGCCACGAGTACGGGCCGATGTCCAGGGCGGGCATCAGACGGGTCGACCCGTCCAGGAACATCACGTACCAGTCCGGCTGGCTGCCGGAGGAGACGACGCCCGCCTTGTACGGCCCGAACAGCCAGATCGGGTTGATCTGCAGCAGGCCCGCCATGAGCGCGATCACCCCGAACACGATCAGGAAGAAGGCCGTCGCCTTCACCGCGAACGTGGGGAACATCCGCACGCCCACGACGTTGTCGTTGGTCCGGCCGGGACCTGGCCACTGGGTGTGCTTCTGTTTCACCAGCAGCGTCAGGTGCACGGTGATCAGTGCGAGGATGATGAGCGGGATCAGGAAAACGTGCAGGATGTAGAGCCGCGGCAGGATCTCGGTCCCGGGGAACTCACTCCCGAACAGGGACACCGCCGTCCACGACCCGATCACCGGGATCGACAGGACGATCGCATACCCGATGCGAAGCCCCGTGCCGGAGAGCGCGTCGTCGGGAAGGGAGTACCCAGCGAAGCCCTCCAAGAAGGCCAGCCAGAACAGGGTCAGGCCGATGATCCAGTTCAGCTCGCGCGGCTTGCGGAACGCGCCGGTGAAGAAGATGCGGAACATGTGAACCACGATCGCGGCCACGAACAGCAGCGCCGCCCAGTGGTGCATCTGGCGCATGACCAGACCGCCGCGCACGTCGAACGAGAGGTTCAGCGACGTCTCGTATGCCTTGGTCATCTCGATACCGCGCAGCGGGGCGTAGCCGCCGTTGTACTTGACCTCGGCTGCCGACGGGTCGAAGAACAGCGCCAGGAACGTACCGGTGAGCAGCAGGGTGATGAACGAATAGAGCGCGATCTCGCCGAGCAGGAAGGACCAGTGGTCGGGGAACACCTTGTTGAAGAGGCGGCGAAGCGGCGTGGAGACCTGGAACCGCTCGTCGATGGCTCTGCCGCTGGCGGCCGGCAACTGGGCGAGATCGAGCCGGCGTCTGCGGTTCGTGTCACGGGTGGTCATGGCCGCTCCCAGTAGGCCGGTCCGATGGGCTCGAGGTAGTCCGACCTGGCCACCAGGAAGCCGTCCTCGACGTCCAGCGGCAACATCGGCAGTCGTCGGCTGGCGGGGCCGAAGACGGGCTTGGCCTGGTCCGTGATCAGGAACTGTGACTGGTGGCATGGGCAGAGCAGGCGATTGTCCTGCCGCTCGTACAGGCTCGCCGGGCAGCCGGCGTGGGTGCATATCTTGGAGTACGCCACATAGTTCTGCCACATGCCGTTCACGATGGGCTTCGCTTCGTTCTGCGTGGCAAACGACGTGGCGATGCTCGCCCGCAGGGCCGCGGCGTCAGATTCGTAGAGGTGGATGAGCAACGTCGGGGAGTCGGCCCATTCGTTGGTCGCTCCACCCGGTATCCCGGGAAACACTGTCATCTGACCCCCGGCGCTTACGTCCTCCGGACGGATGGGCGTGCCATCCTCACGGGTCAAGCGTACCCGTTGGCCGTTGTTGTTAGCGGGGCTCCATCCGGTGGTGCGCAGGATCTGATCGGCGTTCGGGTCTTTGATGAGCGCACCGACCAGGGCGGTCCCGGCCACCAGACCGAGTGCGCCGGCCGGCAGCAGGAACGCCGCCTTGAGTAGTGGTCGGCGTTTTATCCCGGTCTCATCGACCAGGTTGAGGATCGTGGAACCGGTGAGCCTGTGCTCGTCGTGCGGGGGCAGGCCGTCGTGGCGTTCCTGCACCGAGATCTCTGACGGCAGTAACTTCTTCGCCCACACGATGAGAGCGAGTCCCAGCAGGAAGAGGGCACCGCCGAGGCCGAGTCCGAGCAACGGCGTGTAGTACTTGGACGCCACATTGCCTGGCTCGTAGCGCTGCGGCCACCAGATGAACGCCACGACGAAGCCCAGGCCGAGCAGGCCACTGAGGGTGAGCAGGAGAGCGATCGAGCGTTCGATCCGCTTCTCGGCCTTCGTCCCGCGTACCGGAAACCGGGGCTCGTAGTGCACGATCTCCACGCCGTCGCGGCGGGCGCCCTCGCGGACGAGGTCGAATCGGGTCAGCGTCTCGTCGTCGACGTCGAAGCCCTGCGTGGCAGGGTGTACATGAAGGCCGGGCTCGCCATGGTGGCGGGAGTCACCGTGCGGGCCGGTCCCGGTTTCAGCCAGGGTCATGACTTCCCCGCAATCCACAGCGTCGTGAAGACGAGCGCCACCATGCCGATCAGGAAGATGGCGAGGCCTTCGGAGACCGGACCCAGCCGACCGAGACTCCACCCGCCCGGGTCGGTGTCCTTCTGCAGGTTCATCAGGTACGCGATGATGTCCTTCTTCTCGTCCGGAGTGAGCTGGTTGTCGCCGAAGACAGGCATGTTCTGTGGGCCGGTCAGCATCGCCGCGTACATCTGTCGGTCGGTCGCGGCCTGGAGCCCGGGCGCGAACTTCCCTGAGGAGAGGGCGCCGCCGCCCGCCCCGAACGCGTGGCATGACGAGCAGTTGATCCGGAACAGCTCGCCGCCGATGGCGACATCGCCGTTGTCGAGATTCCCCTCAGGGACCCTGGGTCCGCCGCCGAGCGCGTCGATGTAGTCGGCCAGGTTCTGGATCTTGGCCGGGTCCTTGATCGTCGGCTCTTTGCGCTCCTCCTGCGCGAACTGCCCGGCCGCCGGCATCCGGCCGGTGGTGACCTGGAACTCCACCGCGGCCGGGCCGACACCGATCAAGCTCGGCCCCCGCCCCGGTACGCCCTGCGCGCCTGCTCCGTGACAGGAGATGCACGTGGTGTCGTAGAGCTCCTTGCCCGCGGCCGCGGAGGCGCTGAGCGGCGGCTGGTCCTCGGCAGCCGCGCCGACGCCGGGTGCGAAGACGGCGTAGAACACGCCGACAAGCATCAGCGCGGCGACCAGGCGCACGGCGGTCGAGACACGGCGCGCCACCCGCCCGCGAGGCCGGGCGGTTCGGCCAAGCGAAGGCAGTCGCTTGCGCCGTGGGAGCGGAGCTGTCATGGCCTCACCTAGGTGTCCGGATTCAGATGTCTGTGTTTCGGCTGGGGTCAGCGCAAGAAGTAGATCATGGAGAACAAGGCGATCCATACGATGTCGACGAAGTGCCAGTAGTACGAGACGACGATCGCGGCGGTCGCCTGGGCGGGGGTGAACCGGCTCAGGGTGGTTCGACCCATGAACAGGATGAACGCGATCAGACCACCGGTGACGTGCAGGGCGTGGAACCCGGTGGTGAGGTAGTACATCGAGCCGAAGCCGTCCCTGTTGATCCGCACGCCTTCGTCGACCAGGTGGCCGTACTCGTTCACCTGGCCCAGCACGAAGGTCAGCCCCATCAGGAACGTGAGGGTGAACCAGCGGCGCAAGCCGTACACGTCGCCGCGCTCGGCTCGGAACACGCCCAGCTGGCAGGTGATGGAGGAGAGCACCAGGATGATCGTGAACGTCGAGGCGTACGCGAGGTTGAGGACCTTCGTATGCTCCGCCCACTCGACCTGACCGATCGGCGTGGCCCGGATCGAGAAGTACATGGCGAAGAGCGCCGCGAAGAACATCAGCTCGCTGGACAGCCAGATGATGGTCCCGACGCTGACCATATTGGGCCTGGTCAGTGAATGGATCTGGCTCTTCGGAAGGGCTTCGGCCGTCACGCGGTCATTATTGCCCGCGATCGCGGACCGCGGTGCCCGGGGTACCGAGACCGCGTGTCGAACCCTCCGGATCGGGGCGTGAGCAGGCCGCGACGCAGGCGGGCCGGGCGCGGCCGGGCCGTCGCCAGGGCCTAGCCTGCATGAAGTGAACGGCAACGGCGTGGTGGTCCTGGCGCACGGAGGTGGGGTCCCCCCCTTCGCCCCGCCGGTGTTGTTCACCCAGACGCAGCCGTTCTCCCTGGCGGCAGTCGTGCTGGTCCTGACCGCCTGGAGCTATACGTACGGCGTGCTGCGGCTTTCCCGAACCGGCACCCGATGGCCGGCGGGACGGACGGTCTGCTTCCTGGTCGGCCTTGGGTTCATCGGCGTGGCGACGGTGAGCGGACTCGCCGCGTACGACGACGTACTCCTCTCCGCGCACATGGTGCAGCACATGCTGCTCGCCATGATCGCGCCGATCTTCCTGGCGCTGGGCGCGCCGGTCACCCTCGCGCTGCGGACGCTTCCCGGCGGTGGCCGGAGGGTGCTGCTCGGCGTCCTGCACAGCCGGGTGGCCCGATTCCTCACCTTCCCGATCGTGTCGTTCGGCCTGTTCATCGCGAGCCCGTTCGTTCTCTACTTCTCAGGGCTGTACCGGTTCTCGCTGGAGAACGGGTGGTTCCACGACCTGGTCCACCTCCATTTCCTCATCGTCGGATGCCTCTTCCTATGGCCGCTCATCGGTCTGGACCCGCTGCCCGGTCGCCTGCCGTACCCGCTCCGGGCGCTGATCGTGTTTCTGTCGACTCCGTTCCACACGGTGCTCGGTTTGACCGTCATGCAGAGCAGCGGTCTGCTCGGCGGCGACTGGTACCCCTCGCTGGAGCTGGGTTGGGCCGATCCGCTCACCGATCAACAGCTCGCCGGAGGCATCCTGTGGGCCGGCGGCGAACTGGTGTCGGTCACGATGCTCGCCGCCCTGGTGGTGCAGTGGATGCGCGACGCCGAACGTGAGGCGCGGCGAGTCGACCGTGCGCTTGACCGGGAAGAGGCGGCCGAGCGCGCCGCACTGGCCGCTGCGGACGGAGCCGGCGACGCGGGAGAAACGGACGTCGCGGCCGGGGCGGACATCGCGGCCGGGGCGGACATCGCGGCCGGGACCGACGAGGCCGACGAGGACACATCGTCGCTCGGTACGATCGACAAACGGTCCAGCCCTGACTACCGGAGACGCATTCGATGACGGCCGATATAGCCACGAGCACGGTGCTCCTGTACAGCGACGACCAGGAGGTCCGCGAACGGATGCGGCTGGCCATCGGGACGCGTCCGGCAGTCGATCTCGCGGTCCGGTTCGTCGAGGCGTCCACGCACGACGAGGTGGTCCGGATCGTCGAACGCCAGGACATCGACCTGCTCGTTCTCGACGGCGAGGCCGTTCCGGCCGGTGGCCTGGGGATCGCCCGCCAGCTCAAGGATGAGTACGACGACTGCCCACCCACGGTGGTCGTCATCGCCCGCGCCGCCGACAGGTGGCTCGCCGCCTACGCGAGAGTGGACGCGACCCTTACCCATCCCCTCGACCCGATGACGACCGGCCAGACGATCGCCTCGATGCTCAGGGCGCGCCTGGCCGGCACACCTACGCTACGCTGACCGTCCTCTTCGGACGCTCGCGTCAACCCGCTGTCCGCCACAACCGAGAGGCCGCCTGCCATGGGCGAGCGTAGCTGGCCGAACCTTTTCGCCGCGTTACTCAGCGGCACCGAGCTGTCCACATCGGACACGTCCTGGGCGATGGGCGAGGTGATGGCCGGCGAGGCGACTCCGACGCAGATCGCGGCCTTCGTGATCGCCCTGCGGGCCAAGGGCGAGACCCCGGGCGAGATCGCCGGGCTGGTTGAAGCGATGCTCGGCGCGGCGGTGCGGGTCGACCTCGGCACAGTGCTCGGTGCCGACTCTGCTCGCGACGCGGTGGACGTCGTCGGTACCGGCGGTGACCGCGCGCATACCGTGAACATCTCGACGATGGCGGCACTCGTCGTGGCCGGCGCGGGTGTCAGGGTCATCAAACACGGCAACCGCGCGGCGTCGTCCCTCTGCGGAACGGCCGACCTGCTCGAGTACCTCGGGATTCCGCTCGACCTCGGCCCGGCCGATGTGGCCCGATGCGTCGCCGACGCCGGGATCGGCTTCTGCTTCGCCCCCCGCTTTCACGCCGGCCTACGCCATGCCGCGGTCGCCCGCCGGGAGATGGGAATCCCGACGGCGTTCAACTTCCTCGGCCCGCTCACCAACCCGGCCCAGCCTCGAGCCGGCGCGGTCGGCTGTGCCGACGCCCGGATGGCCGGGATCATGGCCGAGGTGTTCGCCTTGCGGGGAGACACAGTGCTGGTCGTCCGTGGCGAGGATGGCCTCGACGAGTTCACCACCACCGGGCCGACCAGGGTCTGGGCGGTCGCCGGAGGGTCGGTCGCGCCCCTGGTCCTCGACGCGACCGACCTGGGGCTGCCCCGATGCGCCCCGGCCGATCTGCGCGGCGGCGACGCCGCGACCAACGCCGCCGTCGCCCGCCGGCTGCTGGCCGGCGAGCCAGGTCCCGTGCGAGACGCCGTGCTGGTCAACGCGGCTGCCGCCATCGCCGCGTACGACGGTTGGGGGTCATCCTCAGCCGGCAATGTCCGGGCCGGGTTGGCCGCCGGGGTCAGGCGCGCGACGTCGTCGATCGACTCCGGCTCGGCCGCGGCGACACTGGACCGCTGGATCGAGGTCTCCCAAGCCTTGCACGCGAGCCGGTGACCCTGGTTGATCGCAGTTCTCCGAACAGATCCGCCTCCGCGAGGCCCACTCTGTTCGGAGTACCGATCGAGGGGATCTCGGCGCGCGGTCGCGGCGGCTCAGGGACGGCGACGCTGCCAGGTGAGCGGCAGGGCGATCCGATGGGCGATCCTTCCGTTCCAGGCCGGGGCGAGGCCCTGCCGGCCGAGTGCGGCGACCACCTCGTGCCCGATCGCCAGCGACGCGCCGTGGTCCCGGCTCGCGGCACCGAAACTCAGGTAGAGCATCTCGCCGGCGACCGCCTGCTCCGTGTCCTGGACGTGGAAGAAGGTGAACCCGCGCGCCGGTCGGCCGGCCCTGGCGGCGGCGTCCAGCTCGCCGGTGATTTCGGTGGCGCCACACGTACCGCAGCAGCTGAAGTGCTGCCGGGCGAGAATTCCGAGGGCCTCAAGCTCGGCGAACGCCGCATCCAGGCGATCGCAGTCGGTGACCCGCGCCCAGCTGGCCTGTTCGTCCGCGTGGGCGGCCGCGGCCTGGTCTGCGATGGCTCGGGCCGCGGTCAACACCGCCGCCGGGCTGGCCCCGTTCCCGGCGAAGATATCGACGGCATCCGCCACGATCTCGTCATCGGTCGCGTACCCCGCGGCGACGTGGGTACGGATGAACTCGTGTAGATCGTCGAAGTCTTCGCGGGACAGTCCGGGGGTCAGACCGAGCGTCATGGCAGCAGTGTGCCAGGGGCTCCGTCAGCTGTCCCGCTCACCTCCGAGCGTGTTGCCATCGTGTTATTTCGCGGATGGCTGGGCAGGTCCCCGGCGTATCCGGCGACCATCGCGGCGATTGGTGTCGATGTCCGCGCCCAGCTGAGGTGGTCGACCGGCGTACCGATATCGGCCGTCGTGAGGTGCACCCGTCGTACCTCGGCGGCGGGCATCATCGCGCAGAGGTGGTCGAGTGTCGCGGCCGGTGTGTACTGGTCGCCATCCATGCTGATGGCGAGCACCGGCACCCGTACGCCAGCGAGTCCTTCCGCGGCGACGACCTTGGGAAAGCGCCCATGCCGCGCGGTGTACGCCCAGTCACTGGCAACCCGTCGGGCCTGCCGACCACCGAAGCCCCAGCCGGGCCAGACTCGCAGGATCGCCGAGACTGTGTTGATCCACTGAGTCAGAAGAAGGACCCCCCGCGCCCGCCGCAGCGGGTACGACCGGAACCAGGGCAACCCCACCGCGACGAGTATCAGCGCATCCACGCCCGGCTTCGGGGCCCTGGCCAGGTACAGCGCGCTGGCCTGGCCGCCCAACGAGTGTCCGAGCAGGATGACCCGCCGCCCTTCCAACCGCGGACCGAGGTGGTCAAGGACGGCCCCCACGTCGTCGGCGAGGTCGGCGTAGCCGTAGCTCGACCGGCGCGATGGTGCCGGGGTACTCGCGCCGGTTCCGCGGAGGTCGGCCACGGCGACTGCGAGCCCGGCCGATCGCAGCTGCGCGGCGAACCCCCGGTAGTACCGTGCCGGCACGCCCATCGCCGGCCAGACGACCACGAACGGACCACCGGCCTCGGACGGCTCCGGGTACACCTGGACGCCAAGGCGGTCAGCCCCCCGCTGGACGTACTCCTGCTCGTACTCGCCAGTCATGTTGCCCGGACAGTTCCCTCACGCTATGTGTATAAGCCGGCGTTCCACTGACACTGCCCGCGGAGATGCGCGTCACTCGCCCGGAGCGAAGCCGATAGCGAATGCCTCCTCCAGGTCGTGTCGCGAGTAGGCGCGGAAGGCGATGTGGGTCTCCGTGTTGACGACACCTTCGACCTTGGAGATGCCGCCCGCGATCACCTCGGCGATCTCGTCGAACTCGCGGACCCTGACGATAGCGATCAGGTCGACATGACCCGCTACCGAATAGACCTCGCTCACGCCGTCCAGGTTGGCCAGATTCTCGGCGACCTCAGGGATCGAGTCGGTGGCGCAGTCGATGAGGACGATCGCGGTGATCACGGTGCGCTCCTTCGCCGGATGGTCGGGCGGTCCACACACGATAGCGCCGGGCGAGCCGACAGCGGCGCGGTGGCGAGCGGAAACCGGCCTCAGGCGTTGACCGTCACGGTGGAGCCGAGCCGGATGGCATCGACGAGACGTTCACCCGCCCCCACAGCGGAGCCAGGGAAGACCACGCACCGGGTGACCGATCCGCGGACCCGTGCGCCCGAGCCGATGACTGAGGCGTGTACCAGTCCGCTGACCTCGGCGTCGGCAGCGACGAGCGACCCGCCGGCGGCGGCGTGCAGGTTAGCTGCCAGGAAGTCCGGTGGGGTTCCGGTGTCGATGTACTCGCCGTCGTAGGTGATCACTTCCAGACGACCAGCGCGTTCGGCCGGGCGCCAGACTTCATGGACGAGCTCCGAACGCCCGGCCGGTAGTCCGGCTACCACATCGGCGGGCAGCAACGAGAAGCCGGCGAATCGCATCGGCCCGCAGCCGGCCGGCCGGAACTCGGTCGTCGAATCGTCCTTGGCCGGGACCCCGAGCACTCGAACGGTCGTGCCGTCCCAGCCGTCGAAGAGCGGTGCCAGGTCTCGGGTGTCGGGCAGGCGCGGCGCGAGGTAGGCGTCGGAGTTGCCCACGAGTAGTCCCCGTCCGGCCGCCCAGCTTGACAGGTGTGCCACCGCGCCCGCCGTACCCAGCGCCGGCGGGCCGGGTTCGCGAGAGATGAAAGCGTGCCCGCGCACATGATCGGCGACGACGTCGGGGAGGTAGCAGACGTTGACCGCGACAGCGGTCGGGTCGGCGAGACCGTGCCGGTCCAGGAGAGCCAGCGCCCGGTCGACCAGCGCCACATTGCCCACCGGGCAGAGCGGCTTCGGCACGGTCAGGGTCAGCGGGCGCATCCGTACCCCCTCGCCGGCGGCAAGGACGAGGGCGCACAACGCCGGTCCGGTCAACGGCGGACCTCGGGGTAATCCGCGTACGGGCCGATGCCGTAGTACGAAAGAAGGGTCGCCGTGGCCAGCGTCAACGGCGGCAGGCTGTCCACGGAGTGCCATCCGGCCTCCAGGACCTCGGCGCCATCGACCTGGAGTGTCGACCGGTCGGCGGGCACCGCGGCCTCGAAGACCATGTCGACCCACCGACCGCGGTGGTGCACGACCGCGTTGGGCACCGCGGGGGTCAGGTCGTCGATGGCCACCCTTACCCCCGACTCCTCGTAGAGCTCGCGCGCACACCCCTCGACCGGTCGCTCTCCGCGCTGAAGCAGGCCGGCCGGCAGCGACCAGCCGTGGCCGGGCGGCTGGCGCAGCAGCAGAAGCCGCCCCGAGCCGCCGGCATCTGAGTCCCGGACCAGGGCCACCGCGCCGACGATGTACTTCCCGACGGCGAGCCGGACGAGGCAGCGGCGCAGCGACGTCGGCAGCCGGTAGAACGCCGCGAAGCCCAGCCTGCGCAGCCGGCGCGCGGCCGAGGGGGAGCTCATGGGGAAAGGCTACGGCCTGCCAACGGGGGTCGAGGTGGAAGCCGCAGCCGATTGATCCGACGCCGCGTCCGGTTCCATGACCGCGGGTAGCTCGTCGACGGCGGCGTTGTCCACGTGGTCGATGAGCCGTTGTGCGATGGCCGGGGCCGGCTCGACGTGGTCGGCGACGGCGACGAGGAGCGACTCGACGTCGTGGTACCCGAGCTCACCAGCGAGCGTGAGCAGGGGCAGGTCGGTTGCGAGGGCACGCTCGTGGCGGCGCAGCTCGAGCGCGATCGCGGCTCGCCCGATCCGTACCCGGGCGGCTATCGGCACCGGGGGCGCGGAGTCCGGGTCGCCGGCCCAGCGGCTACCGAGACGGTGCTCGATGTGCAACTGGGCGTTAGGCGTCCGAACGAAGCTGAGCCACTCCGGCGACGGGCCGATCGGCTTGCCGTCCGGACCCCTGGTCTCGTCCGGACCGGCGGTGTGGATCTCGACGACATCACCGTCGGCCAGTGGCGAGGACAGGAACGCGAGTTGGCCGTTGACGGTCGCCGCGACACACCGGTCGCCCCATTCCGGCCCGATCGCGTACGCCACGTCGACCGGGGTCGAGTTGGCCGGCAAGAGCAGACGGTTGCCGCCGACGAAGACGTGGACCTGGCCCTCGGAGAGGTCGCAGCGCAGGGAATCGAGAAAGCGCATCGGATCGACGGCAGCCCGCTGCCATTCCACCAGACGCCGCAGCCACTCCAGATGTTCACTCTGTTCGGACAGCGGACGCTCGGCGACGATCCCGTCGCGGGAGCGCGCATGCCGTGGGCTATGCGCTCCCGGTCCCCGGCGCTCGAACCGGTACGCGGCTACGATGCCGTACTCCGCGTTGCGGTCCATCATCTCGGTCCGGATCTGCACCTCGACCGCCTGCTCCGCGGGCCCGGTGACAGTGGTGTGCAAGGACCGGTACAGGTTGTTCTTCGGCGACGCGATGAAGTCCTTGAACCGGCCCAGCACCGGTCGCCACGTGCTGTGTATCGCCCCCAGCGCGGTGTAGCAGTCGTTGTCGGTACCGGCGACGATGATCGCGATGCGGGGCAGTTCGGCTGGGGCCTCGTAGCCCTTGGCGTACGTGTCCTTCCAGATCGAGTGCAGGTGGTGCGGCCGCGACACGACGCGGGCTCGGATCCGGTGGGCCCGCAGGACCCGGGCGGCCTGGGCGACGACATGATCGACGTAGGCGCGCCACTCCGGCCGTACGGCCACCCAGGAACGCAGGGCGGCATGCGCGTCGGGCTGAAGGGCCGCGAGCACGCTGTCTTCGAGGTCCCGCTTCAGGGTCTGGATGCCCAGTCGCTCGCACAGCGGGATCAGCACGTCCTGCGTGGCCGTGGCGATGCGGGCCCGACTGGCCGGCGAGCGGACTTCGATGGTGAGCATGTTGTGCAGCCGGTCGGCGAGCTTCACCACGAGTACCCGCACGTCGACGCCGGCCGCGACGATCATCTTGCGGATGGTCTCCACTTCGGCGGCATCGCCGTAGAAGACCTTCTCGAACTTGGTCACCCCGTCGACCAGGAGAGCCACCTCGCCACCGAACTCGGCCCGCAGCTGAGCCATCGTGTAGCTGGTGTCCTCGACCGTGTCGTGCAGCAGCGCCGCGACCACCGTCGTGGTGTCCATCCCGAGCTCGGCGACCTTCTGCGCGACCGCGAGGGGATGGGTGATGAACGGCTCGCCGCTCTTGCGCAGCTGGCCCCGGTGCATCAGCTCGGCCACCTCGTACGCCCGGCGGAGGGCCCCCACGTCGCCATCGCGGTGCACCCGTCGGTGGCTTCGGATCAGAAACTGGACCGGGTCGTCGTGCACCTTGGTACCGACGAGGGTGAATCTCACTCGGTGTGCGAGGTCCTCGACGTACCGTAGCGCGGCCAGCGCAGCGCGCGGACTTCGGCCGAGGTCGAAGTCCATTGGCCACCTCCCGCGGTACGTCAGGGGCGTCATATTCAGACTACTGGAACCCGATCGGACTATTCGCCTGTCTGTGCGGCTCGATTCGAGCGGGCGCGAGGAGTGAGCGTCAGCGAGCCCCGCAGCCTGTCCGCGGTACTTGGCGGATTCCGCGCCAGTTCGACGCGCTGCAGCAGGTCGGCGTAGCGGGCCGCGCCGGCGATCGGGTACGACCAGCCTTGGCCACACACAACCAGCCGTACCTCCGTGCGCTCCAACCAGGCGAGGATCCGTTCGCTCTCCTCCGCGGTGGCACACGGAGTCGGGCCAGCGCGAGGTTGGACGGACTCGGCGGTGGCCAGCATGGTCTGCAGCTTTGTCCGGGGATGCGTTGCCGGACCCGACCGACCGGCGGCGACCAGCCGGCCACGCCGTACAACCGCCAGCTCCCAGCCGCCACGATCTGGCCGGGCGGCCACGACCTCGGTGAGCCGGGTCAACGCGGTCAGCCGTTGCGTGCGAAGCACGGCCCGCAGCAATGCGGCCAGCCGACCCCTTACCCGGCTGGCGTCTTCGTATCGATGGACGGCGGCGAGGGTATCGATGCGTGCGAGTAGCCGGTCCACCACTACGCCCGGGTCGCCGGTGACCACCTCGACCAGGAGGTCTGCAGCTCTTTCTGCGTACTCGGCCGGAGTGACCCGTAGGTCGCACGGGGCCGCGCAGCGGCCAAGATCGGCGAGTACACAGGTCGACGACGCCCGCCGGGGCGAGAGGGCCCGGGTGCAGCGGCGCAGCGGGAGCGCGTCGTAGATCGCATCCGCGGCGAGTTGGGCGCCCCGGCGTGAGGTGAACGGCCCAAGGTACGTCGCCGCGTCGTCGCGCACGGCTCCAACCATCGACAATCGTGGATACGCATCGGTGGTGAGTTTGAGCCAGATGGCCCGCTCGGGGAATTTCGAGCGGCGGTTATACGGAGGCCGATGGTCGGCGATGAGGCGCAGTTCGAGTACCTCCGCCTCGAGCGAGTGGGCGCAAACCACCGCCTCGATGGCCTCGGCAATGTGGATCATCTCGGACATCCGCTTGCGCGTCTCGGACGCGGTGAAGTAGCTGCGTACCCGGGTGCCGATCGAGCTGCTCTTGCCGATGTAGAGCGGCCTGCCTTGACCGTCGCGGAAGATGTAGACGCCGGGCGCGTCGGGCAGACCTTCGGCGAGATACCGCTTGCGGCGCTGCGCCGGGGAGATCGCCGTGGCGAAGACGAGCATGTCGTCGAGGTCGAAGACCCGGTGGCTGCCGAGCCGTCCGATCAGCGCGTGCAGCAGGTCCACCGTCGCCCTGGCGTCGTCGAGCGCGCGGTGCGTGGGTCGGTGTGCGGTGCGGAAGTACGCCGCGAGCGTGGCCAGCTTGTTGTTCGGGACCTCTTCGCTGAGCAGCCGACGCGCGAGTGCCGCGGTGTCGACCACCTTGGGACCGGGCCATCGGTAGCCGTGGCGGGCGCAGGCGGCCTTGAGGAAGGTCGTGTCGTAGGGCGCGTTGTGCGCGACGAAGACGGCACCGGTCAAGAACTCGAGGAGCGGCGGGAGCACCTCGGTGATCGGCGGAGCCGGCAGCACCATCGCCTCGGTGATCCCGGTCAGGACCGTGATGAACGGCGGGATCGGCGCGCCCGGGTTGACCAGGGTCGCGAACTCGCCCAGCGGCTGGCCACCGCGCACCTTGACCGCACCGATCTCAGTGATCCCGTTGCCGTCGGGCACGCCGCCGGTGGTCTCCACGTCGAGCACGACGAAGGTCACGTCCACGAGCGGTGTGCCGACCACGGCCGCAGGCTAGGACACGGGTACGACAACCGTACTGCGGGGGCGGAGCGCGCGATCATCATCGGTGCAACACTGGGGGGATGCCGGAGCAGGATCACGCCATCGCGGGCGCTACCGGCGAGGAGGCCAGCGACCGGACGCCCGACGCGGAGCTCACGCTCCCGGAGCCCGTGCGTCAGAGGGTGGTCAATCTCGCCGCCGCCGCGATGACCGGCCTGCCCGCCGACGAGGTCCCGTCGCCGGTCCGGCGGGTCGCACAGTTCGCCCCGAACCGGCGAGCACGGCTGGGTGCGTCCGCGATCGCGATCCAACTCGCGACCGATCCGACCTTCCGGCAACGGATCGCCGCGCGGGTGGTCGAGGCCGGGGGCGAGCTGGGCGCGGCCGTACGGGAGGGGGCGCCGCCCGCCGCCGCGGATCCGGTCGAGGTCGCCGCGCTGGCGTACCTGACCCGGCCGGAGCGCTGGCTGGATCTACTGGCCGCGGCCACCCAGACACTGCGCGCCGACGCCGAAAGCGGTGCCGTCGCCGCTCGGCTCGCCACCGCGGAGCAGCTGGTCGCCCGAGCCGAGCACGAACGGGCCGTCGCCAAGGTCGAGGCGGAAAAGCTGCGTGACGAGCTGACCCGCCTGCGCGCCGAGGCGGCCGGACTGCGCGAGGAGACCCGCAACCTCGCCCGAAGCCTTCGGGACGCGCAGGCGCGCGAGCGCAAGACGGCCGATGTCCTCGCCACCGAGCGGGGTAGGGCGAGCAGGGCGGCCGCCGACGCGGACGCGGAGCAGCGGCGCCTGCGCGCCCGGCTCGCCGACGCCGAGCTCGCCGCCAGCGGGGCGCGTGCCCAGGCGAAGGAGGCCCGTGCGGTCGGTGACGCCCGGCTGTGGCTGCTGCTCGAGACGATCGGGCAGGCCGCCGCGGGTCTGCGCCGCGACCTGGCGCTGCAGCCGCCACCCCGGCTACCGGCCGATTACGTCGCCGACGAGGTGGCCGACCGGCCCGGAGGTCGCCGCGCGGACGCCCGCGCCCTCGACGCCGACGATCCGGCGCGCCTCGATCAACTGCTCGCCCTACCGAAGGTCCACCTCATCGTGGACGGCTACAACGTCACCAAGAAAGGCTTCGGGGACGTCTCCCTGGAGCAGCAACGCACCCGGCTGATTGCGGCTCTGGCCGGTCTGGCGGCCCAGTCCGGCGCCGAGGTGACGGTGGTCTTCGACGGAGCCGAACGCATCGCCGGACTCCCGGGCACCCGGGGAGTGCGCGTCCTGTTCAGCCGCAAGAGTGAGACCGCTGACGAGGTCATCCGGCAACTCGTCCGGGCGGAACCTGACGGGCGTCCGGTCGTGGTCATCTCGTCCGATCGCGAGGTGGCAGACGGCGTACGGCGACACGGCGCATACCCGCTGAGCTCGGACACTCTCTTGAGGCGGCTGGCCCGCGCCTGACCGGCTTCCGTACAGAACGGCATTCTGACCAACGATCTGTACGGAAACGATCTTTAGTGGCCGGCGGCGCCATGACCGGACCGGGAGTAAGTCATCTATGGTCGCTGGCATGACAAACCAGGCGTGGGCGGCGGTGATCGCAGCGGCATTGGTCGTCGTGATGGCTGCGGTAGCAGCTGTCCGGATCCCGCGCTCGGCGCCTCCCGCTCCCCGAGTCGACCAGTTGGCCGCGCTGGCCGACCTGCCCGCCGATGCCGTCGCCCGCGGCCGGGCGTTCCGGGCGGCGTTGCGCCCCACCATGTACGGCTCGCTGCTGCTAGGCCTGGCGGTCGCCCTGGCGCTGGGTCTGACGCACCTCGGCGGCGCCATCGTCACGGCAGTAGGTCGGCCGTTCGGGGATGACTGGTTCGCCCGGGCTCTGGCCGGCGGCTTCGTCATCGTCCTGATCGGCGAGTTGGTCACGCTGCCGCTGGCCGCCTGGCGTGAGGTGATCGTGCGCCGGTTCGGCCTCTCCAACCAGACGTGGGCGTCGTGGACGGTCGACCTGCTCAAGGGGTACGCCGTTGGCGGCGTGGTCGGCGCCATCGCGCTGATCGGTTTCTTCGGCGCCGGTCAGCTTGCTCCGCGTACCTGGTGGATCTGGGCCGCCCTGGGCGCGGCAGGTCTCGTCATCGTCTTCAGCTTCGTCTTCCCCGTCGTCGTAGAACCCATCTTCAACCGGTTCACCCCGATGGAAGCCGGCAAGCTGAGGGAGAGTCTGCTGGCTCTGGCCAGTAGGGACGGCGTGCCGGTACGGGACGTCCTCGTTGCTGACGCGTCGCGCCGGACCAACGCGCTCAACGCGTACGTCTCCGGCCTCGGACCGACCCGCCGCATCGTCGTGTTCGACACCTTGCTGGGCCAGGCGCCGCCCGCCGAGGTCGAATGCGTCGTCGCGCACGAACTGGGACATGCCAAGTACGGCGATGTCGTCACCGGAACAGCTCTTGCCGCCCTCGGCGTCGCGGCGGCCGTCTGTCTGCTGCCGGTGCTCGGCACCTGGACCGGCCTACTCAATCTCGCCGGAGTCGAGTCCGTTGTGGATCCACGAGCGCTGGCCCTGCTCCTTGCCATCGGAGGGGTTGCCGGTGTACTGGCGGCGCCGGCGCAGGCTTACGTGTCGCGGCGGGTCGAGGCCCGCGCGGACGCGCACGCGCTCCAGCTCACGAACGATCCGTCTACTGTGGAGCAAATGGAGCGCCGGTTGGCAACCACCAACCACGCCGAAGCCGACCCGCCGAGGCTCGAGTACATCATGTTCGCCAGCCACCCGTCCGTCGTCGAGCGGATCGCGGCCGCGCGCGCTTTCGCCCGGGGCGAACGGTGAGCCGGACTCTCCTGGTAACCAACGACTTCCCGCCCCGCGCAGGCGGCATCCAGCAGTTCGTCCACAATCTCGCCGTACGCCAGCCGTCGGGTTCACTGGTCGTCTTCAGCTCCCGTTCGCCCGGCTGGGAAGAGTTCGACGCGGCGCAGCCGTTCGAGGTCGTACGGGAGGACACGACGATCCTGCTGCCGAAGCCCGTGGTGGCCCGTCGGGTGGTGGAGCTGGCCCGCGACCGGGCATGTGACCGCGTCTGGTTCGGGGCAGCGGCTCCGCTCGGCCTGCTCGCCGCGCCGCTTCGGGAGCGGGCCGGGGTGACCCGCGCGGTCGCCCTCACCCACGGCCACGAGGCCGGCTGGGCCGCCATCCCAGGCGCGCGCGGCATGCTGCGCCGGATCGCCCGCGGCGTGGACGTGCTGACGTACCTCGGCGAGTACTTCAGGGTCCGGCTCGACCGGGCGGTCGGTGAATTGACTACATTGGACAGACTCGCACCCGGTGTCGACGTCGAGACCTTCACGCCGTCGGTCTCCGGGTCGCAGGTACGCGAGGCGTACGGGCTGACCGATCGTCCGGTGGTCGTTTGTGTGTCCCGCCTTGTGCCCCGTAAGGGGCAGGATGTTCTGATCCAGGCGCTCCCCGAGGTGCGACGCGCCGTACCCGAGGCCGCGCTCCTCCTCGTCGGCGGGGGAGTCTATCAGTCCACACTGGAGGCTCTTGCCGCCGAGTACGGAGTGGCCAGGCACGTGTTCTTCGCCGGCCCTGTGCCGTGGGCCGACCTCGCCTCCTACTTCGCCGCCGGAAACGTCTTCGCGATGCCGTGCCGGACCCGCCGCGGCGGCCTGGACGTGGAGGGGTTGGGGATCGTCTACCTCGAAGCGTCGGCGACCGGCCTGCCGGTGGTCGCGGGCGACTCCGGCGGCGCACCCGACGCTGTACGCGACGGCGAGACCGGCTATGTCGTGGGCGGCCGGGACGTCGGTGCGGTCGCGGAACGAATCACCGCGCTGTTCACCGATTCCGAATTGGCGGGCCGGATGGGGCGGGCCGGCCGCGCATGGGTCGAGTCGGAGTGGCGCTGGGACCTTCAGGCGAGCCGCCTTTCCAACCTGCTCGAGCTGGAACGGTCGACCTGACGCCGCGGGTCGCCGACGTTCAGCCGTCGAGGTAAGCGTCCCACTGGTTGTCGGCCACCACGAGTGGTCCGGTCTCGCCGGCGGCGAGCCGCAGCCGGATGTCGGTCTCCCAGGCAGTCGCCCAAGCGAGCAGTGTCGCTCGGTCCGATTCGTCGAGGCCGTAAGTCAGGAAGGTTCGGTCATCGAGAATGCTTATTGAACCGAGGCGATCGGCTAGCTCCTCGAGCGAAAAGCCCACCGTGTGCCTCGCACCCAGCCGCTCCAGCTCGGCTCGACTCAGGTGCGCGCCGGCGGCATGGACGTCTATGAAATCGCGGTGGGCCGCGCGGTCGTGGAGAGCGCGCACCTTCAAACTACGGCATCGTCGAATGCGAGAACCGGTCCAACACGCAACCGTGCGGGTGGACCGATCGCCTCTTTCATGACGTCGACCTCACACGCCTCCGTAATCGACGATACGAGTAGTCGGGCCATCCGCAGCGACCCTTCGGCGATCGTTGCTTCATACCCGGCAGCTTGATAGGCGGTCGCGAGCCGTTCGGCGATGAGCGGCAGCTGCAGCGCTGCGTTGGTGGCGAAATCGATATCACGCGACGGGCGATCGACGATGCCATGCGCGACGAGCGCGTATCCGCCGGCGAGGACGAGGCCGAGGTCTTCTCCAGCGGCGTATCCGATGAGAAGCAGCCGCTTATGTAGGTCGTCCATCGCCAAAAGGTCAACCCGTCTCGCCGAGTTCAGGCAGCTGTCGCTCCCAGACAGCGATGACACGGCGCGCGGTGAGGCGGCGGATACGTGGCCAGTCCCGGCACAGCAGGTCCGCGTTGAGGTATTTGGTCATGTCGGACCGTTGGCCGCAGTCGAGAAGGGTTCGATAAAGCGTCAGCCGCTCCTTGTCGTCCGACACATCGAAGTCGGAGAGGCCTGTCCAGGCCAGCCGCAGAGGTAGGCTGACCCACCCGTCGGAGGGGCCGGCCAGGTCGGAGAGCTTCCGCGGGATGCGGTCGGTCAGACCGATGAGGCGCGAGGGCAGCGGCTGGGTCCGTGTCACCCGGCCATTATGGCCCGGCTGTACGACAACACACGCCACCGCGAGTCGACGTATTGCCGAACTTGGCGCGATCGGTCAGCGGCCGATGACCACCAGTCGACGGCCAGTCCACCGGGCCGAGTCGACGACGCGGCGTCCGTCCACCAGTACCCGCACGCCCGGCAGGTCCGCCGGGGCGAGCGAACGGTACTCGGGGTGGTCAGCCTGGATCACCGCGGCGGTGACCGGTTCGCCCTGGTGCGGTGGGAGGCCGAGCGCGGCCAGCTCGTCGGCGGTGTACATCGGATCGCTCACGAACGGTCGCGCGCCCGCGCGTCGAAGGGCGTCGACGATCGGGAACACCCCGGAGAAGGCGGTCTCCTTGACGCCACCCCGGTAGGCCGCGCCGAGCACCAGTACACCGACTCCATTGAGGTCGCCGTACGCGTCGGCGAGCAGGTCGACCGCGTAGCCGGGCATCGCGGCGTTGGCCTCGCGGGCCGACCGGACGACGGTCGCGGCCGGGTCGTTGAACAGGTACAGCCGCGGGTACACCGGGATGCAGTGACCCCCGACGGCGATGCCGGGTTGATGGATGTGGCTGTAGGGCTGGGTATTGCACGCCTCGATCACGCGCATGACGTCGACGCCGATGGTGGTGGCGTAGCGGGCGAACTGGTTGGCCAGGCCGATGTTCACGTCGCGGTAGGTCGTCTCCGCCAGCTTGGCCAGCTCGGCCGCCTCGGCCGACCCGAGATCCCACACCCCGTTGGGCCGGGCCAGATCGGGGCGGTCATCGAAGTCGAGGACCGCCTCGTAGAAGGCGACCCCTCGTCGGGCCGACTCGCCGTCGAGCCCGCCGACCAGTTTCGGATACCGGCGCAGGTCGGCGAAGACCCGCCCAGTCAGGACCCGCTCGGGACTGAAGACCACGTGGAAGTCACGTCCGGCGGTCAGCCCCGAACCGGACTCGAGCATCGGCGCCCACCGACCTCGGGTCGTCCCGACCGGCAGCGTGGTCTCGTAGCTGACCAGGGCGCCCGGCCTCAGACCCGCCGCGATGGACCGGGTCGCGTTGTCCATCCACTCGAAGTCGGGCTGGCCGTCGGCGTCGACGAAAAGCGGCACCACCACGACCACCGCCTCGGCTTCGGCCACGGCGGCCGAGGTGTCGATGGTCGCCGACAACCGGCCGGCCGTGACGACCTGCTTCAGCCTGAGGTCGAGGTCGGCCTCGCCCGGGAACGGCGGCGCCCCTTCGTTGACCAGCCCGACCACGTGCGGCGACACGTCGGCCCCGACGACCTCGTGACCCTTGACCGCGAACTGGACAGCCAACGGGAGCCCGATCTTTCCCAGGCCGACAACGCAGATCCTCATGATGCCCTTCTTGTTCGGCGCGTGCTCTGACCCTATCCACCGCATGGTGCCCGTCTCGATCGTGGGTGGCCGGTCGGGCTACGTCGTGGTGTGGCCCCTGTGACGGCGCAAACATGACGTAGAGCGTCGCGCCCCGAGGTGTGAGTTGGCGCACATGCGTTGGTCTCCTCGGATCGTTGAATCCAGGGTGGACGTGACATACTCCAAACCCGACAGAGGGGATTCGGGTAGTGAAGGTTGTCAGTGTCGTCGGGGCTCGTCCGCAGCTGGTCAAGCTCGCCCCCATCGCCGCTGCCATGGCGAAAACCGGCCACCGGCACGTCATAGTGCACACCGGCCAGCACTATGACGAGGATCTCTCCGACGTCTTCTTCACCGGCCTGGGAATCCCGAGTCCCGACGAGTACCTCGGCGTCGGGTCCGGCACTCATGGTGTCCAGACCGGCCACGCCCTGGCGGCGCTGGACCCGGTACTGGCCGCGCACGCACCGGACTGGGTGGTCGTCTACGGGGACACGAACTCCACCCTGGCCGGTGCGCTCGCCGCGGTGAAACTGCACCTCCGGGTCGCCCACCTCGAGGCGGGGCTGCGGTCCTTCAACCGTGCGATGCCGGAGGAGCACAACCGGATCCTCACCGACCACGCCGCCGATCTGTTGCTGGCCCCAACTGACGAGGCGATGCGCCATCTCGCCACCGAGGGCCTGTCCTCCCGGTCGTTGATGGTGGGCGATGTCATGGTGGACATCTGCCTGCGGACCCGGGACGCGGTGCTGGCCGGCGCTCTTCCCCGGCCCAACCTCCCCGAGGGCGTCAAGCCGGACGAGCCGTACGTGCTGGCGACTATCCACCGGGCCGAGAACACCGACGATCCGGATCGCCTCGCGGCCGTCATCGACGCTCTGGCCGACCTGCCCATCCAGGTCGCGCTGCTCGCGCATCCGCGGTTGGTCGCCCGGGCAACGGAGCACGGCGTGAAGCTCGACCGCGGAGCGGTGAGGGCCGGCCGCCCTCTGCCCTATGGCGGGATGGTCGGCGCGGTGATGGGCAGTGCCGCCGTCGTGACAGACTCCGGTGGCCTGCAGAAGGAGGCGTACCTTCTCGGGACACCATGCACGACCGTACGGTCGGAGACGGAATGGCCGGAAACCCTCGTCAACGACTGGAACATGCTGGTGCCGGAGCCGGCCGAGCTGACCTCGAGCCGCTGGGCCTATGTGGCCACGAGGCCTGCGCCGTCGGCGCCCCGCCCGATGGTGTACGGCGATGGACACACCGCGGAACGGGTCGTTGACGTGCTCGCGCGATACGAAGGTTAGGGCAGCGCCAGCTTCTGGGTGGTGCCCTGCCGGGCTGACTCGAGCACGGCGGCCGCGACCTCGACCGTACGCAGGCCCTGCCGCAGCGTGACGTAGTCGCTCTCTTTCCCCTCGACCGCGTCACGGAACCGCTCGTGCTCCACGAGCAAGGGTTCCCGCTTCGGGATTGCATACCGGATCATGTCGCCCTCGACCACACCGCGGAATGCGCGTAGGGTCTCCCATTCGGTGCTGACCGCCCCGTTCGCGTAGTACGTGAGGTCGGCGGTCAGCGTATCCGCAACAAAGCAGCCGTGATCGCCGGTGACCACAGTGGACCGCTCCTTCAGCGGGCTCAGCCAGTTCACCAGGTGGTTGACCATGGCGCCGTCGCTGAGCTGCCCGATCGCGGCGACCATGTCCTCGTGCGGCCGTCCACTTCGGAACACCGTGTGCGCCGAGATCGACCGATACGCCTGACCCGTCACCCAACTGGTCAGGTCGATGTCGTGGGTTGCGAGGTCCATCACGACGCCGACATCACCGATGCGGTGCGGGAACGGGCCCTGGCGCCGGGTCACCACCTGGAAGATCTCCCCGAGTTCGCCGGCTTCGAGGCGGGACCGCAGGCTCTGCAGCGATGGGTTGTACCGCTCGATGTGCCCGACGCCGGCGATCACATCGGCATCCTCGAACGCCTGCACGAGCTTCGACGCGGCATCGACGGTGTGCGCCAGCGGTTTCTCCAACAGCGCGCTGATGCCATTGGCGGCGAGCTCGAGTCCGATCTCGAGGTGGGTGGCCGTCGGGCTGGCCACCACCGCGTAGTCGATGCCGAGGTCGATCAACTCGCTGACGGTGCCGACGACCGGGACTCCAGGCGGACGACTACTCGGCGCCGTCGGCTCGACGACACCGACCAGGTCGACTCCAGCCAGACCGGACAGCACGCGGGCGTGGTTGCGCCCCATCGCGCCCAGCCCGATCAGGCCGGCCCGCAGGCTGCCGTTGCGGGCCGTCATGCCTCACCCGCCACGTCGGTCACCGCATCGGCGATGCGCTCCAGCTCGGCCTGAGTCAGGGACGGGTACACCGGCAATGAGAGCACCTGGGCCGCCGCGCGGTCCGTCTCCGGCAGATGCAGCCGCGGATCCACGGCGCCGTCGACAAGGAACGGCCGCAGCCGGTGGATCGGGGTCGGGTAGTAGACGGCACTGCCGATACCGCGGTCGGCCAAGGCCCGCTGCGCCGCGTCGCGGTCACCCGGCACCCGGACCGTGTACTGGTGGTAGACGTGCTGGACGCCGTCGGCGACCGGCGGGGTGATGGCGCCGGTGATCCGCGCATCGAGGAACTTCGCGTTCGCCTGCCGCTTGGCGGTCCATTCGGGCAGCTGGGCGAGCTGGACCCGGCCGATCGCGGCCGCGACGTCGGTCATCCGCACGTTCATGCCGACGATCTCGTTCGCGTACCGCTGCTCCATGCCCTGGTTGCGCAGCAACCGGATCGTGCGGGCCAGAGCCGGGTCGGCCACCGTGACCATGCCGCCCTCGAGCGAATGCATGTTCTTGGTCGGATAGAAGCTGAAGCACCCGGCGACACCGAAGGTGCCCACCGGTCGGCTGTGCAGTTCAGCGCCGTGCGCCTGGCAGGCGTCCTCTACCAGGGCCAGGCCGTGCCGCCGGGCGAGTTCGGTCAGCCGGTCCATCGCGGCGGGGTAACCGTAGAGGTGCACCGGAATGATGCCCACCGTCCGGGGACCGATGGCCGCCTCGACGGCTGCCGGGTCGAGGCAGAAGCTGCCCGGTTCGATGTCGACGAACACCGGGCTGGCGCCGACCAGACGCACCACGTTGGCGGTGGCGGCGAACGAGAAGGACGGCACGATGACCTCGTCGCCCGGTCCGAAGTCCAGTGCCATCAGGGTCAGTTGCAAGGCCGACGTACCCGAGTTCACGGCGACGCACCAGCGGCCGTCGACGAGCGTGGAGAAGTCCTCTTCGAACGCGGCGACCTCCGGACCTTGCACAACCTTGCCACTGCGCAGTACCCCCACCGCGGCCTCGATCTCGGCCTTGGCGATCACGGGTCGTGCCGATGGGATCGGATTCTCATTCGACCCGCGCACGGGCGTCCCCCTCTTCGGTCAGGTCCGGGCCCTCGATCACACTACACGCGGTCACCACGTGGAGGGCTCATGGTCCGTCTTACCCGGCACCGCGCAGTTCGTCACACACGGTCGGCGAGCGCGGGTGCTCATTCGTCCGGGGACCGTCGCTCGCGCGAGACCACGTTGCCCTTCTCGTCGACCCGGCCCAGAGGTCGAGCCGGGTTACCGGCGACCAGCTGGTACGGGGCTACGTCTCGGGTCACGACGGCGCCGGCCGCCACCATGGCGTACGGGCCGACCTCGACCCCGCAGATGATCGTCGCGTTCGCTCCGATCGAGGCGCCGCGACGGACCACCGTGGGGGTGATCTGCCAGTCCGGGTTCTGCGCCCGTGGCCGCAGATCGTTGGTGAACACCGCGCACGGCCCGACGAAGACCTCGTCCTCGAGGGTGACCCCCTGGTACACCGAGACGTTGTTCTGGATCTTCACCCGATCGCCGATCTCGACGGACGAATCGACGTAGACGTTGCGACCCAGCACGCAGTTGGCACCGATGCGCGCCGTTGACCGGACATGGGCCAGGTGCCAGATCATCGTGCCGGGACCGATCCGGGCACCGTCCTCCACGTCGGCGCTCGGGTGTACGTAGGCGTCATCCGTCGTTACGTCGGTCATTGTCAGCTCACCAATCCGCGGTGACGGGCGTGGGCAGGAACCACCGTATCCGGCCGCGTCGTGAGGGACCGACGCAGGCTACGGGCAGAGCGCCTGTAGCCGGCGGGTCAGGAAATCCCGCTCCTGGGTGTTCTCGGTCAGCTCCAGCGCCGCGCGGTACGCCTGCGCGGCCTCCTTCGTCCGGCCGAGCCGGCGCAGCAGATCGGCCTTGGTCGACGGTAGGTACCGGTAGCCGGCCAGCCTGGCATCGCGCTCCAGCTCCTCGACCTCGTTCAGCGCGGCCGCCGGACCGTCCACCATGGAGGTCGCCACCGTACGGTTGAGCGCCACCACCGGGGACGGCCATACCCGCAGCAGCGCGTCGTAGAGTCGGCGTACCTGCGGCCAGTCGGTCTCGGCGTACGACGGCGCCTCGGCGTGCAACGCGGCGATGGCCGCCTGCAGGGCGAACCGGCCAGGATTGCCACCACGCAACGCGCCAACGACGAGCGAGGCACCCTCGGCGATCGCGGCCCGGTCCCAGGCCGCCCGATCCTGGTCCGCCATCAGAACCAGACGACCGTCCGGAGTCGAGCGTGTGACCCTCCTGGCATCGGTGAACAGCAGGAGGGCGAGCAGGCCACGCACCTCCCGCTCGTCCGGCATCAGCTGGACCAGCATTCGGGTCAGGCGCACGGCACGGTCGACGAGGTCGGCCCGGACGAGCTCGTGTCCGGCGGGTGCGGTGTGTCCTGTCGTGAAGAGCAGATGTACCACCGTGAGAACGGCGTCGAGACGGTCGGGCAGCTCGGCCTCGGCCGGTACCCGATACGGGATACGAGCTGCGGTGATCTTCTTCTTGGCCCGTGTGACCCGCGCCGCCATGGTCGATTCCGAGACCAGGAAGGCGTCAGCGATCTCGGCGGTGGTCAGGCCGCAGACCAGCCGCAGCGTGAGGGCGACCTGTGCCTCCCGGGCGAGAGCGGGGTGGCAGCAGATGAAGACCAGGCGCAGGCGGTCGTCGGGGATCACGGGTACCCCCTCACTCTCCTCGACGGAGAGGTCCGGCGCGGTGTCGGTTTCGACCAACAGCGGCAGCTTGCTCCGGAGGGTCTTCTCCCGGCGGTGGGCATCCAGTGCCCGTCGTCGGGATGCCACCGTGAGCCACGCGCCCGGATTCGCGGGAATGCCCTCGCGCGTCCAGGCGGCTATGGCTGAGACGTACGCGTCCTGCACGCACTCCTCGGCGAGGTCGAGATCGCCCGCGACCCGCACCGTCGCGGCGAGCACCATCGCCCACTCGCGACGGTGCGCCGCCGCCACGGCCGCGCGGACATCAGCAGGTTCAGCCGAGGCCACGCCCAGCACCCCGTACGGTCACTCGAAGGTCATGATCGGGCGAACCTCGACTCCGCCGTACGGCGCGGGAGTGATCTTGGCGATGGCAAGCGCTTGGTCGAGATCGTCGGCTTCGATCAGGTAGTAACCGCCGAGGACCTCCTTCGTCTCAACGAACGGGCCGTCGGTCACCACGTCGCCTCTGATCGACGTTGCGGTGTTGGCCGGCTGCAGTGCCTTGCCCCCAAGAACCTTGCCGCCGAGCTCGGTCGCCTGCTCCGGAAAAGCGTTGTGTGCCTCCATAATCCGCTGGAAGTCGGCTTCGGTCGCCTTCGCGTAGCTCTCCTCGTTCTCGTAGATGAGGATCAAGTACTCCGCCATGGTGTGCACCTTCCCGTCGTGGGTCCTATGCCTTGACGACGTACGCCCCGACCCGAATCGACAGGGACCCGGAGAACTTTCGCGTGGCTCACAGAAGCCGGGCGAGAGCCTCGGTCAACGCCTGCCGCAACGGCTCGTGCTCGTCAGAGTACGCATCCCTGGGCGAGGTCCAGCGGTCCGGCGGATAGTGCCAGACGGGTCCATGTCGCAGTTCGGCCGGCTCCCAGCCATACCGGGGGAAGAGGTGGGCCTTGAGGTCCCGGTCCACGTTGCCCAGGATCTCGTAGTTGATCCGCCGTAGCGACGGGTCCAGCCCGATGCACGCGCTGACCATCGCCTCGCCAAGGATCCCCATGTCCGACAGGAACTCGTCCCGGATCGCCCTCGGCAGATCGCTCAGATGGTTGGCACTGTCCACATCGGAGAGCAGTACGCAGTATCCGGGCAGAAACTGCGTGTCGCCCATGACTGCCCAGCCGGAGCGCATCTTCGCCAAGACCATGGGGTTCTCGCCCCGGCGGGCGGCACCGACACGATCGGCCCGCCAGTCGGTCAGATCGTCCGACGGCGAGGTTGAGTGGCGTCCCACGTCAGAATTTGGGCGCGTCGGGCGCTTCGAGCAACCCGACCCGCAGGGCCGTCATCAGAGCCTGGGCTCGGTTCGCAGCGCCCAGCTTCTCGTACAGCTTGGAGATATGGGTCTTGGCGGTGGACTCGCTCACATAGAGCTGCTTGGCGATCCCGGCCACGCTCATCCCGTCGGCCAGAAGCCGCAGCACCTGGCTCTCCCGGGGGGAGAGCTGGGGGCCGGCCGGGGCGAGGCGGCGCTTCATGGCCTCGGCCAGGTCGGCGGCGGTGAACGCGGACGGCGACGAGGCAGCGTGCCGGGCGGCGGCGACCACCTCATCGGCCGGCGCCGTTTTCGGGACGAACGCGGAGGCACCGGCCTCCAACGCACCGAAGAGCTGGTCGTCGCCGGCGTACATCGTGAGCACGACGATGCCCACGGTCGCGCTCGACTTCCGCAGCGCCCGGGTCGCCTCGAGGCCGCTGCCGTCGGGCAGCCGGAGGTCCATGATCACCACGTCGGGCTGGAGCGCTCCGGCCTGGCGTACGGCCTCGGCGGCACTGCCGGCCTCGCCGACCACCTCGAAGTTGCGGTCGCGCTCGAAAGCGTGCCTCAATCCCTTCCGGATCAGATCGTGGTCGTCGACGAGCAGCACCTTGGTACGTGTCCCCGGCGTGGGTGCGGCGGTGGTGGTCATGCGCGGTGTACTCCCCTGGGTCCGGTGCGCCGTATGCGGTCGCCCGTCGATTGCCGTCGCTATCTTTGCGCCCGGTTGGCTTTTGAGCAATACGTCACACACCTCAAAGATGGGTACGTTTTCGCACCCAGCGCGGTCATGGTGCACTCCGCCGGGGCGGCGAGCCCAGGACGACCGCCACCGAGGTGCCGCTGGTCAGCCGCGGGGTGATCTCCAACTGGCCACGGATCCGCTCGGCCCGTTCCGCCATGATCGCGAGACCGAACCGCCCGTCCGGGCGCTGCATCCCGATGCCCGCCCCGTCGTCGGAGACCTCGATCCGGGCGTAGGGCGGGTCGATCTCACAGCTCACCCAGAGATTCTGCGCTCCGGCGTGCTTGCGCGCGTTGGTGATCGCCTCCTGGGCGATCCGGAGCAGCTCGGCCTCGATCGCCGCCGGCATGCGGGCGGTCGACTCCTCCACCGAGAAGTGCACCCGCAGCCCCCCGGCCGAGGCGACCTGGCGCGCGTACTCGGCGATCGCGGCCGACAGCCCGCCCGACCGGTCAACCTCGGTACGCAGCTCGAACAGGCTCAGCCGTAGCTCCGTGATGACCCGCGTGACTTCGGCCCGGACCGCCCGCAGGTCCTCGGCCGACTCAACCGCGCTGGTTGGCAGAGTCGCCAACGCGTTGTCGATGCCGTAGCCGACCATGACCAACTCCTGGGCCACGCCGTCGTGGATCTCCCGGGCCAGCCGCTGCCGCTCCTCGTTGGTGGCCAGAGACCGTACGTCGTCGAAGAGCAGCGCCGCCTCGAGCCGCAACGCGGCCGGACCCGCGAGCGCGGTTATCCGATTCACGAGGTGCGCGGGGTACGCCCCGGTCCGGTCATACTCGAGGGTCACCAGCCCGATGGTCCGGATCCCCGAGACCAGGGGTACCACCAACGCCGACACGTCGGTGGCGGCGCTACGTACCTGGGACCGGGCGGTGACCTGCGGCTGCTGGCTGGCCCAGGCGTCGGCGATCGCGGAGTCCGCGTCGAGGGAGGTCTCCCAGTCGACCCGGTCGACCCCAGCCTGGGCCAGCACGACGAGTCGGCCGCCGCCGCTGCCGGAGAGTACGGCCGCCCGATCCGCTGGCGCGATGGACCGAACCTCCTCGAGGAGGTGCTCGGCGATGCCACCCGGGTCCAGAGTCGCACCAGGCAACTGCCGGGCTACCGTGCGTAGCTGCGTGAGCAGGCGCGTCGCTTCGGCATACGGCTGCGGCCCCTGTCCGCGGTCGCGGGCAAGCCGCCGCTGGACCGAGGCGACGAAGGCGGCCGATAGTCCGGCGATGGCGATCCACTCCGCGCAAGCGAAGTAGTACGTGCGGGTGTGGTCGCCTGTAAGTGCTGCCAGGACGAGCACGAGCGTCGTGGCCACGCCGAGCAGCCGCAATGACTCCCATATCTGCCCGCCGAGGGCCGACAGGATCGTCGGCACGATCAGATAGGGGAGCAGCGAGCTGGCGGCCACGCCCTGATTGGCAGGCGCCACTAAGGCAGGGGCGGCCACGGTGGCTAGGGTGCTCGCTCCGATGATGGTGATGCACACCTCGGCCAGGCGTCCGATCTTGAGGAGCTGCGCGTGCCGGAACGGCGCCCATGCCGGGACCGCCGAGAACGCCAGCAGACCGACCCAGAACACCGGCTGATACCGGTTCAGCCCGCTGATCGACTTGCTGCCCAGGGTCACGACGACCATGGCGACGAGTACCAACATCAGCGCCGTCAACCGCAGCACCAGTGCGACCCGTTCGGCGCCGTCCGGGCGGGTAAGCACGGACCGGCGCGGAGGAGACTGGTTGGCGGCGGGGTCAACGATAGATGGCGGCGATTTCGTCGGCGTACTCCTTCATGACCACGTTGCGCTTCACCTTCAACGACGGTGTCAGCATGCCGTTCGCTTCGGTGAAGTCGCCAGCCAGGATCCGGAATACGCGGATCGACTCGGCCATGGAGACGGCCTTGTTCGCGTCGTCGACGGCCTCCTGTACGGCGGCCACCAGATCGGGATCGGTCACGAGGTCGGCCACCGTCGCATCGGCCGGCTTCCCGTGGGCGGCTTTCCAGGCCGGAAGCGCCTCTTCGTCGACGGTCACCAGGGCTGCGATGAACGGCTGACGGTCGCCGACGACGATGCACTGACTCACCAGCGGGTGCGCGCGAAGCCGGTCCTCGAGCACGGCCGGGGCCACGTTCTTCCCACCGGCGGTGACGATGAGCTCCTTCTTCCGTCCGGTGATCGTGAGGTATCCGTCGGGGTCGAGGCTGCCGAGGTCGCCGGTGTGGAACCAACCATCGGAGTCCCGGGCCTCGGCCGTCGCCTCGGGGTTGTTCCAGTACCCGGGGAAGACGATATCGCCGCGGATGTGGATCTCGCCCGAGTCATCGATCCGGACGGTCACGCCCGGCAGTGGCCGCCCAACCGTGCCGATCCTGATGTGGGTCTGCACGTTCGCGGTGCACGCCGGGGAAGTCTCGGTCAGCCCGTACCCCTCGTAGATGGTGACGCCGATGCCGCGGAAGAAGTGGGCCAACCGGGCGCCCAGGGGCGCTCCACCCGAGATCGCCGACTCGCACCGCCCGCCCATCGCGGCCCGCAGCCGGCCGTAAACAAGCTTGTCGAACACCGCGTGCTGGGTACGAAGCAGCAGGCCGGGGCCGCGTGGGGAGTCCAGCGCCTCGCTGTAAGCGATGGCCACCCGCTCCGCCCGGTCGAAGATCGCGCCTCGGCCGTCCGCGTGCGCCCGTTGTCTGGCCGTGTTGTAGACCTTCTCGAACGCCCGCGGGACCGAGAGCACGAATGTCGGACGGAACGCCTGGAGGTCGTTCACCAGGTTCTTCACGTCGGGGGAATACGCCGTATAGACGCGGGTTTGCACCACTCCGACCTGAATCAACCGGGCGAAGCTGTGCGCCAGCGGCAGGAACAACAGCGTCGACGCACCCTCGTAGAACAGGTTGTCCATACCGGGGATCGCGTTGGCGATGTCGCCGTAGATGTTGCGGTGCGTGAGCATGCACCCCTTGGGCCGGCCGGTGGTGCCACTGGTATAGATGATCGTGGCGAGGTCGTCGGCGCGACGGGACCGTCGTCTATGCTCCACCTCGTCGGCGGGAACCGGTCGACCCGTCTCGACGAGCTCGTCGACGGCCGGCTTTTCCCCGGCAGCGGGCTCGACACACCAGACGCGGGTGAGGCCGGGCAGCTTGTCCCGGACGCCGGCGACGGCCGCCACGTGTGTCGGGTTCTCCACGAAGCAGGCGACCGCACCCGAGTCGGCGAGGATCCACTGGATCTGGTCGGCGCTCGATGTCTCGTAGATCGGGACCGTGACGGCACCGGCGGCCCAGATCGCGTAATCGATGAGAGTCCATTCGTACCGGGTCCGGCTCATGAGGGCGACCCGGTCGCCGGGTGAGACACCGGCGGCGATGATGCCGCACGCCACGGCGACGACGTCGTCGCGGAACTGGCGACAGGTCACGTCCGCCCAGCCGGTTGGAGTCCGGCGACCGAACTGTGGCGTCTCCGGGTGGTCTTCGGCGTTGTCCCAGACCGGATCGGTCAGGTTGGTGACATCACCGACGGTCACTACCGACGGAACCGAAAACTCGCGCACAGCTACTCCTCGTGTACCAGACTCCCGGTGGAGAACCTACCCGGCCGGCCGGCGTGTGAACTACGTTGAGGATCGGCGGGATTTCGCACGGTAGCCATCAGGGCGCGTCGCTAGGAGGTGTTCATGACCGGAACGGTCCTGGTGACCGGCGCATCCGGAGGGTTGGGGACCGCGGTCGCCGCCCGCCTCGTCGCGGACGGGTGGCGGGTGGTCGCGCCGGTGCGGGGTGAGTCCGAACAGGTCGTGCCAGGTGTCCTCACCGTTCAAGCTGACCTGACCGACGTGAGCGATGTCGCCGGGGCCGTCGCGGCCGCGTCGGCCGAGCCGGACTCGCCGCTACGGGCCGTCGTCAACCTCGTCGGCGGCTACACCGCAGGTGGTCGAGTGCACGAGACCCCGGTCGATTCATTCGAGGCTCAACTGCGGCTCAACCTGCGCCCCACGTACCTCGTCACGGCGGCCGCGCTACCTCATCTCATCGCCTCCGGTGGCGGGTCGGTCGTATGCGTGAGCTCCCGTGCCGCGCTGCGCCCGTTCCCCGGTGCCGCCGGATACATCACCGCCAAGGCAGGCGTGCTGGCCTTTGTCGACGCCGTAGCGGTCGAGTACCGCAACGATCTCGTCCGGGCCAACGCCGTCCTTCCCAGCATCATCGACACACCGGCCAACCGAGCGGCCCAGCCGGGCGCAGACTTCTCCGCCTGGGTCCGGCCGGCGCAGATCGCCGAGGTCATCTCGTACCTCTGCTCGGACGCGTCGGCGGTTACCTCCGGCGCACATGTTCCGGTGTACGGCCAGGCGTGACGTCGCCCGGACAGCGGTGATGCTTCCCGAGGAACGCCAATCGGCGGTGCCGGCCGCCAGCCCATCCACATGCCACTCGGCATCCGAACACCCCTCGCGATAAGCAAAGGCTCTGAACTGGGGGAGTGGACCCGTGCGCGTTGTCGCCGCCTGGACCCGTGAGTTGCCCGGTGCACATCCGGGCCCTCGGATAGCGGTAACCTCGGCAAATGACCGACACTTCCACCCAGTCGATCGTGATCCACGCGTCGCCGGAGCAGGTGGCGGCCGTGATCTGCGACTTCCCGCGGTACCCGGAATGGGTGAGCGCGACGAAGTCGGTGGAGGTGCTCGAGGAGTACGAGGACGGGTACGCGAGCCAGGTCAGGTTCGACCTGGACGCCGGACTGGTCAGCGATGAGTACACACTGGCTTACGAGTACGCCCAGGACATCTCGCGTATCGAATGGCACCTTGTCGAACCGTCGCGGATGCAGACGGCGCAGGTCGGCTCGTACGACATCGTCGACAACGGCGATGGGTCGGTGACCGTCACGTACACCCTCTCGGTCGACCTCGCGATCGGGATGCTGGGCATGTTCAAGCGCAAAGCGGAGAAAGTGATCATGGATACCGCACTGAACGAGCTGAAGCGCCGTGTGGAATCACTCGACGCGGGAAGGTAGGAGACGTGCGCCATGACCCTGTCCGGAACGAGGCCGAGCGTCTCGTCTCCGCCGCCATAGCGGCGGTCTCCCTGGCCGCGCGCAGCCTACCGAGCAGCGGAAGCCGCGCCATCGCGACGGGTAGCAACGAGTGCTGCGTCTGCCCGGTTTGCCGCATGATCGCGAGCATGCGCGACCCGCGTGTCGAGGTGGCCGAGCGGCTGGCCACCGGGGCGGGAGACCTCGCAACCGCTGTCACCGGCGTACTCCGCATGCTGGCGCAGGGTGCCGGTCGGGCGCGCGGCGGCTCTGCACACGCCGACGAGGATTACCGCGAACGGGAAGGCGACGAATTCTGGGAGTCCATGCGGCGCAGGGCCGCCGATGCCGCCCGCGCCGCCGCGCAGGCTAGCCGCCCCAGCCCGGCGGACGACACGTGGCGGCAGGCCACCAGCGCGCCGGCCACCAAGCCGATGGCGAAGAAAGCGATCGCCAAGACGGTGCCGAGGCAGGCCGTCTCGGGGAACGCCGTAGCCCAAAGGCCCGCCGCCGAAAGGCCCGTGGCGAAGAAGGCGGTGGCGAAGAAGGCGGTGGCGAAGAAGGCGGTGGCGAAGAAGGCGGTGGCGAAGAAGGCGGTGGGGAAGAAGGCCGTGGCCGCGAAGGCGGTGAAGAAGGCGCCCCCGCCTGGTGCCCCGGAGCGTGACTAGTGCTCACCATCGGAGTCGACATCGGAGGTACGAAGGTCCTCGGCGGGGTGGTTGACGAGGACGGAGAGCTGCTCGCTCAGGCCCGCAGGGAGACTCCGGCCGACGACAGCAGCCGGACGCTGGACTACATCGTCGAGGTGATCGACGAGTTGAGTAGCGGCCGCGAGATCGCCGCCGTAGGCATCGGGGCGGCGGGCTGGATCGACGATAAACGATCCCGGGTGCTGTTCGCGCCGAACCTCGCCTGGCGCAACGAACCGCTGCGGGACACGTTGGCGGCGCGGGTCGGGTACCCGGTCGTGGTCGAGAACGACGGCAACGCGGCCGCCTGGGCCGAATTCCGTTTCGGCGCCGCCCGTTACGCGTCGGGATCGACGGTCCTGGTGACGATCGGGACCGGGATCGGTGGTGGGATCATCATCGGCGGGGAGATCATCAGAGGGGCATTCGGGGTCGCCGCCGAACCGGGCCACATCACGATGATCGTCGGCGGGCGGGCATGCCCGTGCGGACGTCGTGGCTGCCTGGAGCAGTACGCGAGCGGCACTGCGCTGGTCCGGGCCGCCCGCGAACGGTCCGCGCTCGACCCGGTCGGATCGACCCATCTCGTCGATCTGGCCGGCGGTGACATCGAGGCGATCGAGGGCGAACACGTGACCCGGGCAGCCCGTGATGGCGACCCGGTGGCGCTCGCCTCGTTCGACGAGATCGCCCGGTGGCTCGGAGCCGGCCTGGCCGATCTCACATATCTGCTCGATCCAGAGGTACTCGTGGTCGGCGGCGGTGTGGTCGACGCCGGTAATCTCCTGATGGAGCCGACCCGGGCCGCTTACGCCGAGTCGTTGGGCGCGCGCGGCAGTCTCGCGGTGGCACCGGTCGTGGCGGCGACGCTGGGTAGCGCGGCCGGTGTGGTCGGGGCCGCGGACCTGGCCAGGCGATGAAGTGATGCCGCGGTTGCGTCTCGTCTCGTGCAACGTCGGGGGCCTCCGCGCGGCACAGGTCGCAGCCATCGTGCGACCGCTGCGGCCCGACATCGTCGTGATTCAACAGGGGCCCTGGCGACTGCGGTGGCGGACGCCGACGGCCAACCTGGCCGCCGCACTCGGTCTGGTCCACGCGGGCGGAGGCAAGCCGTCGGTCGGCAACGCCTTGCTGGTACGGCTGCGGGTGCAGATCGAGTCGGAGACGCCGATCCGCTTTCCCCTGGTACCGGGGCGGCCGATGCGCGGCGCCCTGATCTCGCGATGTCGGCTCGGCGAATCGCGCCTCGTCGTCGTCGGCGCCAGGCTGGCCGACGATCCGGACGAACGGGCGGCGCAGCGGGCGATCCTGGCGCGAACGCTTCGCGGCACCACCGACCCGGTCGTGGTGTGCGGGGATCTCATCCCTCCGCTTGACGGCTTCGTTCAATGGGGTGCCGGTCCGGCGGTGATCCTGGCCGCGGCCGGGATGTGCGTCGGGCCGGTCGAGGCGCCGGACGACCATGGAGCCATGGCGGTCGACATCACGCTCGGCACCGAGCCCAGATTCCCCACGACGGTCCCGACTCAATAGGATCGCCGGAAGGCCCGCGCGCGGGCGGCTGGGTAGGTATCGACTGGGGAGGAGCCCGCGTGAGCATCGACCACGCCGGGGCGACGACGGTCTGGAGCGGCGGGACGCAGGTGCACGACCGGGCCGACAACATCTGTGTGATCGGCGCCGGGGCGGCCGGACTGACCACGATCAAGAATTTGCGCGAGTACGGGTTCGGCGTGGACTGTTTCGAACGGGAGATCAACGTCGGTGGCGCGTGGAACTGGCGCAGCGCTCGAAGTCCGATGTACGCCAGCACGCACCTCATCTCCTCCAAGCCGTTCACCCAGTACCCCGACTTCCCGATGCCCGACTCCTGGCCGGACTATCCACACCACTCACAGGTCATGGCGTATCTCGAGCGCTACGCCGACCACTTTGGACTCCGGGAGCACGTGTGGTTCGGAACCGAGGTGACGAAGGTCGAGCCGACCGTTGACGGGCGCTGGGACGTGACCACGAGTGGCGGTGGCGCCCCGAACCGTACCCGGCGCTACGCCGCGGTCGCGATCGCCAACGGCCACAACTGGTCGCCGAAGATGCCGTCGTACGAGGGTTTGGCCGACTTCAGGGGCGAGGTCATCCATGCCTCGCTGTACAAGGACGCATCACAGCTGCGGGGACGCAAGGTACTCGTCGTCGGGGCCGGCAACTCCGGCTGCGACATCGCCGTCGAGGCGGCCCAACAGGCGGCCCGATGTTGGCATTCCAGCCGACGCGGATACTGGTACGCGCCGAAGTACGCCTACGGTCGACCGTCCGATCAGGTCAACGACTTCGTCCTGTCGATGCGCGTGCCGCTTCGGCTCCGGCAGTGGCTCTTCCATCGCACGATGCGTCGGACGGTTGGCGATCTGACCAGGTTCGGCCTCCCCGAACCCGATCACCGTATCTACGAGACGCACCCGATCGCGAACAGCCAGCTGGTCTACTACCTCGGCCATGGGTCGATCACCGCGGTGCCGGACGTCGTGCGGTTCACCCGCGACTCGGTCGAGTTCGCCGACGGGCGGATGGCCGAGCCGGAGCTCGTCATCCTCGCCACCGGGTACCTGCCCCGATTCGAGTTCCTCGCGCCCGATGTGCTCAATGTGGACGCCGAGGGCCGGCCCCGCCTTTATCTGCATACGTTTCCGCCGGCGCACCCCACCCTCGCCGTGATCGGCCTGCTCCAGCCGGACTCCGGCGTGTTCGCGCTGATGCACTGGCAGGCCGTGACGTTGGCGGCGTGGCTGCGGTTGCGCGAGTCCGCGCCCGGGCAGGCGGCCACGTTCTGGCAACGGCACCGCCGCGAGGTCTCTGGACGGTTCAACCGGGCCAAGGTGAAACAGTCGACGCGGCACTGGTTCGAGATCGGTCACATCGATTACCTTCAGGCGCTGGAGAAGACGCTGGGTGAGATGGAGAAGGCAGCAGCATGACCGAGCCGACAGCGAGCGAGCATCGCAGCGCCGCCAGGCAGCTGGGGAGCGAGCGCGGAGGCGTGGCAGCGTGACCGCCCGTTCGAAGATCTTCCGGTGGCGGGAGTGGACCGCGCCGATCACGCCGGTCCCGCGCGAGGTCCTCACCTCGCAGCCGGCCGAGTCGACCGGAGTCTCCGAACTGGACGGTCACAAGGCACCGCTGCTCTTCGTGCCTGGGTACGGCCACGGGGCCTGGATCTTCACCGAGCATTGGCTCGAGCACGCCGCCGAACGCGGCTATCCCGCGTACGCGATGAGTCTGCGTGGCCAGGGCGACAGCGGTACCGCGGACCGGACCAGCCTGCGCGCGTACACGCATGATGTCGTACAGGTCGCGGCCCGTCTGCCCCGCCGCTCTGTCCTCATTGGACACGGTACCGGCGGGCTGGCGGTTGCGTGCGCGCTCGCGCGGTATCCGGCTCGCGCCGGAGTGCTCGTCGGCCCGGTCTTCGGCGGTCTGCACACATTCGCCGCAGCTTTACTGCACAACCCCGCCGGAACCGTTCCGGCGGTTTTCGGGGCGAGGTTGCGCCTGCGCCGACGACAGCTCTTCGGCCGCGAGATCGGTGGCGGCGAGGCCCGCCAGTACGCGCATCGGGTCGGCGGGGCGCCGGCGCCGATCGTGCAGTGGCAACTTCTGCTGCACCGACGGCCCGAGCCACCGGTGGGCGATGCGCCCGTACTCGTCGTCGGTTCCCCCGACGACCGCGTTGTCCCGCGCCGCGCCCTCGAGCGAGCAGCCAGGTTCTACGGCGGCGCCCCGCTGCTCTTCCCCGGGATGGGTCACGACCTCATGCTCGAGCCCCGTTGGCAGGAGCCGCTCGATGCGATCCTG
Source organism: Actinomycetota bacterium (assembly GCA_046728155.1). Lineage (GTDB taxonomy): Bacteria > Actinomycetota > Actinomycetes > Mycobacteriales > Micromonosporaceae > CAWDLX01. The sequence goes on from JBKPDY010000023.1 coordinate 43,551, forward strand.
GACTGGCTCGACAAGACGCTCTGACCGCTGCCGTCCACTGTCGACAGATGGGCCATCACACCCGGGCGCCGTCATCGGGGTCGGGGTCGTCATCGTCGTCGCCGGGCCGCAGCCGCCACACGAGCGCCGCGACGCCCGCGACGACCGCCGTGAAGCCGAGCATCATGACCACGCTGTGCTCGATCGGCAACAGGTCGGGCTTGAGGAAGAAGATGAGCCCACCAACGATGCCGGCGACGCCGAGTGTCGTCGGCAGGGACGGCCGGGGGATCGGCGGCGGAGCCGGCGGCGTGTACCCATCCTCGTCAGCCAGGTCGGCGCCGAATGTGTCGAGACCGTCCAACAGCGACGGACCGTCCGGGTCGTACGGCTGGACCACCCACGACGAGGCCCGATCGGCCGGCCCGGTGTCACGCACGGAGACCTCGCCCGGCGGGTATCCGACGACCTCGTCGGATCCGGCGTCCGCGTCCGTAGACGGATCCTCGGTCGGCGTGGGCGCACGCGCGGAGCGGCGCCGGTTCCCGGATTGGCCGACGTCCTCCGCCTCCGGCCAGGAGACCTCATCGGGTTCGGCGTCGTAGCCCGCCACGATCTCGGCCCAGATGTCTTCGGCCGAGCGCCGGACATCGGTACCCGTGGAGCCGTCGAGGAATGCGTCGCCGTCCGCTTCCGCCGCGAGGCGGGCCAGGTAGTTGCGCGCGGTCGCGAGATGCGTCCGGTCGACGTAGAGCCGATCGGTGGGGCGGTTGGGCAGCACGCTCGATCGGGTGAGCGGGTTGATGTCGGCGGAGGGGCGCAGGTACGCTGCGATGCCGTCCACCGCCAGTACGTCGAGGAGGTGCTCGCCGACGCGCGGGTCAACGTCGCCGGCGGCGGCGTAGTGGGCGGCACTCAAACCGTTGTCCCGCCGCCCATGTCGAGCGTCGCCGCTGGTCACCGCGGCCTCCTCCCCGTCGGGCGCTAACGGTGCAGCCCCCATTACCTGCGTCAGCCCGACCGTTGCATGGTGACAGCCGCAACGGTACTCGTTCGGAACGTCCGCCACTCGCCGCCGGGCGTCGTAGTGATCAACGGTCGTGCCGGGTGTGCGTTGTGCTTGATGTGGGGCATTCGTAGGCTCGGCCCACGGGACGTCGGCGTCGATGGGCGGGTGCGGGTTGGTTTACCAGTTCCTGAAGTACATCCTGGTGGGTCCGATACTGCGGCTGGTATTCCGGCCGGAGGTCGAGGGCCGGGAGCACGTGCCGCGGCGCGGTGCCGCCATCATCGCGAGCAACCACCTGTCCTTCTCTGACTCGATCTTCATGCCGCTGGTGGTTCGCCGGCGAATCACCTTCGTCGCGAAGCAGGAGTACTTCACGGGTACCGGCATCAAGGGTTTCCTCATCCGGCTCTTCTTCGTCAGCACCGGGTGCATCCCGGTCGACCGTTCGGGCGGCCACGCGGCGCAGGCGGCGATCGACACCGGACTGCGGGTGCTCCGGTCCGGCCAGCTCTTCGGGATCTACCCGGAGGGCACCCGTTCGCCCGACGGTCGGCTGTACCGGGGCAAGACCGGGGTCGCCCGGATGGCACTGGAGACGGGGGTACCGGTGATTCCGGTCGCGATGCTCAACTCCGACGAGATCCAGCCGCCGGGGCACATCTGGCCCCGCCTCATGCGGCCGCGGATCCGGTTCGGTCCGCCACTGGACTTCTCCCGGTACTCGGGGCGTGCTGGCGACCGATCCGTCGAGCGGAACGTCACCGACGAGATCATGTACGAGCTGATGACCCTGTCCGGACGCCAGTACGTGGACATGTACGCGCAGCAGGCGAAGCAGGCCGTGGCCGCCCGGGAGCTCGTTGCTACGGGGTAGTTCGTCGCTACCGGGTAGTACGGGCACCCTCATTGCTCGAAAACGTCAGTAGGGTGCCCCTGCTTGCACCCGGCAGTAATCCGGTGACCTCGGCCAACACGGCCTCGGCCCGGGGGTCACCGACGGCGACGAGGGCAGCCGCGGCCGCCGTGGCGGCGAGGGCACGGTCGATCGTGCTGCCGACGGCCCGGAACCGTTCGGCGGCATCGAGGTGGTACGTCGCTGCGATCTGGTGATCGCCCCGGGCCGTCGCCAGGGCTCCGTTGATCGAGGCGAGCACCGCGCGCGACCAGGCCGTGTGGTGCGGGGTCTCAGCCAGCGCCTCCCGCAACATCAGCGCGGCGTCCTGCCCGAGCCGGGTAACGGCGTGGCCAGCGGCGCCGATCCAGTCCGCGCTAGCGATGGTTCGCATCCGACGCCAGGTGTCGCGCAGTTCGGCGAGCAACCCCTCGCTCGTGTCGCGGTTGCCCAGCAGGGCGTGGGCGAGCGCGCCGTGCGCCAGTGCCGTCCAGGTTGTCCGCCAGAACCCGCTGCTCCGGGCGTCGGCGATCGCCCGGTCGACGTCGGTCAGGGCGCCGTCGGAGTCGCCGCGCAGGGCCCGCAGCCACGCCCGTACGGCCCGAAGTTGCGGGTCAGCGTCGCCGGAGGACGTGCCGTCGAGAAGCTCGTCGGTGAGGGCGAGGAACCGATCCCAATCACCGACTCCAAGTGCGATCCGCGCGTCGTAGCCGGGCCCCTTCTCCGCAGTCTCGTCCGACCCTGGCGGCAGTACCGTCATGGCGGCGTGCCCGGCGTCGTCCTCCGCGAGGAGTGACTCGGCCATCGTCCGGTCGCCCTCTTCACGAAGTGCCTGCGCGACCGCGAGCCTGGCCCGGCGCAGGCTCGGCAGGTGGTGGGCACGGCAGAAGTCCAGCGCCGCCTTCAGCTCCGCGAGCGCATCAGGGTCGCCGGCCTGGAAGCGGCACATCCCGAGCGTGATGCGGGCGCCGGCGCGAAGCTCGACCAGGCCGAGGCGTTCGGCAATGTCGACGGCAATGGCGGTGGCTCCAATCGCTGGAGCGTGCTCGTAGTTGAGCATGTGCAGGCGGCCTAGTTCGGCGTAGGCCACGGCCTTCTCCGGCGTGTCGGGCCAGTTGTCGAACAGCTCGACGGCCCGGTCCAGGCAGCGCAGCGCGTCGGTCCGGTCGGCGCGCAGCCAGCTGACCCGACCGAGCACCGTCCACGCCCGGGCGGCGCCGCCGTAGTCACCGGCCCGGTAGAGAAGCGTCGCAAGCTCCGCCAGCCGGGCTCGGCCCGATCCGGCCAGGAACTCCGCTGTCGCATGGTGGAAGGCGAGCTCCAGCGCGAGCAGTTCGACGCCGTACCGGTCGGCGTCGCCATCAGGGTCGGCGGGGGAGCCGGCGATGAGCTCGTCCGCCCGGGCCACCAGCGCGGCGGCGGCGTCGTGAGCGTTGAGTAGCACGGCCCGCTGCGCCGCGTACCGCAGCGCGGCCAGGGCGGGTCGAGCGTACGGACGGGTGTCGTGGCCCAGTGCGCGGGCGGTCTCATGCGCGGTGTACCGGTGGTGGGCGACCAGCTCGGCCAGGTCGCTGCCGCGACTGTCCACATGCGAGTCCAACCAGTCCGCAGTACGCACATGTCGGGCGACCCGCTCGACGCGTGGGATGCGTTCGTAGCACACGTCGCTGACCAGGACGTGCCGGAACCGGTACTCGGGCTCGCCGGCCATCGTCGAGTCGGGCTGTTCCTGCACGAGGTCGCGCTGGGCGAGCATACGAAGCGACCGGTCGACGACGTCGACGCCAGCACCGAGCGCTGCGGCCACGGCGCCAGGCCAGAACCTAGGTCCCACGACCGCGGCGGCCTGTAGGACGCCGCGCTCGCCCGCGTCGAGCAGGTCGATCCGGTTGGCGATGACGGCGTGGACGCTGTCCGGCATCGGCAGCTCGGCGCTCGACTCCATGACCCAGCGCTTGTCGGCCTGCCGAAGCGTGCCCCGTTCGACGAGCATCCGCCCGTACTCGTGGGCGTAGAGCGGCATCCCATCGGCCAGCTCGACCAGTGATCGCAGCAGTTCTGGCGGAAACGTGGCCTGCCCGAACATCTGGGCGTACATCGTGGCGATGTGCTCGTCCCGCAGCGGTCTGAGCGAGATGGCGAGCACGCCGGCGATCCCACCGGTCCAGCCGGGCTCACGATCGACCAGTTCGGGCCGGGCTGTGCAGACGACGAGCAGCGGGACATCCCGCATGGTCGCCCCGATCAACTCGACGAAGCCCAACATGCGATCGTCGGCCCAGTGCAGGTCTTCGAAGACCAGCACGGTCGGGCCGCGGACGGCCAACGCCAGCAGGAAGCGTCGCCAGGCGGACTCAGCGTCCTCGGTGGACAATGGGGAGCCGGGGAGGCCGAGCAGCGGACGCAGCGCGTCGGAGACCCGGGCGGACTCGCCGGCAGGCATCAGGTCCTGTAGCGCCGCGTCCAGCCGATCCCGGGCGGCGTCCGGCGCATCGGTGGCCAGCACGCCCGCCTGTGCGCGCACGACATCGGCGAGCGCCGCGTACGCGACGTTCTCCCCGAACGGCGGGCACCGGCCACTGCGCCAGCAGACCTGGACATCGATGAGCTGGCTCGCGTGGTGGTAGAGCTCGCGTACCAGCCTGCTCTTCCCGATGCCGGCTGGGCCCAGGACGGCTACCAACCTCGGAGTCCGCTCCCGGATGACGTGGTGCAGCGCGCTGGTGAGCAGGCCCAGCTCGTGGTCGCGTCCGACCATCGGAACGGTGTCGGGCTCCTCGACCGCCTGCCGCTGAACCCGGGCGAGAGCGAGCCAGACCTCGGACGGTGTGGTCCGTCCCCGGAGAGTCAACGGCGACTGAGGCACGTACCGGATCTCGGTGCGGGTGGCCGCGTGGGTCGCCGCGTCCACCAGTACGCCGCCGGATGGAGCCTCCAACTGCAATCGCGATGCCGTGTTGACCACATCGCCGGCCACGATGGCCTGCCCACCGTCGCGTGCGGCCGCCACATCGACCAGCGCCTCACCGGTGGCGATGCCGACCCGGAACGTCCAGCCTTCGCCCTCGTCCCGGACGAACGCGCGCTGAAGATCCAGGCCGGCGCTCACACAGCGGACAGCGTCGGTCTCCGTCGCGACCGGTGCGCCGAAGAGCACCATCGCCGCGTCCCCGGCGAACTTCTCCACCACGCCGCCGTACTGTCGCACCACTCGCCGAATTGTCGTGAAGAAGTCGGCCTGGTGAGCCCGGACGTTCTCCGGATCGGACCGCTCCGCGATCGTGGTCGAGCCGACAGCGTCCATGAACAGGACGCTGATACGCCGTCGCTCCTCCCGAACGGGGGCGATCCGGGCATCGCGCAACTGATGTCCGCAGCCGGTGCAGAACGAGAGGTCCGGCGGCTGAGTGCGTCCGCACCGCGGACAGCTGACCGTGATCGGGGTTCCGCACCAGCCGCAGAAGCGGTCATCCGGCCCGGCGGGCCGGCTGCAGGTGGGGCAGGCCGGACTGGAGATGGTGCAGCCTCCGCGAACCTCGAGCGCTTCGTGTCCTCGCCGTATGGTGGCATGGACGCACCACGACGGTCCGCTCCCCCGTTTGCCCGAGCAGTTTGCGGGCTCAGCGGTCGGTCATGCCCGCCCGTCGGCGCAGTGCCGCAAGGTCGGTGACCACGATTCGGCGGCCCTCCGTCCGCAACCAACCACGGCTGGCGAACGAGCCGATGGCCTGGTTCACGCTCTGGCGGGAGCCGCCGGCCATCTCCGCGAGCTGGCTCTGGTTCAGCTCTATCGTCACCATCGGCGCGGTCGAATCGCCGGCGAGGCGGACCAGCGTTTTCGCCACCCGACCGGGCAGGTCGAGGAAGACGTGGTCGGCGTTCTGCTCGGTCAACCGCCGGATCAGGCTGCCCAGGGACCGCATCACGGCGTCGAGCAGGCGCGGGCTCGCATGAACCAGTTCGATGAACGCCGCCCGCGAAAGTGCCAGCGCCGAGGTGTCCTCGATCGCCTCGGCCGAGAGTGACCTGGGCGAACCGTCGAGCAGGGAGACCTCGCCCAGCACGTCGGGCGGGCGGAGGACGGACAGCACGGCGCGCTCGCCTGTTGGTGCCGTTCGAAAGACCGCTACGGCGCCGCGGCGCAGGATGATGAGTGATTCGCCCGGATCGCCCTCGACGAAGAGGATCTGGCCCTTCCGGTACGAGCGGGGCACCGCTGCCGCGGCGACCCGCTGCCGAGCCTCTGGCTCCAGACCGGCGAACATGTCCACTCCGGCGAGTGCGTCGCTAGCTTCGGTCACACGTACGTCCACGACCTCCCCCTCCCCACTGACCCCGCGGCGGTGTCGTCATGTTTACACCTTCGGCTCACCCGCGCGATACCGGGTGGAACCTGGCGTCACCCTATTGCTCCCTTCGCGTGCGCCCCGGACACCACGCGGGGCTACTCCAGCATCAATGGGTCGATCCGGAGGGGCCACCATCCGTTCCTCCATCCGGATGATCATCTACTGACCACGGATGATCGTCGCCGTCCGAACGAACGCACCTGCTGAGGGCGCATCTGTTCGGACACTCCCGGTCATGCCCAGGGGCCGCTGCACCCGATGCGCCTCCCTCGTGTCCGGAGCGGTCCACCGTCCGCGATGATGGTCCGCGATGGTCTACCGGTACTTCTACGATTGCGAGTTCATCGAGGACGGACGCCTCATCGATCTGGTCTCGATCGGAGTCGTCGACGAGTTCGGCCGCGAGTTCTACGCGGTGTCGACAGAGTTCGATGACCGAAACGCGGTCGCGTGGGTCCGGCGAAATGTTCTCGAACAGTTGCCGTCGCCGGGGGACCCGGCGTGGCGCTCGCGGAGCCGGATCCGAGACGATCTGTACACGTTCCTCACCGAGCCGCTCCATGACGAGGCCGAGCTGGAAATGTGGGCGTGGTATGCGGCGTACGACCATGTGGTGCTGGCCCAGCTGTGGGGGGCCATGCCGGCGCTACCCCGGGACATTCCCCGTTTCACCAAGGATCTCCGCCAGCTCTGGGACGACCGCGGCCGGCCACAGTTGCCGGTGGCGGAGGCCAAGCGCCATGACGCGCTCGTGGACGCGCGGCACAATCTCGCCCGTTGGCGGGCACTACAGTCAACCTGATCTCGAGGCCGACATGTGAACGCCCGTTTAGGCTGGCTGCGGGTGTGTGGTTGACTCGCCCGGCCAGTCCGGACCGGATAAAGTGCGCATGCGGCCCGCCCCGGGCTGGCAATGGTGCCGGCGGTGACTGCACCGAACCCGGGGGCTCCTGCGGCGACTCTGCGCCGGGCCGATTTTCTCGCGCCGGGGCCCGCCGCACGACATGGAGGAACGAGCACAAGATGCGAATCGGAGTGCTGACCGGTGGCGGCGACTGCCCTGGTCTCAACGCGGTGATCCGCGCTGTGGTCCGCAAGGGCGTCACGTCGTACGACCACGAGTTCATTGGCTTCCGGGATGGCTGGCGTGGCCCGTTGGACGGGTTGAGCGTCGCGCTGGGCGTCCGGGAGGTCCGCGGCATCCTCCCGCGCGGTGGGACGATCCTCGGCTCGTCCCGTACAAACCCGTTCAAGATCGACGGCGGGGTCGAACGGATCCAGAGCAATCTGGTCGAGCTGGGTATCGACGCGCTCGTCGCCATCGGCGGCGAGGACACTCTCGGGGTGGCGACGAGGCTCTTCGATCTCGGTGTCCACGTGGTCGGCGTACCGAAGACGATCGACAACGATCTCAGCGCCACGGACTACACGTTCGGGTTCGACACCGCCGTGAACATCGCGATGGAGGCGATCGACCGGCTGCACACGACAGCCGAGTCGCACCACCGGACGCTCGTGGTCGAGGTGATGGGACGCCACGCCGGCTGGATCGCGTTGCACGCCGGACTGGCCGGTGGCGCGAACGTGATTCTGCTGCCGGAGCGCAACTTCGATGTTGACCAGGTCGCCGGGTATGTGGAGAAGCGCTTCCAGCACCAGTACGCACCGATCGTCGTCGTCGCCGAGGGAGCCCAGCCCATGGGCGGCGAGATGGTCCTGCACAGCCAGGAGTTGGACTCGTTCGGTCATGTCCGGTTCGGGGGGATCGGGCAGTGGCTCGCCGAACAACTGCAGGCGAAGACCGGCAAGGAGGCGCGGACGGTCGTGCTCGGGCACATCCAGCGCGGCGGCACCCCGACCGCGTTCGACCGGGTGCTGGCGACCCGGTTCGGCCTGCACGCCATCGACGCCGTTCACGAGGGAGACTGGGGGACGATGATGGCGCTGCGGGGCACCGACATCATCAGGGTGCCTCTGGTCGAGGGCACGAGGGAACTTAAGACGGTGCCGATCGAGCGGTACACGGAGGCCGAGGTGTTCTTCGGCAACTGAGGAAACTTGCGGCACATTGGACGGCCGTCTGCTACCCGGCGGGCGACCACCGCGAAAGGAGACGCCATGCCCACCATCGCGGTGATCGGCGCCGGGATGATCGGCGAGACCCTGATCTCCGGCCTAATCCGGTCCGGACACCCGAAAGAGGACCTCATCGCCACCGAGCGCCGGCTGGAACGTGGCAAGGAACTGGCTGACCGGTACGGCATCAGGGTGGTCGACAACGAGGTGGCCGCGGCCGAGGCGGACGTCCTCACGATCGCGGTCAAGCCACAGGACGCGGCCGCTCTCATGGCCGAACTTGGCCCGAAGGTGCCGCCCGGAAAGCTGGTCATTTCGATCTGTGCGGGTCTGCCGATCTCCTTCTTCGCCAGGTTCCTGGCCGACGGCGCCCCGCTCGTACGGGTCATGACGAACACCCCGGCGCTGGTCGATGAGGCGATGACCGCCATCTCGGCCGGTCCGCACGCTACCGCCGAGCACCTCGCGCTGGCCGAGTCGATCTTCTCGCCGCTCGGCCGCACTCTGCAGCTGCCCGAGTCCCAACAGGATGCCGTGACCGCGCTCTCGGGGTCGGGGCCGGCGTACTTCTACTTCCTCGTCGAGGCGATGACCGACGCTGGCATCCTGCTTGGCCTGCCGCGGCAGGTCGCGCACGACCTCATCGTGCAGACCGCGATCGGTTCTGCAATCATGCTGCGCGACTCCGGCGAGCATCCGGTGAAGCTGCGGGAAGCGGTCACCTCGCCGGCCGGCACCACCATCTCCGCCATTAGAGAGTTGGAGAACCACGGCGTGCGCGCTGCTCTGCTCGCGGCATTGGAGGCGGCTCGCGACCGGGCCCGGGAACTGGCCGAGCAGAACGCGTGATGGCTGAGGCTGATCGGCCCCGCACGCTGGCTGAGGCCAGGGCGGAGCTCGGTGCCCTACGGCCGCGGATCTCCGACTTCCTCGCCGCCCGAGCCGATCTTGCCGAGCTCCGCGCGGACCTGTCGGAGTACGGCGTCAGCCCGCTGGGGGCGTTGGCCGACGCCAAGGCGCTTGAGGCGCGGCTGTACTCCGATCTGGAGCACTTCGGCGCCGAAGGAGTTCAGGTGAAGGGCTTCGCGCCGCTGCTGCTGGACTTCCCGGGCGAACGCGATGGCGTACCGGTGCTGTGGTGCTGGCTCGAAGGCGACGACGACATCGTGTGGTACCACCGGCTCGACACCGGCTTTGCCGGTCGCCGGCGGGCGTGAACGCATCACCGGTACGCCCCTGACCTGCGTCGACGGCCATCCATTTAGCACGATCTTCGCCTCTTTGTCGGATGTTGGTCGTTGTTTCTCATTGGGACGTGGATCAACGAGTGACAGGGCGACACCGTGATCATGGATTCATCCAAATCGGCCGCTGCGGAGCCTGGGCCGGGCGAAGCGATCGTGCCATCCCAGTCCCCGCGGGGAGATGCAATGGTCGACCCGAGCCCGACCGTTCGTCGGCGCCGGCTCGGCCTCATCCTGCGCGGGATGCGTGAACGCGCCGGGCTGACCGGAGAGGAGGTCGGCAACGCTCTCGAGCGCTCAGGCTCGTGGGTGAGCCGGGTCGAGACCGGCCGGGTCGGCCTGCGTGGCCGGGACCTCACCGATCTGCTCGGGCTGTATCACGTCGACGACCCGGAGGCGGCCGACCAACTCACCGCGCTCGCCCGTGAGGGCAAGCAGCGCGGGTGGTGGAGCCGCTACGCCGACATCGTGCCCGCAGCGTACGCGACGTACATCGGCTTCGAGTCCGAGGCGACCGAGCTGCTGTCGTACGAAGCGCTGTGCGTACCTGGCCTGTTGCAAACCGAGGGGTACGCGCGAGCGGTGTTCTGTGGTGGTCTGCCGGTGCCGACGGCGGACGCGGTCGAACGGAAGGTCGAGGTACGGATGGCCCGGCAGATCGTACTCACCAAGCCGAAGCCTCTGCGACTGTGGGCGATCATCGATGAATCTGTTCTCCACCGGGCTATCGGCGGTACGGCGGTCATGCGAGCGCAGTTGGCTCACCTGCGGGATGCGAGCCTGCGGCCGAACATCAGGCTGCAGATCGTGCCATTTGAAGCCGGTCATCATCCGGGAATGGTGTGTACATTTGCGGTTGTTCGATTTGCGTTGCCCGACGACCCGGACATCGTTTACATCGAGGGAATGTCACGAGACGTGTTTCTCGAATCGGAGGACGCCCGCGAATACCGGGCCATTTTCGAGCACGGGATCGCCGGAGCGCTCTCCGCGCAGGAGAGCCGGGAACGCATCGCGGAAATTCTGGACGAGTCGGCCGACCGCAGGAGGACGCCACGTGCCTTCACTCAACGCAGATTGGCGGAAGAGCTCCCGCAGTAGTACCAATGGCGCCTGTGTCGAGGTACGCCGGCTGGACTCGGTCGTCGAGGTCCGGGACACCAAGGATCGGGGCGGCCCGATCCTGCGGTTCACAGCCAGCGCCTGGCGCGAATTCGTCGACGCCGTCCACAGTGGATACTTCGATTCAGGGTACAGTCAGGTAACGAGTATCGCATAGACCACGATATTGTCGTAGTACGTCCCGTGTACGGTATCGAAGTCGCCCCCGCACGTGATAACCCGCAACTCCGCGCCGGTCACCGGACTATACACCTTGTCGGTCGGGAATTTGTCCTTCGGATATCTCTCGACGCGTGTGACACGGAACTTCACCCAGACTCCACCGCGCTGGACGCTGACGGATTCGCCCGGCGTCACGTCCCGTAGCCTGAAGAAGACGCCCGGCCCGCGGGTCGAGTCGACGTGACCCGCGATCACCGCGAGCCCCGGATCGCCCGGCACCGCCCCGCCGCGCCACCACCCGGCCTCGTCGTAGCGTGATGGCGGGTTGAGTTGTTGGTGGGCGCCGAGTGAGAGCGACTCAAGAGTTGAGTCGACATCGATCGACGGGATCCTCACCCGGGTCGGTGGCCCGTCCGGGAACGTCCGGAAGCACGCGACGATGAAGCAGCTAGCACCCTTCGGCGAGCTGCGCGGGGCGGCGGCCACCGCCGCGGCGCTCGGGCCACTGGCCACAATGGAGTGTGGTCGCGGGATGCTCCGCACGACGAAGCCGGCCATCGTGGCGACCACACCCACCGCGGCCAGCCAGGCGACCGCCTCCCATGTGCGCACACTGGACCGCCGCCACCGCCGGCGGTGCCCGACCACGGCCGGTGACCGGCGCCGGCGTCGCGGATAGACCCGGGCCCGACCGAGTACCCTCCCGATGTGCCTTGGCACCGCCGATCGAACCGGGGCCACGCCCACCGCGGTGCGAGCGATCGGTTCGGTGACGGAGTCGACCGGGTCAGCCTGCTCAGCGACGGGCACCGTGCCCGGCTCGAGGATCGGCACGGTGCCCGGCTCGAGGATCGGCACGGTGCCTGGCTTGAGAATCGGCACGGTGCCCGGCTCGAGGATCGGCACGGTGCCCGGCTCGAAGATCGGCACGGTCAGCGGCTCGATGATCGGTACGGTGATTGGCTCGACGCGTATCGTCTCGATCCGGACGGTGGGCGCCGCGGGCGACACAGGGTCACGCCCCGACAGATCGATGATGACAACCGGAAGGCCGGGGTCGTGCTCCCCGGGGGGTGGCGCGGCCCCGGCCTTCGGGATCTCCCCAGTGGTCACACTCGGCGGTTGGCGAGTCGGCGCATGCGTAGGGCGATCGCCATCAGGGCGATCAGCGTCGCCAGGCCGGATGCCAGGAAGACGATCGGACTGAGGCCGGCCGCCGTCGCGATCCCGGTGCCGCCGCCGCCGGCGTCGATCCCGCCGTATGGCGGAGTGCCGGGGCCACGCGCGTCGATGCGCAGCTGCGCCTGAAGACCGTTCGGGCCGTCCAGCACCAGCAACGAGTAGACCCATCCGGAGGTGAGCTGCGCGGTGAGGGTGGTCGCCGAGGCCGAGCCCGTCGGCGTGACCCGCAGCGTCAGCAGCCCCGGCTCAACGTCCTTGTAGTCGGTCGTCGTGGCGAAGGCGACGGTCTTGGCGACCGTTTCGCCGCCGGCGGTCGACACGTCGAGGACCGGGGCGGCGACCGAGGCCTGAATCACCCGTACCTTTGCCTTGTTCTTCGGGGGCGCGCTCAGGTCGTCAGTCAGGATCTTGAGCCCGAGGTCGGCGTGCTTTCCCACACCGGCCACGGTGTAGGCGGCGCCGGCGGCGACGGTGACCGTCGCCGAGATCACCGGTTTGGTGGACGGGGCGGCACCCGAGGGCCGCATGGCAACCAGATAGTCGCCCGCCGGTACGGCCAGGTACTGCGAGACGACCCCGTACCCGACGCCCTTGAACACTTGCGTCTTGAAGCTCGGGTCGCTGGGCCGCGACAGGTATACGTCCACCTCAGGCGTATCCGGAGAAAGGTGTGCCAGCCGTACATAACCAACGGCGAGCTTGGCCGCGACCGGTGTCGCGAACGCCACTCCGGCCGTGAAGGTCGCGACGATCGCGACGAGCAGAACCATCCAGCGATGCCTTGTGCTCCTCGACGAGTCGCTTGTGAACATGTGACCCCCCTGATCCCGGTGAACCATGTCAGCCTGTGATCGGTGCCGGATGACATCGTGTTTGGTTCTCGAACCAATTGCAAGAGCGGTCGAAGCTTCTGTCCGTATGGATGTATTCCATCTGGCGGACCCGCCCATCCAGGTCGGACGCCCGGTCGGAGCGGCCCGTACGCTGGTCCCATGCGCGAGCCGACAGCGAGTGAGCATCGCAGGGCCGGCAGGCCCGAGGAGCGGAGCGAGCGCGGAGGCGAGCCGGAATGATCGAGCCGACAGCGAGTGAGCATCGCCGGGCCGGCAGGCCCGTTCCGGGGTCCCCGCGTAGACGTGGAGCGCAGCGAGGCGTCTTCGTGGGGTGGAAGGTGCGGAGCGAGCGCGGAGGCGAGCCGGCATGAGCCGTGAGTGGCATCAGTACCGGGAGCCCGGTTATGGGCTGACCCGGCCGGCGGTTGATACGCCCGAGGTCGAGGCGTTGGGCCTGGACCACTGGCGTGAGCTGCCGCGGGAGCAGACACCGCCCTGGCCCGATCTGGACGCGGTCGGCCACGTCTGCAACGTGTTGGCGACCGTGCCCTCGATCGTCGCCCCGTACGAGGTCGACGGATTGCGGGAGCGGCTGGCCGAGGTGTGCGACGGACGGGCGTTCCTGCTCCAAGGCGGGGACTGCGCCGAGACGTTCGACGACAATACCGAGCCGCATCTGCTCTCCAACGCGCGCACGCTGCTGCAGATGGCCGTGGTGCTTACGTACGGCGCCAGCCTGCCGGTAGTGAAGCTGGCCCGCGTGGCCGGCCAGTACACGAAGCCCCGCACCCAGGAGATCGACTCGCGGGGCCTTCCCGCCTACCGCGGGGACATGATCAACTCTTTGACGTCGACGGCCGAGGCACGGGTGCCCGATCCGCAGCGGATGATCCGGGCGTACGCCAACTCGGCCGCCGCGATGAACATGCTGCGCGCGTACGGCGCCGGTGGACTGGCCGATCTTCACCGGGTGCACGAGTGGAACCGCGACTTCGTCCGCATCTCGAAGTTCGGCGAGCGGTACGAGGCCCTTGCCCGGGAGATCGACCGGGCGCTCGCGTTCATCCAGGCCTGCGGGATGACCGAGGACGAGGCGCTGCGGACGGTCACCCTGTACTGCTCGCACGAGGCGCTCGCCCTCGAGTACGACCGGGCCTTGACCAGGGTGAGTGGCGGGCGGGCGTACGGGCTCTCCGGACACTTCCTCTGGGTGGGCGAGCGGACCCGCCGGCTCGACGGCGCCCACATCGACTTCGTTTCCCGCCTCGCGAACCCCATCGGCGTCAAGCTGGGTCCGGCCACGGATCCGGAGACGGCAATCGAGCTTTGTGAACGGCTCAACCCCGACAACGTCCCGGGTCGGCTGACGCTGGTCTCCCGGATGGGAAACGGCAAGGTACGCGACGTGCTCCCACCGATCATCGAGAAGGTGACCGCGGCCGGCCACAAGGTGGTCTGGCAGTGCGATCCGATGCACGGCAACACGATCGAGTCCTCCAACGGGTACAAGACGCGCCACTTCGACCGGATAGTGGACGAGGTGCTCGGCTACTTCGAGGTGCACCAACAGCTGGATACCCATCCGGGCGGCTTGCACGTCGAGATCACCGGCGAGGATGTCACCGAGTGTCTCGGTGGCGCGCAGGCGATCGCCGAGGCGGACCTGACCGGCCGGTACGAGACCGCCTGCGATCCTCGACTGAACACTCAGCAGTCGCTGGAGCTTGCGTTCCTCGTCGCCGAGATGCTGCGGGGTTGATTCGTGGTCGTCGATCTGCGCAGCGACACGGTCACCCGGCCGGGACCGGCGATGCGTGCCGCCATGGCCGAGGCCGAGGTCGGCGACGACGTCTACGCTGAGGACCCCACTGTCAACGCATTGGAGCGCGAGGTCGCCACACTCTTCGGCCACGAGGCGGCGATGTTCGCTCCGACCGGCTCGATGGCGAACCAGGTGGCGATCCAGCTGCTCGTGCCCCGAGGGGAGGAGCTGCTCTGCGGAGCCGACGCGCATGTGGCCGTATACGAGATCGGCGCCGCCGCCGCCGTTGGCGGAGTCTCCACCCGGACGTGGCCTGCCGTAGGAGCCGACCTCGACCCCGACCAGATCACCGCGATGATCTGCCACGAGTCCTACGGAGTGCCGACGCGGGCGATCGCCGTCGAACAGACCCATAACCGCGGCGGCGGTGGCGTCGTACCTCTGTCCACTCTGGAGGCTTTACGGGCGGCGGCCGACGACGTTGGCATCGCGCTGCACTGCGACGGAGCGCGGATCTGGCACGCGCACAGGTCCGACGCCGTACCATTGTCTGTCTACGGTGGACTGTTCGACACGCTGTCGGTCTGCCTTTCGAAAGGACTCGGTGCGCCCGTCGGCTCCCTGGTCGTCAGCGACGCCGAGCGGATCGGGCGGGCGCGTCGTATCCGCAAACGGATGGGCGGCGGAATGCGCCAGGCCGGAATTCTCGCCGCGGCCGGCCGCTACGCGCTCGCCAACCACGTCGACCGGATCGTCGACGATCACGTACGGGCGCGCCGGCTGGCCGAGGCGTTAGCGCCATACGGCGTGGTCGACCCCGACCGCGTGCGGACCAACATCGTCATCCTGACCCTGTCGAAGTCCACGATGGACGCCGGTCAGCTGGTGTCGCGGGCGCGAGAGTCCGGCGTGCTCGTATCAGCCATGGCGCCACACCTGGCCCGAGCCGTCACCCACCTCGACGTCGATGACGACGGGATCGATCAAGCGATCGAGGTGCTCACCGGCCTTCTCCGCGGCTAGAGCTTCAGCTGCGGCACGCGCGAGGGGCGCGAGCGCAAAGGGATTACAGCGTCCGCTCCAGGCGGTCGGCGAGGAGACTCGCGAACCGGGCCGGGTCGGTCAGCTCTCCGCCCTCGGCGAGGACGGCCGTGCCGTACAGGAGCTCAACGGTCTCACCGAGGTGCTCGTCCCCGGGCCGCTCTTCGTACGCCGAACGCAGGCCGCTGACCAACGGGTGGGTCGGGTTCAGTTCGAGAATGCGTTTGGAGGGCGGTAGATCCTGGCCCATCGCCCGGACCATTCGGGCCAGGGCAGGTGTCATGTCATTCGCGTCCGCGACGATGCACGCCGGGGATGTGGTCAGCCGCGTGGAGAGGCGGACCTCCTTCACCTCATCGTCGAGCTTCGTCGCCATCCAGGAGAGCAGGTCGGCGAAGTCCTTGCGCTGCTGCTCGCGCAGCACCTCGGTGCCCTTCCTCTCGTCCTCGGAATCGAGGTCGACCTGCCCCTTGGCGATCGACCGCAACTGCCGGCCGTCGAACTCGTGCACCACGTCGACCCACACCTCATCGACCGGGTCGGTCAGCAGCAGCACCTCGTAACCCTTGGCGCGGAACGCTTCCAAGTGCGGCGAGCGTTCGATCGTGGCGCGGGTCTCGCCGGTCATGAAGTAGATGTGCTCCTGGCCGTCCTTCATCCGGTCGACGTAGTGGCGCAGGCTGGTCAGCGCGGAGCCGTCGTTGGTCGAGGCGAACGAGCAGATGTCCAGAATGGACTCGCGGTTCTCGCCATCGCTGAGCAGGCCCTCCTTGACCGCGCGACCGAACTGGTCCCAGAACTTCCGGTACCGGTCCGGGTTTTCGGTCATCATGTCCTTGATCGTCGACAGCACCTTCTTGACCAGGCGTCGCCGGATGATCTGAATCTGCCGGTCCTGCTGCAGGATCTCCCGCGACACGTTGAGCGAGAGGTCGTGCGCGTCGACGACGCCGTTGATGAACCGCAGGTACACCGGGGTCAGCGCCTCGCAGTCGCCCATGATGAAGACCCGCTTGACGTAAAGCTGGAGGCCGCGGCGTCCGTCCTGATGCCACAGATCGAACGGTGCCCGGGACGGGATGAACAGCAGGGCCTCGTACTCGAACGTCCCCTCGCCCCGCATGTGGATCACCTCGAGGGGATCCGTCCAGTCGTGGCTCACATGACGGTAGAACTCGTTGTACTCCTCGGCGCTGACCTCGTCCCTGGGCCGGGCCCACAGTGCCGTCATGGAGTTGAGCGTCTCGACCGTACGGGTGGGGTCGCCGTCGCTGTCATTGCGCTCGATCTCCATGGTGATGCGCCACGGGATGAAGTCCGAGTACCGCTTGATGATCTCCCGGATCTTCCACTCGGCGGTGTAGTCGAAGAGCTGGTCCTCGTCGTCGGGCTCCTTGAGATGAAGCGTCACGGAGGTGCCGGCCGGCGCGTCGGTCACCGTCTCGACGGTGTAACGACCCTGCCCGTCCGATTCCCATCGGGTCGCCTCGGTCTCTCCCGCTCGGCGGGTCACCAGGCTCACCCGGTCGGCGACCATGAAGGTCGAGTAGAAACCGACGCCGAACTGGCCGATGAGCTCCCGCGACGCGGCGGCGTCCTGAGTGTCCTTCAACCGCTGCAGCAGCTCGGCCGTACCGGAGCGGGCGATAGTGCCGATCAGGTCGACTACCTCCGCTCGAGACATGCCGATGCCGTTGTCCCGTACGGTGAGCAGTCGTGCCGACTTGTCGACGGCAATCTCGATGTGCAGGTCGGAGATGTCCGCTTCGAGATCCTTGTCACGCAGGGCAGCTAGGCGCAGCTTGTCCAGCGCGTCCGAGGCGTTGGAGATCAGCTCGCGGAGGAAGATGTCCTTGTTCGAATAGATCGAGTGAACCACCAGCTGTAGCAGCTGACGGGCCTCGGCCTGGAACTCCAGCGTCTCCACGTTCATCTACGACCCCTTCCACGGCACACCGATCAGCGCCGCGGACACGGGCGCGGCGCCGGCACCAGGATACCGGCGCTGACCTGGGCGCCAGCGCCGCGCAAGAGGCGGAAGCCGGATGCCACGGTAGGCGGGACCACTCCGGTTCATCCCACCACCCGGGATAGGCGGCCCAAGATCTAGTTGCGGCATCAGACCTGGCGTGGCGCCTGTTGCACATTCTCGCTTCGGCGGGCTGAGCACCTCAGGCAAGCCCGGCGCCGTGTCGGCTCGCTATCGTGCCCACATACTGGGAAGCGCCGCAAGATCGCCGTTAGGGCATCAGAACGGCCGCCACGCGTCGTTTCTGATGCTGGAACACCGATCTTTCGGCCGCGTGTCCCGGGATGTGAGATTCAACAATCTTTGACGCGCTCCGATGCCCAGCTTCTGGAACCCGGTCTCTACTCGGGTCCGGGATGCTGGGTGAGGGTCTGCTGGTACAACTGGTCGCCGAGGCGCTCGATGAGATCGAGCTGTGTCTCCAGGTAGTCGATGTGCTGTTCCTCGTCGGCAAGAATCTCCTCGAAGAGCCTGGCCGATGTCACGTCACCGATCGAGCGCATGTACTCGATGCCACGTCGGAGCCGGTCGACCGCCTCTACCTCCACCGCCATGTCACAGTCGAACATCTCCTTGACCGTCTCTCCGATACGCAGCGTAAAGAGCCGTTGGTAGTTCGGGAGGCCGTCCAGCAGCAGGATCCGGTCGGTGAGGATCTCGGCGTGCCGCATCTCGTCGATCGACTCGGCCCGGGTGTGTTTGGCGAGGCGGGTCAGTCCCCAGTGCTCCTGCGTCTTCGCATGCAGGAAGTATTGGTTGATCGCGGTCAGTTCCGCGGTGAGTTGTTCGTTGAGGAACTCGAGGACGCGTTCATCGCCCTGCATGTGAATTCCGACCCCCTGCGCATTCGACAGGAGCTCAGCCTATGACGCCGACGGTCACTCAGGCGGCGATCGCCACGAGCGTGTCGGTATGGTCGCACTCCTCGTCGATCAGGTCGTGGATCCGGTCGACGCACATGCCACAGCGGGTGCCGGCGCCGCATGCGTCGCCGACGCTCTCCTCCGTACGGGCGCCGGAGCGGATCGCGGTGCGAAGTTCGCATTCGCGCACGCGGGCGCAGATGCAGACGTACATAGGAGAACCTCACTGTGCTTAGGCTTGCCTCAGTAAGGCTCACCTAAACCGCTCGGCGGCGCAACCCTCGGTGACGACCGTCACGGGCACCGGGGGCGGCAGCGCGGCCACGCCGTCCCCGCGTCGCAAGCCGACGCAGCGTGGCGATGTCGGCAGCGTGACCGGCCGGGCCGCGGCTCGGCGTCTCGACGATCATGGGGACTCCGGCCGCGGCCGGGTGGTCCATCAGCTCCCGGAAGGCGGCCGTCCCGATCGAGCCGGCGCCGATGTTCTCGTGCCGGTCGCGCAACGAACCGCACGGATCCCGCGAGTCGTTGGCGTGGATCAGGCCAAGCCGGTCCGCCCCGACGGTGGCCACCAGGAGGTCCAGCGTCGCCGCCATTCCGCCCGGGCGAGCAAGATCATGGCCGGCCGCCCAGGCATGGCAGGTGTCGAGGCAGACACCGAGCCATGGGTGCCAGCCCACCGCGTCAAGAAACGGTCCCAGATCCTCGATCCGCGCCGCCAGGCATCGGCCGCCGCCAGCGCTCGGCTCGACCAGGATGCGTGGACCGCTCTCCGCGGCAGCGCGATCTAGCAACGGCAGCAGCACCTCCCGTACCTGCCGGAGCGCAACGGCGGCGTGCCCTTCATCGACGGCGGAGCCGGCGTGGAACACGATCGCCCGGGCGCCGATACGGCCGGCCCGGTCGAGCGCGTGTGTCATGGTCGCGGCCGATTGGCGCACCGTCGCCTCGGTCGGCGAGCCCAGGTTGACCAGCAGCGAGGCGTGCACATACGTGGGCACGTCGCGCTCGGCGCAACCTTGTGTGAACGCGTCATCCTGAGCCGGGTCGCCACCGCTGAGCGTCCAGCCCCGCGGGTTGGAGACGAACACCTGGACGGCGCCGGCTCCCACGGCGTCAAGGTACGGCAGGGCCGTCCGGGCAAGGCCGCCGGCGGTGGGGACGTGTGCTCCGACAAGTCGGCGGGTCAGAAGATCCGGCACGTGATCTGTACCTGCTGCCCGGCCACCAGCGGCGCGTTCGGTTCGGGCGACTGCGCCTGGACCCGGCCGATCTGCTTCTCCGCGTCGTTGCCGTCCACCACGACCTGCAGCTGCATCGCGACCAGTTGGTTGTAAGCATCGGGACACGGGAGATCCACTACCTGCGGCATCGGCGGCACAGGAGGCCCGTTGGAGATAGTGATCGTCACCGTGACACCGTTGGCCGAGGCCATGCCTTGATTGGCGGCCGGGTCCTGGGCCACTACCTGGTTGGCCGGTGCCGGGTCGTCCTTCTGCGTCACCGCGACCTGGAAGCCCGCCTGCGTAAGTGCGGCCTGTGCGTCGCCCAGCGCCATGCCGACAACGGCGGGCACATGCACCGGGTAGGGGCCTTCGGCCAGGACGACCTTGACCACTGAGCCGGGTTTGAGCGGTGTCCCGGCCGCCGGATCGGTACTGACCACATAGTCCGGCGGCAGCGTGTCGGAGTAGCCGTTGATGGCCTGGACGACGAAGTGCGTCCGCAGCAGGCTGATGACGTAGTCCTTCTGTTGGCCGCCGACGTCGGGAACGGCATAGCGTTCCGGGCCGAGCGAGAGCGTGAGCAGGACGGTTCCACCGCGCAGGATCCGCTGACCGGGTTCGGGTTGCTGGTCGACGACCGTGTTGATCGGGATCTGCTCCGAATATCGTCCGGGCGCGTACTCGACAGAGAAACCCCGCTGGTGCGCCGCGGTCACGGCGTTGTTCTTGGTGAGTTGCAGCAGCGCCGGGGCGGCGGTGTAGCGCCCGAAGCCGAACCACCAGCCACCGACCCCGAGCACCAACATGGTGGCGATCAACGCGGCGGCGAGCTGGCGTCGGCCCCGACGGCTGCGCTGCAGCCGGCCGAGCAGACCCTGCACGCGGGTGAGTCCACCCCTGGGAACCAGGTCCAGCACGCGTCGCCCGACCCCGGCGACGCCACCACCCTGGGCCGGGAGCTTCGCCCAGGACGGCCGTCCATCGACGTGTGCGGCAACCCGTGCCGCCGCGACCGGCGAGACCATTACCGTCGGATGGGCGAGCGCCCGGGTCGGCCCGGCCAGTGCGCCGACCTCTTCCCGGGCCGTTTGGACCTCGGCGAGCATCGCGGCGGCGTCCCGGGGACGTCCGGCTGGATCGCGCCTGGTCGCCCGGGTCACCACATCGTCGACGAACGAGGGCAGGCCCGGCACCAGTTGCGACGGTGGAGGGACATCGTGGTCGACATGCATCCAGGCGACGTCGGCAGGGCGGTCGCCTTCGAACGGTGGTCGGCCCGTGAGCATCTCGAACAGCACGACGCCGGCCGAGTAGACGTCGGCCCGGACATCGGCCCGCCGCTCGGAGACCAGTTCCGGCGCCACATATTCGGCCGTCGCCACCACGCCCTGCCCGGGCGGACCGTCGGCGCCGCCATCGTCGTGACCGCGCGGATCGGCCGCGTGGGCCAGGCCGAAATCGGCGACCTTGACCACCGAATCGATGAGATCCCCCGAGCCGTTGGGTGGCGGGGCGATCAGGACGTTCTCGGGCTTGACATCACGGTGCACGAGACCCGCCCGATGCGCGACGGCGAGGGCGGCGAGCATCTGCTCGAGAATGGCGAGCGACTCGGCCGGGTCGAGCCGTCCGCGGTCGTCGAGTACCTCGCGCAGACTCCGGCCCCGGACGTACTCCATCACCAGGTAGGGAGAGTCGTCGTGGATCCCCTCGTCGTACATCGCGACGACGTTGGGGTGGGCCAGCCGCGCTACCGTGCGGGCCTCGTCCGCCAGGCGGCCCAGCACCCGCGGGTCATGGGCGTGATCCGCGTGGAGGATCTTAATTGCGACCACCCGCTCGAGTCGCTCATCGCGAGCCTGGTACACCGTCGCCATGCCGCCCTTGGCGAGCCGGCCCATGATCCGGTAGCGCCCGGCGATCAGAGCACCGTGCAGGGGGTCTGCGACCTTGGTGTCCATCGCTGGGCAGTCTACTGGCGCCTGCGCGCATCGGGCGCTAATGCCCGTGGCCGGTAGGGGTCGGCGAGGGCGTCGGAGTCGGCGAGGGCGTTGGGGCAGGCGTAGGCGTCGGGGCTGGGGTGGCGGTGGGGGTTGGGGTCGGCGTCGATGGGACCGGTTTCGGGTGTAACGGATGCTGCGTCGATCGCAGGACCGGCGACGGCTCCGTGGTCGCCGAAAGCGTGGCGGCGGGAATGGCCGATCGGCTGACTGTCGGTTCGCCCGGCGTCGAAACGGCCGTGGTCAACGCCGGCTCCGCCAGTGGCTCGCCGGTCGCCGGTCTGGGCGCAAGAAGGGCACCGAGACCACCCGCAATGACGAGATACGTGCCGACAGCGGCGAACAGCACCAGCGTGCCGATCGTGGCCGCGGCCAACCGTTCCGCGCGAGGATCCACCTCGGTCGACGGGTCCGGATCGATGCGCAATGTGCGCATCGCCGCCCGCAGGTCGCTGAACACGCTCCGTCGGTGGTTCATCGGTCGGCGCCGTGGCGTGGGTCAGCAGGGCCGTGGCAGTGTGGATCCGTGACCGACGCAACGCCCGAGCCGCAACAGCCTTCTGCCTGGGTGACGCTGCCCGAATTGGCGGAGCGGCTGGGTGTACCTGTGACGAGGGTACGGCAGATGGTCGGCGACGGCAGCCTGCTGGCGGTGCGACACGACGGTGTGCTCCGGGTTCCGGTCGAGCTGGTGGCGGGTCGCAACGTGATCAAACACCTCCCCGGCGTACTGACCCTGCTTCGCGACGCTGGGTACAACGACGAAGAAGCACTGCGGTGGCTCTACTCGGCGGACGACACATTGCCTGGGACACCCGCCGTCGCGCTGGATCGCGGCGGCGCCACCGAGGTGAAACGGCGCGCCCAGGCGCTCGCGTTCTGACCCGCCGGCCATGCGCCATCTGACTTACCTCGGCGTGCTGGGGATGTGCCTGCTCTGTGCCGTGTGGGTGGAACCCGTGTTCAGAGTTGGGGTACTCCGGCGGTGGCGCCTCGTGATCCGCACCCTGGTGCCGGTGGCTCTGGTCTTCTCAATGTGGGACGTGGCTGCCATCGCCGCCGGGCAATGGTCGTACGACCCTGGGCAGGTGGCTGGTTTCTTCGCGCCGGGCCACCTTCCGCTCGAGGAAGTGCTCTTCTTCGTCGTGATCCCGTTCTGCGCGATCCTCGGCTTCGAGGCTGTCCGCAAGGTGACCGGCCTACCCGTACGGCCGGACCGGTGCACGACGAAGTCCCCACGGTGAGCTACACGCTGGCGGCGCTGGCCGGAGCAGGGTTGGCCGTCACCTTTGATCTGTTCCTGGTCCGGACCCGGCTGGTGACCCGCCGGGTCTTCTGGGTGACGTACCCGATCGTGCTCGTCTTCCAGCTGCTCTTCAATGGGCTGCTGACCGGTCGCGGCGTGGTGCGCTACGACCCGAGCGCTGTCGTCGGCGTTCGGCTGGTCTATGCCCCCATTGAAGATCTTATGTTCGGCTTTGCCTTGATTCTCGCCACGCTCTCCACGTGGGTCTGGTGGGAAGGGCGGTCACGTTAACGTTCTGTCGGATCGGGGATGCGTTGTTCCTGAGGCTCGGACACCGATCTTGGGCCGCGTATCCCGGGATGTGAGACGCAGCACCAGTTGCACGACGCTCCAGGAGCTCGCTTTCACGGCGGCCCTCGGGCACCACTTGAGCGTCACTCGGCGCGTCTGGTGGCGGCCTCGGCGAGGCCGATGAGCACAGTGTCGGCGTGGTTGGCCAGCGTGACCTGGTCAAGGGCGGCCAGCGCGGCATCTACGAGCTCGTCAATGCGTTCCTCGGTTCGGCGTAGCGCACCGGTAGCCGTAATGATGTCGCGGAGGCGGGCCACCGCGGCGTCATCGAGATCCGGATCGCCCAAGTAGCGTGATACTTCGGCCGCGCTGGCCCTGTCGGCGGAGTCGAGCGCGCTCGCCACGAGGTACGTGCGCTTGCCGGAGCGGAGGTCGTCTCCGGCGGGCTTACCCGTACGCGACGGGTCGCCGAACACGCCGAGGATGTCGTCGCGCAGCTGGAACGCCTCACCGATCGGCAACCCGTACGCCGAGTACGCACGCTGGATCTCGGTCGGGGCGTCGGCGATCGCACCGCCCATCATCAGGGGCCTCTCGACGGTGTACTTCGCCGACTTGTACCGCGCTACCGTCGTGGCACGCCGAATCGACGTATCCCCGGTGGCCTGTGCGTGCAGATCGAGGTACTGGCCGGCGATCAGCTCGGTCCGCATGAGATCGAACACCACGTGGGCGCGCAGGAGCGCGGGTGCGTCCAGCCCGCTGATCCGCAGCATCTCGTCAGACCAGGCCAGGCAGAGATCACCCAGGAGGATCGCGCTTCCCGCCCCGAACCTGTCGGGATCACTCTGCCAACCATGCTCGATATGGGTCGCCGCGAACCGACGGTGCACCGCCGGCTCACCGCGGCGGGTGTCCGAGTCGTCCATCACATCGTCGTGGACCAGCGCGCTGGCCTGGAGAAACTCCAACGACGCGACGGCCCCGACGACCTCCGGCGTGTCCTCGCCGCCGGCTCCGCGATGACCCCAGAAGGCGAACGCTGGGCGGAGTCGCTTGCCGCCTCCCAGGACGAACGAATCGATCGCGTCCGCAACCTCCGCCAGGCCCGGGTCGATAGCGGCCAATACGGTGCGCTGCTGGCCTAGGAAGGTGGCGAGGGCCTTCTCGACGCGGGCGCGGAGATCGGCGCGGTCGACGGCGCTGCTCACCCCTTCGACGGTAGTCGCCGCCGCCGGCAGGTTCACCGGACGCGGGGACTCGACCGCCACGATCCGTTGGCGAGCCCAGGCGCTCGCTCACGCCGGCCCCTCGCGCTCCCGTCAGGCGACGCGGGAGTAGACGCCGGGTGCCTCCTCGACCCAGTACGAAGGCGGCCCGGCCCGGAGCCTGCGTGTGGCCGCGACCGCCCGCTCCAGGTCACCGAGCGGTTGGTCCAGCGCGGCCGCGAGCCAGGCCAGCCAGTACCCGCTCGGTACCCGCTCGCCGCGCTCCCAACGAGACACTTCATGTCTCGTGACGGTGGCTACCCCGGCGCTCGCGCACAGCCGCTCGGCCAAGCGGAGCTGGGTGATGCCCAGTTCACCGCGCACCCGCGCGATCAACGCGCCGATCGTCTCCGGTACCGCCCACCCGACGTACGCGACCCGCACCCGCAACCTCCGCTGCACGTCGACCGTCCCGGACCCGGGGCCATTCCGCATGATCCGGTGGCCCCGCGCATGGCCCCTCTTCTGGCTCCTGTGTACCCGGCGGGTCAGACAGTTTCCTGGTCTTGTCCACGTCAGCTCGGCGGAGGAGGAGCACCTTGACCGTTGTCCCCACCCAACCGACCGACGCGTCATCGCCATCGGACGAGCCACCGGCTGGAGTCGCCGCTGACCTGCTCTGGCGTGTCGCCGTCCGGTTGCATCGCGACCACGGCACGGTACGAGTCGACCGGACCGACGAGCCTCGCCGGATCTGCCGTCGATGCCGCCAGCCGTGGCCGTGCTCAGGCCGCCGGTTGGCTGAGCTCGCCTTGATCACGGCTGCCGGCTGAGTGGTACGGCTACAGTCACAGGCGTGGCAACCGGGCTTCCCTCGAGGTTCCCCAACGCGAACCCGACGATCGGCGCGCTCATCCGGGAGAGCGGGCCGACCTTCTCATTCGAGTTCTCGCCGCCGAAGACGCCGGAGGGACACCGCCAGCTGTGGCTGGCCATCCGCGAGCTCGAGTCGCTGCGCCCGTCGTTCGTATCGATCACGTACGGCGCCGGGGGCTCGACCCGCGACACGACGGTGTCGGTGACCGAGCGGATCGCCACGGAGACCACGCTGCTGCCGATGGCCCACCTGACGGCGGTCAACCACTCGGTCGCCGAACTGCGCAACATGATCGGTCGACTCGCCGCCGTCGGCGTCAGCAACATCCTCGCCATCCGCGGCGATCCACCCGGCGACCCGCTGGGTGAGTGGGTGCGCCATCCCGACGGCGTGTCGTATGCGGAAGATCTGGTCCGGCTGGTCCGCGACTCGGGAACGTTCTCGGTCGGGGTGGCCGCATTTCCGTACAAGCACCCGCGTTCACCCGATGTGATCTCGGACACACACTTCTTCGTCCGCAAGTGCCGGGCCGGTGCCGACTTCGCGATCACCCAGATGTTCTTCGACGCCGACGATTACCTGCGGCTGCGAGACAGGGTCGCCGCGGCCGGTGGGTCGGTGCCGATCCTGGCCGGAGTGATGCCGGTGGAGAAGTTCAGCACGATCGAGCGCTCTGAGCAGCTCTCCGGGGCACCGTTCCCGCCCGACCTCGCGGTCAGGTTCGACCAGATCAAGGACGACGCCGAGGCGGTCCGAGCGCTCGGCATCGAGCTGGCCAGCCAGCTGTGCGCCCGGCTGCTCGAAGCCGGCGTCCCCGGCATCCACTTCATCACCTTCAACCGCTCCACGGCGACCCGCGAGGTGTGGCAGAACTTGGCCCTGGGGGCCAGGACCTGACGGTGGGCAGTGGCCGCGGCGACTGGTTGAGCTGGGACGGGTACGCGGCCGGCTGGGCGGCCCTTCACCTCGGCGTTGACCCGCGCCACTCCCCGCGGTCGGTACGGGGCTGGCTACGACTGTCCTATGTGCTCGGTCGTGCCCTCGGCCGGCTCGGGGTGCGGCCCGGCGCAGTAACGCTCGCCGGAGTACTGCTTTCGCTCGCTGTCCCCATCGTGGTGGTGTTCCGGGGCTGGTTCTTCTTCGCCGCCGCAGGTCTCGTCCTGCTCGCCGCCCTCGCCGACTCCGCCGATGGCGCGCTCGCGGTGATGACCGCCCGGGTCAGCCGACTCGGCTCGTTCGACGACGCGTTGGCCGACCGTGTCAGCGAGGCCGCCTGGCTGCTCGCGCTCTGGCTTGTCGGCGGCCACGGCGTGCTCGTGGTCGGGTGTGGGGCCGTGTCGTGGCTGCACGAGTACGTCCGGGCCCGCGCCACGGCGTCCGGCATGGTCGGCATCGGTATCGTGACCGCCAACGAACGTCCGACCAGGGTCATCGCGGTCATCGCGGCGCTCGGTCTGGGCGGTCTGAATTGGCAGATCAACCCGAGTCTGGTTCCGGGTTCGGTCACCGTCGTGCTCGCCATCTGGCTTCTGCTCGCCGTGCTCGCGATCGCTCGGCTGATCGAGACGGTGCGGGCGACACTACGTCGATGACCGCAGGTCTTCGGCGACGAGGTCCGCCACGATCTGCGCGGAGAGGGCAACCATCGGAAGGCCACCACCTGGATGGGTCGAGCCGCCCACGAGGTAGAGCCCACGCAGCGGTCCGCGGTTCGGCGGCTTCAGCAGGCGATGCCCGGGCGTTCCGTAGATCGCCCCTCCGGGCGTGCCGGTCGCCGACTCGAGATCGGCCGGGGTACGGACCTCGCGGAACAGGATCCGGTCCCGGATCTCGAGGCCGCGGGCCGCCAGCACGGCCAGGATCCGGTCGGCGTAAGCCTCGGCGAGTCCGGGGGAGCGCCAGTTGAGCGCACCGTGAGGTGGTGCGTTGACGAGGATGGTCCAGGCCTCGTATCCGTCCGGCCGGACGGTCCGATCGTCGGGCATGGTGACGTAGATTGCCGGATCCGCCACCGGACGGGCCGGGCGGCCGAAGATGGCGTCGAACTCGGCGTCGTAGTCGCCCGGGAAGAACACGGTGTGCTGGGCGAGCGCCTCGGTGTGCCCGCGTATGCCGAGCAGGACGACGAACCCGGCGAGACTGCGCTCGCCCAGTCGCGCCGCCCGCGGCGGGCTCGGCAGAAGGTCCCGATAGAGTACAAGTGCGTCTACATTGGACACCACGATGTCGGCGCCGACCCGCTCGCCGCCCAGATGGATGGCGCTCACGCGTCCGCGGGCCGATTCGACCGAGGCGACGGGCACTCCAGTGTGGACGCGCACCCCCATCGCCGCGCACCGCCGGCCGAGTGCGTCGGCGAGACTGGCGACACCGCCGCGAAGGTACCAGCCACCGAACGTCAGCTCCGCGTACGGGATGGCCAGCAGTGCGGCCGGCGCCCGTCGAGGGTCGGCGCCCGCGTACGTGGCGTAACGGTCAAGGAGCAGCCGCAGCCGTGGATCGTCCAGGTACGCGCGACCGAGGCCGCGCAGGGTCCGGCCGGGACCGATACTGACCAGGTCGTTGATGCGCCAAGCCAGTCCGGCCAGCGAGCCAGGACCGTCCACAGGGGACCGGAGGACGTGCCGCCATGATGCGTTCCAGACCTTCGCGGCCCGGCGCCACAGTCGATGCCATTGCGCCGCCGCAGTCGGTCCGCCCCAGTCGGCCAGCCGGTGCTGGAACTCCGCGTGATCGGTGCACGTGTCCACTATGGATCGATCGGCGAAAACGTGGCGTACCACCGGGTCCAGCGGCACCGGGTCGAGTTCGTCGGTGAGCGTGGTGCCGGTCGTCGCGAACAGATCGCCGAAGACCTGCGGCAGGGTGAGCAGACCCGGCCCGGTGTCGAAGCGGAAGACACCCTGAGGCGTCGTGCGTTCGTACCGGCCGAGCTTCCCACCGATCACATCGGACTGTTCGTAGACCGCGACATCGTGGCCGGCGGCACGCAGGCGGAGCGCGCAGGCGAGCCCGCCCACTCCTGCTCCGATGACCGCGACCCGGCTCACGACCCGGCTCGGGGTGCAGCCTCGACGCGGCGACCCTTCCACACCAGGGTTCCCCGGCTGCGCCCGCGCAGAGATCCGATCAGGAGCCAGGCGAAGAGTCCAATCGAGACAGGCTGAGCAAGCGCGTCGGGCCACGTACGTCCACCTGTGGTACGGGCACTGACCGCCCTGCCCACGACCGCCAGTACGTAGGCAGCGAGGGCCGGCCAGACCCATCGCCACCGTTCGGTCACCGAGCCGACGATCGCGACCACGGGCGGCACGGCATACAGGAGCATGAGGGCCGCGATGACGGCGACCGCGCCGGCGAGGGAGCCGAACGCGGCCCACAGCGACTTCTGGTAGCCGGCCCGCAGCTCGGTCCAGGACGCGTACATCCGGCAGGAGGCGAGCCGCGAGCCGTCCGCGAGGGCGACCCGGCCGCCGGTACGTTTGACCGCCCGGGCGAGTTCGATGTCCTCGAGTACACGGTCACGGACGGCGGCGTGTCCTCCGGCACGCTCATAGCCCGCACGCGTAAACACCAGGAACTGGCCGCCGGCCGCGGTCAGCGGCGCGAGGCGTGAGCGCTCCATGACCCGAACGGGCACGAACGTGAGCCAGGACCATGGCAGCAGCGGCTGGACCAACCGCTCGCCGGCCGATCCGGCCGCCAACCGCGGATAAGGGCTGACCAGATCGAAGCCGGCGAGCAGAGCGACCGCCGAGGCAACGGCGTCCGGGGTGAGAACAACGTCGGCATCCATGAAGATGATCACCGGTGCGGTCGCCCGGCGGGCCAACTGGTGGCACGCGTGGGGCTTGCCAAGCCAACCCTCCGGAGTCGCTGCGCCGCTGACGAGCGTTACCCGCGCGTCCTCGGCGCAGACGCGCCGGACCACGTCGACCGTGTGGTCGCCCGACCCGTCGTCGAGCACCGTGACCCGGAGCCGCGGCACTCCGCGCTGGCCGAGGACCGACCGCAGACACGCCTCGACCCGGCGAGCCTCGTCCCGTACGGGTAGCAGAACGTCGACCTCATGCTCCACAGGGGACGGTTGCGGCGGCGGTCGGCGTAAGAGGATCGCGTTTAAACCGGTGTGGACGGTCAACCCCGCGACGACGGTGGCGAGCAACCACAGTAGCGGGGTCATCGGCGTACCAGTGCGACGGTCAGTGGCACGGCGATCAGACCCATTCCCAGTCCTCCCCACAGCGCCGATCGCGGCAGGTCAAGGAAGACGGCGTGGGCCAGCACGGAGGACGCGTACGTCCAGAGGTAGAGCGCCAGCACCGGCGCGTCCGCCCGGAAGTCCGGGTGCCCCTGCCCGACGGCGGCGAGAAGCATCGTCATCATCACGGCGGCGACGACAAGCCACGTCAAGTAGTTCCGGACCGGTATATCCACAGTGGACCATCGCCAGTACCCGGCGGCCACCATCTGCGGATCGAGAAAGAGGTCCCAGGTGGCGAGCGCAACGGACGCGACCGCCACGCGGGTCGCGGGCCGGGTGACGAGGTGAGCGGCGACAACCCAAGCCGGCCATGCCATCCACGTCCAGGCCAGCGGAATGACTACGGGCACCCCGAGAACCCGCGGGCCCAGGGCCGCGGCGTACGCGTACGACCCGAAAGGGAATCCGGTGGCGACGCCGACCGCCTCGACGACCAGGCCGCCGCCGGCGGTCACCACCACGAGGGCGGCCGCGGCCCGCCAGCCGCGCGTCGAGACGGCGTGGCCGGCCGAGACTGCGAATCCGAGCATGACCGTCAACACGACGAGCACCGCCCGGCGGTGGTCCTCGACGAGCGGATAGGCGATCTGCGCCAGGGCCAGCATGGCCAGCGGCCACCACCGGGCGGTCTTACCGGCTCGCCTTGTCGCTCGCTCCGCACCTTGCACCCCACGAAGACGCTCCACGTCCGCGGAGGCGCCCCGGTCCCACCAAACGAAGGCGCTCCGCTGCGCTCCACGTCTCCGCGAGGACCCCGGCATAGGCCTGAGGGCCTTGCGATGCTCGCTCGCTGTCGGCTCGGTCATCCGGCGAGCGGGTGCGCGGGGTCGAGTGGGAGGGCACGGCCCAGGACCGCGAACGGCCTGAGATCCCCCGGGAACGAGAAGTTGCGGATCACGTCGACGAAGCCGAAGCGGCGGTAGAGCCGCCACGCACGTGACTTGGTCTCATCCGCCTCTGGCGTCGAGAGCAATGTCGTCCGGGCGACCGCCATGCTGAGCAGCGTACGTAATTGCAGCGCACCAAGGCCGTGGCCCTGAGCCGGTGGGCGGACGTGCAGCTCGACCACCTCGAAGCAGTCCGTGAGCCAGGCCTCGCGCTGGTCGCGTGCGATCGCGGCGCGGACCTGGTCATGCCACCACTGTCCCTCCGCGGAGCGGTAGCCGTACCCGAAGCCGAGCAGGATCCCCTGATCGTCCAGTGTGGCCACCGCCCGGAATCCGTCACGTCGGACGTGGGACCCGATGTAACCGCGGCGGGTGATCAGCAGTTCTCTCGGGTAGCCCATCGCCTCGCCGTACACGCCGACGACATCGTCCAGACGCCGGGCAAGGTCGTCCGGGGTCCATGCCACGATCCTCACGGCCGCGCCGACATCGGGGCCTGCACCGAGCCGTCCTCCTCCCCGCACCAGCCGATAACGTCGCGGTCACCGCTGACGGCCACGACCGTGAACCGGGCGAAGAGCTCCTCGGCGTACCACTGCCGCACGGGCGTCTCGTCGACGACGCGGCGATGATCCGGGTGCTGGTACGCGAACTCTACAAGATCGCGTTCGCTCCGCCACAGGCTGACCGTGCCCTGCCAGCCGATCGGCGCTTCACCGATTCCGAACGCCGCCAACAAACCGGGAGCCTGCATGACGGCTCGGGCCGCCGGGCGCAGGGCGCGCCAGAATGTCGGCACCTGGCCAGGCCTCAGCCGGGCGCGGGTCAGGGCGAGCATCGGACCGGGGCCGACCCGTCCGGTTGGACCGAACGGGTGCCCTCCCGCCCACGTTCCATGACTCGCAACCGGGGACAGGTCCAGGCGGCAGTAGCCGATGGCGAGTCGACGCCAGCGCCGAGCCGGCTGACTCGTGTCGAACGCGCCGGCCGCTACCTCGTCATCCCAGGCCACTACCGCCGCCCATCGCGTCGGATCCGCGCTTCCCGGCCCGAATCCGCGGCCGGTACCGAGGAGCTTGGCGAAACGCACCCCCGGCAGCCGGCGCAGCCGGCGGCGATCCGCGACCAGTCGCCAGCCGACGGCCGGAAGCCGGTTCCAAGCTACGCGCCAGACGTGCAACGAGACTGTGCCGGTCACGCTCGCTCCTGTGCCGCTCACGCTCCTCGCGCTCACGCCACCTCGGCCGGGGTACCCGCCGTGATCCGGACCAACTCCGCGAAGGTGGTGGGGAACACCGCGTGGGGGATGCCGCCAGCCGCCCAGATCTCGGCGTACGGCTCGAGAGCCTTGTCGACCAACGTTCGTACCGGCGCAGGATGACCGACCGGGGCGACGCCGCCGATTGACTGCCCTGTGTGCTGCCGGACGAACTCCGGTGTGGCCCGCCGGACCATCTCCGCTTCGACCAGCGCAGCCACCTTGGTGGTATCGACCCGATGCGCACCGGACGTCAGGACCAGCAACGGCTTCCCGTCTGCGTCGAAGATGAGCGAGTTCGCGATCTGGCCGACCTCCACACCGAGGGCGGCGGCGGCCGCGGCGGCGGTCGAGACCGCATCAGGCAGTACGCGAATCTCTCCGTGCGCGCCGGCCGCCTCAAGCGCCTCGTGGACGTGCCTGACGTTGGGGTGCATGTACCAATCTTGCGGGCCGGTCAGGCCGGTGGAATCTCGGGGGTTGCGCCCACGCCGGCCGGGCTCGGCAGGTGTTGCCCGGGTGGGGTCGCTGTGCGCGCCGGACGGGCGGTGCGTGCCGTCTCGGCGAGGACAAGCCCGGTGAGTACCACCAATCCGCCCACGATCTGAGCCGGGGAGAGTACCTCGCCGAGCAGAGCCCAGGCGAACATGCTCGCCAGCACCGGTTCGCTCATGCCGATGATGCTGACGCTGGTCGGCGGCAGGTGTCGCAGCGAGGCCGTGACGAGCAGGTACGCGGCGACGCTGCCGAAGATGACCAGATATGTGGCGAGTAGCCACATCGGCACGCCCTGGCTGGTGCCACGCAGCAGGCCGCCGGGGAATCGCCACCACGGCCGTACCAAGGATCCGGCGACCGCCGCGAAGCCGAACGCCCACCAGGTGACGGAGAGCGGATCGCGGACGGTGACCGATCTCGATCCGAGGACGAAGTAGCACGCCAGCAGAACGGCACAGGTCAGGCCGGCGACGACCCCGACCGGGTCGAGGTTCATCGAGCCGGTCCACAGCTCGGCGACGCACGCGAGCCCAAGCAGGCAGAGCAGAAGGCCGACCCACAGCCTGGGCTTGACCTGCTGATGGTCGCCGAAGCGGACCCACAGAGCGACGAAGAGCGGCCCGGTGTACTCGAACAGCAGCCCGATGCCCACGGGTAGACGGCTGATCGCCACGAAGTAGAGCAGGGGGACGAGGAAGAATCCCGTGAGGCCGAAAGCGACCAGCCTGGGGAGTTCGGCCCGGCGGATCGCCAGCC
The DNA here is from genome assembly GCA_046728155.1 of Actinomycetota bacterium. Taxonomy (GTDB): domain Bacteria; phylum Actinomycetota; class Actinomycetes; order Mycobacteriales; family Micromonosporaceae; genus CAWDLX01. The sequence goes on from JBKPDY010000023.1 coordinate 76,605, forward strand.
GACGCAGCCGCGACCCGGCTGAGCTCGGCGTGAACAGGCACAGGAGCAGCAGGCCGACGAAGGCCCCGGTGGCCCGGAACGTAGTGAGCTGCGGGGGATCGAAGCCGCCCAGCAAAAGCAGCTTGGACACTGTGCCGTTGAGCGCGAAGAGCCCCGCGGCGGAGACCACCATGAGGATGCCGACGGTGGGGCGTTGGCCGCGCATGGCATCACGCTACCGGCCCGTGATGGCCGGACGGCTCCGCGGTCCTTACCGCAGGGCCGCGCCGCCGGCACGCAGCCCGTTTGCCCGGACATCAGGGCAAGGCACCCTCGGGAAGGCCCCGGCCCCGGCCGCTAGCGTATCCACATACTGGGAGTCGACCCCAAGATCGCCGTTAGCGCACCAAAAGCGCCGCGACGCGTCATTTCTGATGCTGGGACGCCGATCTTTGGCTGCTATCCCGGGATGTGAGACGTAACACCCTTCGCCATGCTCCGGCGGCCGATCTCACGACGGCGCTCGAGACGCCACAGCTCGCAATACTGCGACGTTGCTCGAGCGTTGCGTCCCTGCCAACTCTTGATCTTGTCGCGACCCGAGTGCCTCGTAGTTCGGGTCGCAAGCTCCCCGCATTGCCGCGTGGTTCGGGTCGCAAGCTCCCCGAATTGCCGCGTGGTTCGGGTCGCAAGCTCCCCGAATTGTCGGAGGGCGGGTTTACTCTGTACCCGTGTTCGAATATAGTTCAGATGTTCGAATGCGGGAGAGATGTTCGCGGCGTCGCTCCCAGCCGGACCAGGTGTTCGCGGGCCTGGCTCGGAGGTCGGCGTTGCTCGCCGTCCACCCGACCCCCGGGCGGCGGGCAGCGGCCGGAGCGCAGGTCGGGCGAGGTGTGGGGAAGCACCCCGTCCGACCGGCTGCGGTCACCACCGGCACTGCACGCGCTGCGGGCCCGCCGGGCCCTTCCTCCGCAGCGACCACCACGAAGGCGTCTGTGTCCACATCAGACGCCAGGGTTACGGAGGAGTGGAGTCCACATGACGATGTCGACCAGCCTGGCCGCGATGCCGAGCCTGACACACGTCTCGACGATCGGCGCGACCCGGTCGACCCCTACGGTGCCGGCTCATGTGCTGCCCCACCGCAGTCCGACCGAACTGTTGGCGATCTCCCGCCAGGGTCTGGCCGAGGCGGTGCGGACCAGATCTGACGGTTTGCGCTATGCCACCGCCCACCTCGCCGCCCTGCGAGCGGCGGCCGCTGTCCTTGCCGCCCGGGCCCGCCCCGAGCGACGGCGACGCAACCGGCTGACCAACGTCTGGGTCCTGCTCGCCACGGTCGCTCCGGAGCTGGGGGAGTGGGCCTCGTTCTTCGCCGCCGGTGCCGCCAAACGGGCCGCGGCCGAGGCGGGCATCCCACGAGCGGTGACGACCCGCGAGGCGGATGACCTGGTCCGTGCCGCGGATCAGTTCGTCGAGGTGGCGGCGAACGCACTCGGCCAGGCCTATCAGCCGAGCTTCGAAGGGCTCGCGTCCTGACCAGGCTTCCGAGCTTGCGGATCGACTGAAGGGGGGACTCGTGATCGGCTCCATCTCGCGGCTGGAATGGTGCCGCGCGATCCGGTTCGAAGAGCAGGATGCCCCTCCCCGGCTGGATGAGCTGCGCGCCGCGGGGCTCGTCAGGGTTGCCAATGAGCCGTTCGGCGTCGGCGTCGACTGGACGTTGCCGGTGGCCGAGGCGCTGCGGCCGCTGTTCCCCAGCGGCGGATTGCGCCGGGGCGGGACGGTCGCACTGACGACACCCGGTCTTTCCCAGGACGCGTGGGCGACCGGGTCGACCTCGCTGCTTTTCGCACTGCTGGCCGAGGCGTCGGCGGCAGGCTCGTGGTGTGCGGTGGTCGGGATGCCCTGGCTGGGATTGGCGGCGGCCGCCGAAGCCGGATTGTCGATCGAACGGCTGGGGCTTGTGCCCAACCCGGGGCCGGAGTGGGCGACCGTCGTGGCCGCCCTGCTCGACGGGGTTGACATCGTGGTCACGGCGACGCCGGGGTTGGTCTCCGCGTCGGTGACGGGCCGCCTTGCCGCCCGGGCGCGCCAGCGGGGTGGGGTTCTCCTTCCGGTCGGCGCCCGCTGGCCGGGAGCCGATCTCACGCTCGAGGTGGTCGCCGCTACCTGGCATGGCCTGGGATCCGGGCGAGGGAGGCTACGTCGGTACGAAGCCGAGGTGCTCGCGTACGGCCGAGGTGCGGCCGCCCGTCCCCGCCGGGCCTACCTGTGGCTCGCCGGCCCCGTCACGTCGGCGGCCGGCAGGACCAGTGATCTGACCGTCGACGGCCCAGGGCTGCGGTTGGCAGGTTGACCGTGCGCACTCTGATGCTCTGGTGCCCGGATTGGCCGGTGCTGGCCGCGGCCCTCGTCGATGATGTTGATTCCCATCGTCCGGTTGCCATCCTGCACGCCAACCGGGTTGTCGTGTGCTCACCCGCGGCGCGGGCCGAGGGCGTCCGGCGAGGGCTGCGTAAGCGGGAGGCGCAGGCACGCTGCCCGCACCTCGTCGTGGTGGAGCAGGATCCCGGCCGGGATGCCCGGGCGTTCGAGCCGGTCGTCGCCGCTGTGGAGGAACTCGCCCCAGGGGTGGAGGTGATCCGGCCAGGGGCCGCGGCACTCGCCGCGCGCGGACCGTCCACTTACTACGGTGGCGACGAGGCCGCGGCTGAGAAGCTGGTCGAGCACGCCGCTCTGCGCTGTGGAGTGGAGATGCAGGCCGGTATCGCCGATGGGGTCTTCGCGTCATTGATCGCGGCCAGATCCGGTCTCATCGTGGCGCCCGGACGGACCCCGGAGTTCCTTGCCGGCATGGACATCGGCACCCTCGATCGTCCCGACCTTACCGACCTGTTGCGGCGGCTCGGCATCCGGACCCTGGCCGACTTCGCCGCCCTGCCACCGGGCGACGTAATGGCCCGGTTCGGCTTCGACGCGGCATACGCTCACCGGCTCGCACGCGGCGACGACGAACGACCGCTCGCGGTCCGTAAGCCGCCACCCGACCTGATCGTCACCGGGGAGTACGACCCGCCGCTGGAGCGGGTGGACACGGCCGCCTTCGCCGCCCGTGCCCTCGCCGAACGGCTGCACGAACAGCTCTCGGATCACGGTCTCGCCGCCACCCGACTCGGTATCGAGGCGCGGACAGCGGCCGGAGAGGAACTGCACCGGATGTGGCGCCACGACGGCCTGCTCGACGCGAACGCCATCGCCGATCGGGTGCGCTGGCAACTCGACGGATGGCTCACCGGCACCGGCCGGGGTAGCCGGGCGATGCCGGCCCGTCCCACATCGGGAATCGATAGGCTACGCCTCACACCCGATGGTCTGGTCAGGTACGCAGGCATGCAGGCGGGCCTCTGGGGTGAGCTCGGCGTCGCCGACGAACGTGCGCACCGGGCCCTGGTTCGCGTGCAGGGGCTGCTCGGACCGGATGCGGTCGTCACCGCCGTACTTGGCGGTGGGCGGGGCTACGCCGATCGGGTCCGCCTCGTTCCCTGGGGGGACGAGCGGATCCCTGCCAACAGCTCCATCCCGCCCTGGCCGGGACGGCTGCCCGCACCGGCTCCGGCAACCGTCCTGACCGAGCCGGCCCCGGTAACTCTGCACACCGGCGACGGCGCCGTCCTCGGCGTCGACTCCCGGCTCACACTCAGCGGGGACCCCGCCAGCCTGCGCATCGGGCGGGAGACGGCGGTGGCGGTGACCGGGTGGGCGGGTCCATGGCCGGTTGAGGAGCGCTGGTGGGCGCCGAAAGAGTCGGTGAGTCTGGTCCGGTTCCAGGTCTGCCTCGATGACGGTCGGGCACTGTTGCTGGCGCTGGACGCCAACGGCTGGCGGGTGGAGGCGGTCTATGACTGAGTTGTGTTTGCTCGCTTTCGCTCGCGCGGGCCGTGGGCCTTCGAAGGTGCCGTCTTCCCTTGTCGCTCGCTCCTCGGTCCAGACGGCGCCGGCCCACGGGGCTACGTTTGCGCTCGCGCGGGCCGTGGGCCTTCGAAGGCGCCGTCTTCCCTTGTCGCTCGCTCCTCGGTCCAGACGGCGCCGGCCCACGGGGCTACGTTTGCGCTCGCTTCGCTCGCGGTCCTTCTTGGGCCCAGAGAGTTCGGTGAGTGATGGGGTTCAATAATCCGCCGATGTCGTGGTCGAGGCTTGAGCGTGCCCTCTCCGGCAAGCCGGTCGACGTCGACGGGGTCATCCACGACCCGGTCACCATCGACCATGGCGACGGTGGTGACACCCCCGCCTGGACCCGCAAGCGGCCACGCTTCGAGGCGCCCGACTTCGTCCGGCAATCATCCACTGTGGACTATGCTGAGCTGCACTGCCACTCCAACTTCAGCTTCCTCGACGGGGCGAGCCACCCCGAGGAGCTGGTACAGGAGGCGGCCCGGCTGGGCCTGACCGGGCTTGCGCTCACCGACCACGACGGGTTCTACGGTGTGGTGCGCTTCGCCGAGGCGGGGCTGGAGTTGGGGGTGCCGACCGTCTTCGGAGCCGAACTCTCGCTCGACCTGCCCGGTCCGCAGAACGGTGAGCCCGATCCGGTCGGGGCACATCTTCTCGCGCTGGCCCGGGGACCGGAGGGGTACGCCCGGCTGAGTCGGGTCATCGCCGAGGCGCAGTTGGCCGGAAAGGAGAAGGGCCGGCCGGTCTACGACGTCGACCGGGTGGCCGACGAGTTGGCCGGGCACGTCGTCGTGCTCACCGGCTGCCGCAAGGGCCTCGTACCGCGGGCGCTGCTCACCGACGGCGTCACGGCCGCCGCCCGGGAGCTGGATCGGTTGACCGCCCTGTTCGGCGCGGAGCACGTCGTGGTGGAGCTGACCGACCACGCCGATCCCTGCGACGGGGAGCGCAACGACGACCTCGTCCGGTTGGCACGCCGGGCCGGCTTGCGTACCGCTGCCACGAACAACGTGCACTACGCCACGCCGTCCGGGCGCCGGCTCGCCACGGCCCTCGCCGCCGTACGGGCCCGGCGTTCGCTCGACGAGATCGACGGTTGGCTGCCCGCCGCGGCAGCCGCACTCCTGCGCAGCGGGGACGAGATGGCGCAACGCTTCGCGGCGTACCCGGGCGCTGTCGCCGCCGCGGCCGACCTCGCCGCGGAGCTCGCCTTCGACCTGCACCTCGTGGCCCCACAGCTGCCCGACTATCCGGTGCCTCCCGGCCACACCGAGATGTCCTACCTGCGATACCTCGCCTATGAGGGTGCGGCCACCCGGTACGGGCCCAGGCAGGACTGTCCCGAGGCGTACCAGCAGATCGACCGCGAACTCGACATCATTGAGAAGCTCAACTTTCCGGGGTACTTCCTGGTCGTCTACGACATCGTGAAGTTCTGTCGGGACGAGAAGATTTTCTGTCAGGGGCGGGGATCGGCTGCCAACTCCGCCGTCTGCTACGCGCTGCACATTACCAACGTGGACGCGGTCAAGTGGGGGATGCTCTTCGAGCGGTTCCTCGCCCCCGAGCGTGACGGTCCGCCCGACATCGACGTCGACATCGAGTCCGACCGCCGGGAGGAGGTGATCCAGCACGTATACGACAAGTACGGGCGGATCCACACCGCTCAGGTCGCCAATGTCATCTCGTACCGGCCCAAGTCGGCCGTCCGGGACATCGCCAAGGCGTTCGGGTACTCACCCGGCCAGCAGGATGCTTGGAGCAAACAGATCGACCGGTGGGGCAGTGCCGCCGACGACATCCCGCCAGAAATTGTCGCGTTCGCCAACGAGCTGCTGACATTCCCTCGACACCTCGGCATCCACTCCGGCGGCATGGTGATCTGCGACCGTCCGGTGATCGAGGTGTGTCCGGTCGAGTGGGCCCGGATGGAGAACCGCAGCGTCCTGCAATGGGACAAGGACGACTGCGCTGCGGTGGCGCTGGTCAAGTTCGACCTGCTCGGGCTGGGCATGCTCTCCGCGCTGCACTACGCGTGCGATTTCACCGACCAGGTCATGGACTTCGGCCGCATGCCGCTGGACGACCAGGAGGTCTACCGGATGCTCTGCCGCGCCGACGCGGTCGGGGTGTTCCAAGTGGAGAGTCGAGCCCAGATGGCCACCCTGCCGCGGCTGAAACCGGAGACGTTCTACGACCTCGTCATCGAGGTCGCCCTGATCCGGCCAGGTCCGATCCAGGGTGGCTCGGTGCATCCATTCATCCGGCGAAAACAGGGCAAGGAACCTCCCACCCCGCCCCATCCCAGGCTCGAGCAGGCGCTGGCCCGCACCATGGGTGTGCCCCTGTTCCAGGAACAGCTCATGCAGATGGCGATCGACATAGCGGGCTTCGACGCGGCCGGGGCCGACGAGCTCCGCCGGGCGATGGGCTCCAAGCGTTCAGCCGAGCGGATGCAGCGGCTCAAGCAACGGCTCTACGACGGCATGGCCGCCAACGGCATCACCGGTGACCTCGCCGACGATATGTTCGTCAAGCTCGCCGCGTTCGCCAACTATGGCTTCCCGGAGAGTCACGCGATGAGCTTCGCGTATCTCGTCTTCGCCAGTGCCTGGTTCAAGCGCTACCACCCGGCGGCCTTCTGTGCCGCGCTGATCAACGCCCAGCCGATGGGCTTCTACTCGACCCAGACCCTCGTTGACGACGCACGCCGGCACGGGGTGGAGGTGCGCCGCCCTGACATCAACGCCAGCAACGCACAGGCGACCCTTGAACCACCAACCGTGCTGGGCGGACCCCGCAATGAGGCCGGCGCTCCACCATCGCAGTGGGGAGTGGGCGGTCCCGTGGTCCGGCTGGGTCTATCCGAGGTGCGCACCCTCGGCGACGATATCGCCGAACGGATCCAGGCTGAACGCGAGACGAACGGCCAGTACCGGGACATGCGGGACCTGGCCCGCCGGATGGCCGCGACCGGAAAGCCACTCACCACCGCCAACTTGGAAGCGCTCGCTACAGCTGATGCGTTCCAGAGTCTCGGGATGACGCGGCGGGATGCCTTGTGGGCGGCCGGAGCCGCGGCCCAGGAGCGAGCCGATCGGCTGCCGGGAACGGCAATGGGTGTACGGGCGCCGGCTCTCCCCGGCATGGATGAGGTGGAGGAGATGGTGGCCGACGTGTGGTCCACCGGACTCTCCCCGACCACTCATCCAGTCCGGTTCGTCCGGTCCTATCTGGACGAACTGACCGCGGCTCCGATCGAGTCCCTGGTCACTGTGGACCATGGAGCCCGCGTCCTGGTAGGTGGGATCGTCACCCATCGCCAGCGCCCGTCGACCGCCGGTGGGATCACCTTCCTCAACCTCGAGGACGAGACGGGCATGCTCAACGTGGTCTGCTCGCCAGGATTGTGGCAGCGGTATCGGAAGTTAGCCCGGACGGCCTCGGCCATGCTCATCCGCGGACGGCTTGAGCGGGTCGACGGAGTGGTCAACCTGGTTGCGGAGCACCTGTCGCTACTTACCATGCCCGTGCGTTCCTCGTCGCGCGACTTTCGGTGAAATACTCACCCCCCTTTCGGCTGAACTACCGTCAAACGTCACACCAAAGGCGCCGAGTGCGCCGAGGCTTCACGGCGGACGCAATCGCAACCGTCACGAAATCTGTTCGCCCGCCGTTCAGTCGCCTGCCAACGGCAGGCTGTCAAACCTTCGCAAATCCACGCCGTATCAGCCTATGGGCGGGTCAAACCACCCGAACGGATGCCAAGGAAGCGCCAGACATCTGACACCTTTTCGACCCCATGCGGAGCGGTCATCGTGCTAGCTTGCGATGACCCGTCGCCGGCAGCATCGGCGACCACGGGCAATCCATCCTCACGAAAGTGGCGGGTACGTGTCGCAAGCGTCCTTTCCCGGTGCCGTCACACCAGAATGGCACGGCGACACCGCTCAAGCTGCGAGCGCGAGGGGTCGACCCTATATATGGCGGCCATCCATGACGGCAGTCACGACGACCTATCGACGGGAGTCTTTCGCGGCGCAGGCCACCGCCGCGACATCCACGCGTACACGCAAACGCGCATATGTCCGGCTACTGGTCGGCGTCGACCTGTCATTGGTCGCGATCGCGGTATGGGGCGGTTATCTCGCCCGGTTCCAGGGCGGGTCCACCATGACCGAGATCCCTTATGAATGGGTTGGTCTCGGTCTTATCGCACTCTGGATGGTCTTCCTCGTATCGAGCCGGTGCTACGACGACCGCGTTCTCGGTTATGGCGCCGATGAGTACCGGCGGATGGTCAGTGCAAGCCTCAAGTTGGCCGGAAGCGTCGCCATTGCGGCGTATCTTGCCGACGCCCAGGTGTCGCGAGGTTTTCTCGGGTTCGCCTTCCTGGCCGGCACGACCATCCTTCCGGTTGGGCGCTACCTGACGCGGCAGTCGCTGCATCGGGCCCGCTCACGCGAGCAGGGTTGGTCGCGTCGCGTGCTGGTCGTCGGCGACGCATCCCACGTCATCGAACTCGCGCATCAGCTGCGCCGCGAGGGATACGCCGGTTACCAGGTCGTGGGCGCCTGCATTCCGGACGCGCTCATCGCGCCCGTGCCGCAGCACCTGGACGGAGTGCCGGTAGTGGGCTCGTTCCGCAACATTCTCGATGCCGCGGCCGCGGTCGCCGCCGACACTGTCGCGGTTACCGGATCGGCGGAACTCACCGCCCGTCGATTGCGCCGGCTGGGCTGGCAGATGGAGGGCACCGGAATCGATCTGGTTCTGGCCCCCGCGCTCACCGATGTCGCCGGTCCACGGATCCACACCCGCCCGGTCGCCGGGCTGCCACTGATCCACGTGGAGTCCCCGGAGTTCAGCGGCGGTCGCAAGGCGCTCAAGGGCCTGGTCGACCGTACGGTCGCGTTCTTCGCCCTGGTCCTGCTGCTGCCGGTCTTCCTCCTGGTGGCGGTGGCGATCCGCATCGACAGCAGAGGCCCGGTCTTCTTCCGGCAGCGCCGCGTCGGACTCGGCGGGCGCGAATTTGACGTGTTCAAGTTCCGCTCGATGATCATCGATGCGGACAGCAGGCTCGAGTCGTTGTCGCGGATGAATGAGGCCGACGGCCTGATGTTCAAGATGCGCCGCGACCCGCGTGTGACCAAGGTCGGGGCGGTGCTGCGCAAGTGGTCGCTCGACGAGCTGCCCCAGCTGATCAACGTTCTGACCGGAGACATGAGCCTCGTCGGTCCGCGCCCGCCGCTGCCCACCGAGGTCGCCTGGTACGACCAGGACGTCGCCCGGCGCCTTCTGGTCAAGCCCGGCATGACCGGGTTGTGGCAGGTGAGCGGGCGCTCCGACCTGTCGTGGGATGACGGGATCCGGCTGGACCTCTACTACGTGGAGAACTGGTCCCTCGCCGCCGACCTGGCGATCCTGTGGAAGACCGTCGGCGCGGTCGTCTTCCGCAAGGGCGCATACTGAGTCACCTGGCGCGACTTCCGTGGATCTTGGAACTTTCGGCCCCCTCCCAGGGGGTGGAAAGTTCCGTAACCGCCGGCCGAACAGCGCACCACTAGGCTTACGCACGTGCAGGAGCACAGTTACGCCCCCGGCCCACATGCGGCTGCCCGTACGGCGGTCGTATGGGACGTGCTGGGTCGCGAGCTCGACCGCCGGGGTAGCCCGGGAACCCAGCTCAATGTGGTGGATGTCGGCGGCGGTACGGGCGGCTTTGCGGTCCCGTTGGCTCAGGCCGGCCACGCGGTGACCGTCGTCGATGCCAGTCCGGACGCGCTCGCTGCGCTGATCCGGCGAGCGGCCGAGGCCGGGGTCGCCGACCGGGTCCGTGCGGTTCAGGGGGACGGCGACATGGTGGGCGACCTCGTGGCGCCGGGGAGCGCGGATGTCGTGCTCTGCCACAGCGTGCTCGAGGTCGTCGACTCGCCGGACGGGGTCGTCGCAGCGGTCGCGGCCATCCTGCGGCCGGCCGGGGTCACGAGTGTGATCGTCGCCAATCGGTTCGCTGCCGTCCTGGCGAGGGCGATGGGTGGACATTTTGACGCCGCGGCGTCACTGTTGCGCGATCCGGACGGCAGCGCCGGCGACCACGATACCTTGCGCCGGCGTTTCGATGTGCAGAGCGCCACCGACGTGCTGGCCAAAGCGGGCCTCACGGTCGAGCAGATTCACGGTGTACGTGTCGTGGCCGATCTGGTGCCGGGCGTGGTGCTGGAGCGCGACCACGACGCCCTCACCAGCTTCGAACTGGCCGTCGCCGCTCGACCGCCGTTACGTGACATCGCGTCCCAGCTGCATCTGCTCGCGCGGCTGCCGTGACGGCTCCGGCCGATCTCATCCGGCCCGCGTACGGGGCGGCGAGTCTGGCCGAGGTCATGCCGGGTGCGCTCGCCACGCTCGGCGTGCCCGGCGCTGTTGATCCACTGGGACTGGCTACGATGCTGGCCGAAGTCCAGGGCGTGGCCGTGCTCCTGGTCGACGGGCTCGGATACCACCAGCTGAGCCTGGCCTCGTCGCACGCGCCGACGATGGCCGACATCGTCGCTGGTCGGTTGGCCGGCGCCAGCGTCCGTGCGATCACCACCGGTTTCCCATCGACGACCCCGACCAGCCTGGCCACGCTCGGCACGGGTGCGGCACCGGGAGCGCACGGTTTGCTCGGGTTCTTTCTGAACATCCCGGGCACCGACCGAGTCCTCAACCACATCAGATGGCGCGACGATCCCGACCCGATGACGTGGCAGCCGTTGACCACGCAGTTCGCGGCGGCGGCCCGCGCCGGTGTGGCGACGAGCGTCGTCGGTCGGCCGGAGTTTAGCGGCACGGGCCTGACGAGCGCGGCGTTCCGTGGCGCCGACTATACGGACGCGTCCGATGTGGATGCTCTCGCCGCCCGGATGCTCTACGGTCTCCGGTCGCGTCCGTCCCTTGTGTACGGTTATCTGCCTGATGTGGACAGAGCCGGGCACGACCACGGCAACGACACTCCACAGTGGGCAGGGGCGGTCGCGGTAGTCGACCGCCTGGTCGCGATTCTCATCGACGGGCTCCCCGCAGATACGGCGCTGGTCGTCACCGCTGACCATGGACAGCTCGATGTGCCACCCGACCGCCGGTTCGATCTCGATGCCGACGTACGTCTGCGCGAGGGCGTACGTCTGGTAGCCGGCGAACCGCGCGTACGGTACCTGCATTGCCTCGCGGGCGCACGCGACGACGTGCTCGCGACCTGGTCAGGCGTGCTCGCCGGTGCCGCCTGGGTGGCGCCGCGCGATGAGGTGGTCGCGGCCGGCTGGTTCGGCCGGACGGCGGCGGAACATCTGCCGCGGATCGGCGACGTTGTGGTCGTGTGCCGGGATGACCATGTCGTCCTGGCCACGAAGACCGACCCACCGTCGGTGGCGACCATGATCGGCTTCCACGGCTCGGCGACCGAGGTGGAGATGAGAATCCCTTTGCTCGTTGTGCGTCGCTGATACGACGTGAGCGCGAGGAGCGAGCGCCAGCGAGCCCCGCAGCTTGCGAACGGTACTTGGCAAAACGACGTGAGCGCGAGGAGCCAGCGCCAACGAGCCGCAGCTTGCGAACGGTACTTGGCAAAACGACGTGAGCGCGAGGAGCGAGCGCCAGCGAGCCGGACGGTACTTGGCCGAAGTTGTCACCGAGCTGGTCTAGCCTGCACACGTGGGCGCGGCGTCCGCGGACGACACAGGTTGTTCGATCCTGCACGTCGACATGGACGCGTTCTACGCCTCGGTAGAGGCACGGCGCCGCCCGGAGCTGCGTGGGCAGCCGGTTGTCGTCGGTGGCACCGGGCCGCGGGGTGTGGTGAGCTCGGCCAGCTACGAGGCCCGGGCGTACGGCGTCCGCAGCGCCATGCCCGGCGGCCAGGCCAGGCGTCTCTGCCCGCATGCGATCTTCCTGCCGGTCGACATGCCGGCGTACCTCGAAGCGTCGGCCGCGGTGATGTCGATGTTCGACGATGTGACGCCTTTGGTAGAGCCGCTCTCCGTCGACGAGGCGTTTCTCGACGTCTCAGGGGCGCGCCGGCTGTTGGGCGGTCCGGCGGTCATCGCCCGTGCACTGCGGGCGCGGATCCGGGCCGAGCTCGAGCTGCCCTGTTCGATCGGAGTGGCCGGGACGAAGTTTCTGGCGAAGGTCGCCTCGACCAGGGCCAAGCCCGACGGAATGCTCGTGGTACCGCCGGCACGGGCGCTCGAGTTCCTCCATCCGTTGCCCATCGACGCGCTGTGGGGCGTGGGCGAGCGCACGGCAGAGGTGTTGCGCCGTCTCGGCCTACGTACGATCGGCGATGTCGCCCAGGCCCCGATCGGAATGCTGCGGCAGGGCGTAGGTGAGGCGGTCGCGGAACATCTGCACGCCCTCGCCCGGGGCCGCGACCCGCGCCGAGTCGACACCGGCCGGGTCGACAAGTCGGTCAGTTCCGAGACAACCTTCGATGTCGATGTCGGCGATCCCGACGTGATCCGGCAGACCGTTCTGGCGCTGGCAAACCGGGTGGCGGCCCGGCTTCGTGCGGCCACCTCCGCCGGCCGCACGGTCGCGATCAAAGTCAGGTTGGCCGACTTCCAAACGCTGAACCGGTCGCGCACCCTGCCCCGCCCGACCGATGTGGCACGGGAGGTCTTCGACACCGCATGGGCGCTCTACCGTGCGCTCGCGCCTGGCGACAAGGTCCGGCTGCTGGGGGTTCGGGTCGAGAGTCTCGTCGCGGCTGACGACGCGCGCCAGCTCGAGCTCGGCGAACGGGCAGCCGGTTGGCGCGAGGCCGAGCGGGCAGCAGCCGCCGCCGCGGCACGATTCGGCTCTACCGCGGTTCGGCCGGCGAGCCTCATCCCGCGGTCATCCGGGAACACTCCCGAGTGATCGTCGAACCGTCCCACTGGTAACAATTGATGCGGAAACGGTGGCGCACGTCGCAGCGGTCGTAAGCCCGGTGTAGAACGTGACTTCGATCCGCTTTCCGACCCGGTGTGCCCCTCGTAGACTGGCGCTATGCAGCCGACCGGCTGTACAGCCCCGAGCGCGAGTGAGCATCGCAGGGCCGGAGGTCCGCGGCGCGGAGCGAGTGTGCAGGGACGCAGATGATAGTCCGCCGGCCAACCAGAGTCGGCCGGGATCGCCGGGAGGGACGCCGTGCCGCTGTCCGAGCATGAGCAGCGGCTGTTCGATCAGATCGAGCGGTCGCTGGCCGAGGACCCGAAGTTCGCCTCGGCGGTTCGCTCCACCGACCCGCGGTTCCACGCGCGCCGGAGGATCATCATCGCGGCGATCGCCGTAGTGCTCGGGCTTGCGGTTCTGATATTCGGCGTTGCTCAGAAGCAAGCGCTCATCGGCGTGGGCGGGTTCGTCATCATGCTCGGCTCCGCCGCATTGGGGATCCAGGCGTTCCGCCGGGGACGTCACCCCGAACTGCGTTCGGTTGGTGGTGGCGCCGCACGGCGCACCGGCGCTCAGCCCCGTCGTGGCGGCTCGATCATCGACCGACTCGAGGACAGGTGGCGCAACCGCCCTGAGGGCGACTTCTGACCTCTCGCCGGCCCGGCTCCGGCCGGTGGGTCAACCCGAATCCGTCAGGGCGGACCTGAGCGTCCCCAGCCGCACGCGACTCCAGACGATCTCAATGGCTGGCGCGGGAGAGCGCTCGCCGTGGATTGGCCGCACCGAACGAGGCCCGGGCCCGGGCCGATGCCGCCACCATCCCCGCGATGCGGTTGACCACGGCGAGGCGCCACCGCAGGAGGACCGATCGCGGCATGATCACCGCGCTGATCCGCTCCCACCGCGTTGCCCGCTCGGCCAGGGCCCCCCGGACATCCCGTACGGCCTCGTTGAGGCCGTCGGCGCGCAGAGGCACGCGGGCGTAGCGAGCCCGTTCTTCGGCCCGGCCGAGCAGACGGGCCTGACCGCGGGCGTTGGGCACCCCGAGCAGACCGCCGATCCGCTGCGCGGTCGCCCGCGGGGTCTCCGCGTCGTCGACATCGACCCCGAAGTCGAGCATCGTGTCGTGCAGTTCGGCCCAGGCCGCATGGGCGTCGCGTCTGGCGGCACCGATCGCGGCCGGGTCGGTGACCAGTTGGCCGATCGTGGCCGGTCGGCCAGCCGACGATCCGACATCCAGCTCGATGGTCTGGCCACTGCGGGCCCGGCGGCGCCGGGTCAAGGCTTGGCGGCGCAGGGCCGGCGTGATGGCGATGGCTAGCAGGACCGTGATCAGGGCCGCGGCCACGACGACCCACGGCCGCACGAGCGGTGCCTGGCCCGTTACGTCAGTGCCGTTCGCGCCGTTCGCGCCGCTCTTCGGTTGCAGGGTGTCGTCGGGTCCGGAGGCCGCAGGGCCGGGCGACGTGGTCGCGCTGGGCCCCTGCTGAGGTTGGGATGGATCGGGCGCCCAAGCCGAGCGGACGCCGCCGGTGACGCCGTCAGCCGGCGTCGCGTCGAACGGAACCCAGCCGAAGCTGGGGAAGTAGACCTCGGTCCACGCGTGCAGGTTGACGTTGGTCAACGTATCGACGTTGTGGGCGTTGGGTCCGTTACCTCGGGTGAAGCCGAACGCGACCCGGGCCGGGATTCCAGCGGCCCGGGTCAGCCACGCCATGGCCGCCGCGTACTGGACGCAGAACCCGATCTTCGCGTCGAGGAAGTCGACGATCGGGTTATCGGTCTTGGAGGCGGGAGCCTGGACCGAGTACCGGAAGTTGTTCTCCGGCTTGGTGAAGTAGTCGTAGATCGCCCGTACCTGGTCGTACTCGGTGGACTGCCCGGCGGTCAGTCGGTCGACCAGCTGGGTGACCTGGGGCACGAGCGGGACCTTGTACTGGTTGCGCTGCTCAGGGGTGAGCGACGTAGCCAGGCGCAAGAGGTCCGGGGTGAACCGGACATGGAGGTAGTGGACCGTGTACTGCCTTCCGTCGGCCGTGGCGGACCGAGCGAAGATCACGCCCGCGTTCGAGTCGTAAAGCCAGCCGCCGTCCAGCCGGTCGACCGACTTGAGCTCCTGGTAGAGCGGCGCGAGGTTCATCCGGAAGTTGGGCGTCACTATGATCGTGGCCTGGTATTCCTTGACGTCGATGCCCGTCACACCGGGGTTGTACGTAGGGATGTCGGTCAGCGATCCGCCCGTCGGTGAGCTCGGCACGAACACGTTGTTCTTGATCTGGTCGGCGACCCCGAAGCGCAGGTAGAAGGGATCGGGGTCGGTCGTTGACACCTGCACCATCGGCACCACGGTGTCGTGCTTGAGCAGCTGGTCGGTCAGGTACGCGGAGAGGTCGACGGTCCCGCCGGTGCCGTTGCCCGAGCCGACGCCGCTGCCGTTGTCGCCGACACTGCGCAGCGAGTCCAATAGTCCAGTCGAGAGTCCGGGCACGGCCAACGGCACGACGATCGCGATCACCAGGCCGACCAGGCCCAGGCGTCGACCCGCCGCGGCGAGAGGCGAGGGTTCCCAGATGTCGACATCCCGCCCTTCGCCGGTGAACCGGCGCCCGAACCGGCGGACGCGGTCGACGCTGTCGGTGACCAGTAGCCAGAGGTAACCGACGGCCGAGAACAGGAACATCACGATCGGAACGCCGCCCGGAAGGATGGCGACCGGCACCGAGTAGATCGCCAACATCGGCAGACCGGCGAGAGCCGGACGATGTAGCCCGACCGCGACCACATCGACCACGATCGCGACGAGTCCGACGCCGAGCGTGGTGAGCAGGAGCAACGCGTCGGTGTCGGGAGCGGGAACAGACTGCGTGCGGATCTGTTGGCCGGCGAGCACCAGCAGGTCGTTGAAGTGCTGGAACGTGCTCGACGTCGGGAACAGTCGGAAGAACTCGTCGCCACTCGGGAAGGCAAGGGTCAGGAACAACAGCAGGGCGCCCGCCATGACCAGAACCTGGCCCCACACCGGACCCCGGGCGGCACGGGTCACCATCGCCGCACCGACGACGAGGCCGATCGCCAGCGCCGAGTAGAGCAACCAGGTCAGCGACGCGAAGAGGGAGCTGAGCGGGACCGACGCGAGCACGACCGAGCCGGCGGCGACCAGGGCGAGGGGATGACGGCGGCTCATCGTGGCCGTCCCGCCGCCGCGACCGTCTCGGCCATCGCCGCCCGCCAGGCAAAGGCCTGCGCCCCGCGCGCGGCCTGCGGCCAGAGCGCGGTAAGGCTCTCGCCGTGCCGCACCCCGATCACGCGCCAGCCGGAACGCAGCAGTGTCGTCTCCGCAGCCTCGTGATCGTTCTCGGCCAGGCGCCGCGCCTCGTCGGGAAGATTCAGCCAGGTGGACGGGTCGATGAGCAAAGCGACGCAGGTCGTACCGGACGCCCGAAGGGCGCCCAGACTCTCAGCCTCGGCCACGCTCAGTCCACCGAGGACGGCGACGATCAGGCCACCGCCCCCGCGGCGCCGCACCCGTTCAACCAGGGCGACGATGTCGTGGGCGGCCGACAGGTTCACCTCGGCCAGGGCGTCGAGGATGACTCCTTCGCCATCCCGTTCGGTCGCGTCGATATCCACGCCGGAACCCGTAACCAAGCGGACCTTGTACGAGCTGCGGCGCAGGTGTAGCGCGACGCTGGCCGCTGCGGAGACCGCCCATTCAAAGCTGGACGTCGGACCTTCGCCGCGGTGCCCCTGCCGGCGGCTGTCGAGCACGATGGCGGCACGCGTCTCCCAGGGCTGCTCCTCCCGGCGCACCATCAGCTCGCCGGCGCGGGCGGTCGAGCGCCAGTGCACCCGGCGCAGGTCGTCGCCGTGGCGGTACTCGCGGGTGGCTACGTCATCTTCGCCGTGGACCGCGACGGATCGGGCCCGGCTGTCACCGCTGCCGGCGTGCTCGCTGGCCAGTCGTACGTTGGGCAGCGAGACGACCTGGGGGACGACCGTGAGCTGCCCGACGGTGGTGAAGGAGCGGGTCAGCTCGCACAGGCCGAACGGGTCGGCCAGCCGGACCACCAGCGGTCCCACCTCGTACCGGCCGCGCACCTCGGCCCGTACGTTGTACGCGACCGTGCTGGCCCGCTGCCCGGCCAGCCGCTCCAGGACCAGGCGGGGCCGGCTGCCCAGGGCGTATGGGAGCCGGTCCTCGAGCAGCAGGGTGCCGGTCGGAAGGCGGGACAGGTTGGACAGGCGCAGTTGTACCCGTGCCGGCGACCCGACCGGGATCCGGCCGGGGTTGACCGATCGCGTGCACGCCAGCCGGTAGCGGGTCTGCCCGACATAAGCGGCGGCGAGAAGCGGCAGCGCGGCCAGCAGGATCGCCACCCGGAGCAGGTCCTTCTCGCCCAGGATGAGCGACGAGAAGGCGGCGGCCGCGGCGGCGGCGAGGAACGACCGTCCGCGGGTCGTCAACCCTCGCATGGCCTGCCGCATGGCTATCGCCTCCGGCCGTCGGGGCGAGCGGTGTCGTACGTGGAGCGCTGCCGGTCGAGCGGAAGCGGCAGGCGGTGGACCAGATCGGCCATGATCGCGTCGGTGGTCCGCCGGCCCAACTGTGCCTCCGCCGTCTGGATCACGCGGTGGGCGAGTACGGGGACGGCAAGAGACTGCAGGTCATCCGGGAGCACGAAGTCCCGCCCCTCTAGGGCCGCCACCGCACGAGCCGTCCGGAGCAGGTGCAAGGTCGCCCGGGGCGACGCCCCTAGGCGCAGGTCGGGCGCCTCGCGGGTGGCATTGACGAGGTTCACGGCGTACTGCTTGACCGCATCGGAGACGTGCGTCGCCCGTACAGCCGCGATCATCCGCCGGACGCCGACCGCGTCGGTGACCGGTTCCAGGTCGTCGAGGGGATCCTTGGCGCCATGGGACTCCAGCATCGCCAGCTCGGCCGCCGGGTCGGGGTAGCCGACCGCGATCCGGGCCGTGAACCGGTCGCGCTGAGCCTCGGGCAGCGGATAAGTCCCTTCCATCTCGATGGGGTTCTGGGTCGCGATCACCATGAACGGCGTCTGTAGCTGGTAGGTCACGCCGTCGGTGGTGACCTGACGCTCTTCCATGCACTCGAGCATGGCCGACTGCGTCTTGGGCGAGGCGCGGTTGATCTCGTCGCCCACGACGAGGTTGGCGAAGATCGCGCCCGGCTTGAACTCGAACTCGCGCGTGTCCATGTTGTAGACACTGACGCCGGTGACATCGCTCGGGAGCATGTCGGGCGTGAACTGGATCCGCCGGACCGAGCAGTCGATCGATCGGGCCAGGGCCTTGGCCAGCTTGGTCTTGCCGACGCCGGGGACGTCTTCGATGAGCAGGTGGCCCTCGGCGAGGAGTACGGCGAGAGCGAGCCGGACGGTGGCTGTCTTGCCCTCGATCACCTTATCGATGTTTGTCACGATCGCCTTGGTGCTGGCGTCGAACTCGTCCGGGCGCATCGGCTCGTTGAGTCCGTCCCATGTGCGTTGCGGTGTGGTCACCGGCCCCTCCTCATGTCATCTGGCGTCCCCTCGCCGAGGCGAACCCCTCCCCGACGTGGGAGGCGTAGGCCCGGTGACCGGTGTGCCGCGTATCCAGCTGTTGACTCTCCGCGCCTTAAGGCTAACCGCGAAAACTCGGCGAGCCGAGCGCGCGTGAAGTCGTTCAACCCCGCTGTGGCCGGTGCGCACCGATAGCACTATTTGCGCTGATCGAGCACGCGGCGCGCCTCACCATAAACTACGTCCTGGCCCGTCGCCGCCCCCTCGCCCGGCACGGCCTGTCCGGTAAACGTCGCTGGTGGTGCAAATTCGGATCGATGGTCGAACCGCGCGGCACGCGCGTGCGTCGTGGCGGACCGGACGATCCGGACGCTAGCGTGACCAGCCATGCGTCGGCTCACTCTGCGGGAGGACCTGTTCCTGCTCGCCCACGATGACGCCGGCAAGCTCCTGATCCCCGAGGCGAACATCAGCGCCGGACTGGCCGGGGCGACCCTGATCGGGTTGTTGCTGGACGGTCGCATCGGCGTCACTGACGGCCGGCTCGACGTGCTGGACCCGACACCCACCGGCGATGACGAGTCGGACGAGACCATGGCCGCCATCGCGGCCAACACGGCACCGGTCGGCCCCCGGGCATGGGTCAGCTGGATCTCGCACGGCGCGTACGGGCGTATCAGCGACGCGATGGTGCAGGCCGGCCTGGTGCGACGCGCCACAGGACGCCGGCTCGGCCTCGTCCCAGTAACCCGAACGTTCCCTCGGGACCTGTCCGACCTGGTCCGGGTGCGGTCCCGGGTGCGGTACGCCGTGCACGCCAAGCTTCCGCCGGAACCGGAAACCGCGTACTTGTGCGGCCTGGTTCGGGTACTGCGGCTGGAGTCCTCGCTGCTGCTGAACATGCCGGCCGCGGAACTACTGCTCGGGCTCGAACGGATGACCGAAGGCAACGCCGTCACCGTACGTCAGGTGACCCACGCGGTCGAAGCCGTCATCGCCGCGGCGCTCTTCCGGTAAAGCCGCTCCACCACCGGTCAGTCCAGCGTGTAAACCGCGCGACGGACGCGCTACACTGCCGTCATGGCCAAGGTGTTCCTGCTCCTTACCGGGCCGTGCTGAGGCGTCGCTGAAGTATCGCGGCGACAGCACGGCGACCCCTCCTGCGCGAGGGGCTTTTTTGTGCCCTGATAGCGCAGGTGCCCGAGCAGCCGACCCCTGGACCCGTTGACGTAGAGGTGAGCGAATTGACCGAGACACAGAGCGACGTGCCGCACTTCCGGTACACCGCGGAGGTGGCGGCCGATATCGAGCCGCGCTGGCAGGACTACTGGGAGGAGCACGGCACGTTCCATGCTCCCAATCCGGTCGGCGCGCTGGCCGACCCGGGCCATCCGCGCGCCGGCGCCGAGAAGCTGTTCGTCCTGGACATGTTCCCGTACCCGTCGGGAGCCGGCCTGCACGTCGGCCATCCGTTGGGTTACATCGGTACCGACTGCTACGGGCGGTTCCAGCGCATGATGGGCCGCAACGTGCTGCACGCGATGGGCTTCGACGCGTTCGGGCTACCGGCCGAGCAGTACGCGGTGCAGACCGGGCAGCACCCGCGCAAGACGACCGAGGCGAACGTGATCCGGTACCGCGCCCAGCTGCGCCGGCTGGGGCTGGCCTACGACGCCAGGCGGTCGGTCGCGACCACGGATGTCGAGTTCTACCGCTGGACGCAGTGGATCTTTCTGCAGATCTTCAACTCCTGGTACGACCAGGCCCGGCGGACGGCCCGCCCAATCGCCGATTTGATCGCCGAGTTCGCCTCCGGCGAGCGCTCCACACCGGACGGTCGCGCGTGGACGGATCTGTCCTCTGTGGAGCGCCGCGAGGTGGTCGACGGCTACCGGCTGGCCTACGTCAGCACGGCCCCGGTTAACTGGTGTCCGGGGCTGGGCACCGTGCTGGCCAACGAGGAGGTCACCGCGGACGGGCGGAGCGACCGGGGCAACTTCCCCGTCTTCAAGCGCAACCTGAAGCAGTGGATGATGCGCATCACCGCGTACGCGGACCGCTTGCTGGACGACCTGGAGGTGATGGACTGGCCGGAGTCGGTCAAGGTGATGCAGCGCAACTGGATCGGTCGGTCCACCGGGGCGAACATCGACTTCCGGTCCGACGCCGGACCGATCCGCGTCTTCACCACCCGACCGGACACTGTCTTCGGGGCGACGTACATGGTGTTGGCCCCGGAGCACGAACTGGTCGACGCGATGGTGCCCGACGCCTGGCCGGCCGCAACGTTGGACATCTGGACCGGTGGACACGCGACCCCTCGCGAGGCGGTCGCGGCCTATCGGGCCTTCGCCAGCCGTGAGACCGATGTCGAGCGGATGGCCGACGTCAAGCAGAAAACCGGTGTCTTCATCGGGGCGTACGCCACCAATCCGGTCAACGACGAGCGCATCCCGATCTTCATCGCCGACTACGTGCTGGCCGGTTATGGGACGGGGGCCATCATGGCGGTTCCCGGTCAGGACGAACGGGACTGGGAGTTCGCCGAGAAGTTCGGCCTGCCGATCGTCCGGACCGTGCAGCCGCCGGCCGGGTTCGAGGGCAAGGCGTACTTGGGCGAGGGACCGGCCATCAACTCCGGATTCCTGGACGGGTTGGCTGTCGCCGAAGCCAAAGCGACGATCATCGAGTCGCTGACCTCGAGCGGCGTGGGCGAGGCCGCGGTGACCTATCGCCTGCGCGACTGGCTGTTCAGCCGGCAGCGGTACTGGGGCGAACCCTTCCCGGTCGTCTACGACGAGACCGGTCTGCCGGTCGGGCTGCCCGACTGGATGCTGCCGCTGGAGTTACCCGACGTGGACGACTTCTCGCCGCGCACATTCGACCCCGACGACGCCGGGTCTGAGCCGGAGACGCCGCTGTCGCGCGCCACGGAGTGGGTCAATGTGGAGCTGGACCTGGGTGACGGTTCCAAGCGCTACACGCGGGAGACCAACACCATGCCGCAGTGGGCGGGCTCGTGCTGGTACGAGATGCGCTACCTGGACCCGGTCAACGACAAGATATTCGTCGACCCGGAGAACGAGCGGTACTGGATGGGGCCGACCTCGCCCGCTGACTGCGGCGGCGTCGACCTGTACGTCGGCGGGGTGGAGCACGCCGTGCTACACCTGCTGTACGCGCGGTTCTGGCACAAGATCCTGTTCGACCTGGGTTACATCTCCTCGTACGAGCCGTTCCGCCGGCTGTTCAACCAGGGCATGATCCAGGCATACGCGTACCGGGACGGGCGGGGCCTGG
Source organism: Actinomycetota bacterium (assembly GCA_046728155.1). Classification (GTDB taxonomy): domain Bacteria; phylum Actinomycetota; class Actinomycetes; order Mycobacteriales; family Micromonosporaceae; genus CAWDLX01. The sequence continues at coordinate 98,270 of JBKPDY010000023.1, forward strand.
TGGTGCCGGCCGAGGAGGTGGAGGAGCGTGGCGGCGGCTACTTCTACGACGGCGTCCCAGTCGTGCGCGAGTACGGCAAGATGGGCAAGTCGCTGAAGAACGTCGTCACCCCGGACGAGATCTGCGTCGCGTACGGGGCGGACACCTTCCGTGTGTACGAGATGTCGATGGGTCCGCTGGACGTGTCGCGCCCGTGGGAGACGCGGGCGGTCGTCGGACCGTTCCGGTTCCTGCAGCGGGTCTGGCGGCTGGTGGTCGACGAGTCCACAGGGGACAGCCGGGTCGTCGACCGGGAGGTCGACCCGACGACGCTGCGGTTGCTGCACCGAACCATCGAGGGCGTCCGGTCCGACATGGAGGGACTGCGCTTCAACACCGCCATCGCGAAGCTGATCGAGCTGACCAACGGGGCTACCGCCATCAGCGCTGAGGGCACACCCCGGGCGCTGGTCGAGCCGCTGATCCTGATGGCGTCTCCGTTCGCCCCGCACCTGGCCGAGGAGCTGTGGCAGCGGCTGGGCCACACCGAGACGCTGGCCTACGAACCGTTCCCGGTGGCCGATCCGGCGCTGCTGGCGGCGGAGTCGGTGACCTATCCGGTGCAGGTCAACGGAAAGCTGCGCGGCCGGGTCGAGGTGGCGCCCGATGCGCCCGAAGCGGAGGTCCGCGTGGCCGCTCTGGCCGCCGTTCAGTCCACTCTGGACGGACGGGAGCCGAAGAAGGTCATCGTCGTCCCCGGCCGGATGGTCAGCATCGTCATCTGACCGGGTGGCGTCATGTTGTGGCCCCTATGGGGGCGCAACCTTGACGTAAGTTCGACGGGAGTTCGGCGTCTAACGCGTGTCGAGCCTTCGCCGACGCGGCGCAGCCACGTACGGTCATGGCGGCGTTGACCACAGCAGGAGTTACCACAGAGCATGGAGACCGACAGAGAGCGTGAGGAGTTCCGTCGGATGCACCTCAACATCAAAGTCGAGCGCGTCGAAGGCCTGATCGCCTCTTACCAGAAGGGCATCAGCTTCTATATCAAGCGACTTAACAACTACTACGATCTGATGGGGCGCGTGGCCGAGCGCCTGGGCGAGCCGGAACCGGAGGAGCTGCCATGACCGTCGAAGAACTGGATGCAGAGCTCGCTCACATGCAAGACCACCTCAGGCGGGCGTACGACGACGCCATCGCCGAATGCATCGCCGAACTTGAGACCGAGACGAACCGATACCGTCGGGAGTTCGTACAGGCTCAGCTCGAGTACTACCGCGCCATGCGTGCGCGCCACGACGAAGGGCCGTGACAGTCGCTCGTAGAGTCGGGCCCGTGCCCCTCGACCTGATCGAGCTTCTGCCCGCGGCTTGGCGCATGGCGATGGCGCCTTACCTCGACATCGAGGTCGTCACTCAGTTGGCCACGTTCGTAACAGCCGAGTACGCCGTTCAGGAGGTGTACCCACCGCTGCCCGATCTCTACGCGGCGCTCCGGCTGTGCCCACCGGACCAGACCCGGGTACTCATCCTCGGCCAGGACCCCTACCATCAACCCGGTCAGGCCCACGGACTGAGCTTCAGCGTCCGGACAGGGGTCGCGGTTCCGCCATCTTTGCGCAACATCTTCAAGGAGATCCGCAACGATCTCGGTGTCGACGTACCGCCCGGCGGGGACTTGACGGGCTGGGCCGAGCAGGGCGTCCTCCTGCTCAACGCCGTGCTCACGGTCCGGGCCGGTCACGCCGCTTCGCACGCCGGCAAGGGCTGGGAGCACGTCACTGATGCGGCGATCCGGGCACTCAACGATCGACCCGAGCGGGTCGTATTCCTGCTCTGGGGCGCCTACGCGCGACGAAAGGCTGGCCTGGTGACCGCACGGCAACACGTCGTGCTCGAAGCGGGACACCCCAGCCCGGTCAACGCGCGCGGCTTCCTCGGCACACGTCCGTTCAGCAGGGGCAACGCCGCCCTCGTCGAGGCGGGTCGGACTCCGGTCGACTGGACTCGCCGCTGATCCGTTACCGGGTGCCGACGGTGGTGTCGGGCACCGGCCGCTCGGTCACGCCGCCTCGCCTCCGCGCTCGTTCCGCTCCTTGGGCCTGACGGCCCTACGATGCTCGCTCGCTGTCGGCTCGGTCACGCCGCCTCGCCTCCGCGCTCGTTCCGCTCCTTGGGCCTGACGGCCCTACGATGCTCGCTCGCTGTCGGCTCGGTCACGCCGCCTCGCCTCCGCGCTCGTTCC
>JBKPDY010000024.1:0-22390 GCA_046728155.1 Actinomycetota bacterium
GCTCCGGCAGCACGGTACGGAGCCGGCCTGGACGGGCGAGTATGTCGACACCAAGACAAAGGGTGTCTACCGCTGCCGGGCCTGTGGCGCGCAGCTCTTTTCGTCCGGGACCAAATTCGACTCGCATTGCGGCTGGCCGTCGTTTGACGAGGCGTTGCCGGGGACGATCCGGTACATCGAGGACCGATCGTTCGGAATGGTCCGGACCGAGGTCCGCTGTGCGCGTTGCGACTCGCATCTCGGTCATCGCTTCGACGGGGAACACATGACGCCGAAGAACGCCCGGTACTGCATCAACTCGATCAGCATCACCTTGGAGCCGACGAACTGACCGTCGAAGTCGACGGTGAGGGGTGTTCGGTTAGGTCGGCGGGACCCAGCCGTACCTGCGTGCCAGCGTTATGGCCGCGTCTATGCGGCTCACGGCGTGATCGCGGGTCGGAGCGCTCTTCGCGCTCCAGACTGCAGCATGCTGAGAGGCCAGGATGCCGTAGAACCAGGCATCGCCGGACATGGCCACGATCTGCATGCGCGGAGAACGGCCGACCGCCTGGGCCCTCGCCAGCTCACGCAGCAGGACCCAGTGGCTGTGACGGGCGTACGTGGCCCGCGCCTCGAACGCCAACCGGTAGTTCGTCAACAACAAGGCCCCGGACGCGCGCGCAAGCATCGTTGATCGTCGCAGCAGAGCCGCTCGCCACTCATCGAGAAGGACCTCGCCGCTGAACCAGCGCATTGTCACCGGGCACCATCCTCCGTCGGACGAGCGGACCGGGCGCGGGTGGACGTGGCCAACCTAGGCCGGTGCCGTGAGCGCCGCAAGTTGTCGTCTACCAGCGGCTTCACCGGGCCCGGCCGGCCACCCAATCGTCGGCGCGGTGCGGACCCCCGTAGCGCGGACGGAGCGCGGGCCGTCGCTGGACTGACACGGCGTTTATCGTGCCGCTGGCACGACTGTGATGCGTTACGTGTTGTACTGATTTTATAGGCAATTGATACTATTTTGGTATGAGTGCCAGGACCGTTACGACATCGTTGAAGCTGCCCGCCGACATCTACGAGGCGATCAAGGCTGAGGCCGCGCTGACCATAGATCGATCAATGCCGCGATCGTGGCAGCCCTGAGCGCCCACGTCCGCAATCGGCACCGGGCGCAGTACGTTGCAGCAACCGGGTCCCAGATTGTCGAAAGGCATGGAGAACTCTTGCGACGGCTCGCGTTGTGACGGGCGAACCCATCGACTACCTGACGGCCGAGGACTTGATTGTTCTGGCCGAAACCATTCTGGGTCATCCGCCATTCGTACGATCTGCGCCTGATCGCCTCCGCGCCCCGTCTGTCAAACCACGTGTTGCTCGACTGCGACAAAAGACTGACCTGGCCCGCCGCAGTGACATTCCTGGCATTCAATGGCGTGCCGATCCCGGATCTGGATGTCGACGCCGCCGAAGCATTCATCTTCGGCGCGCGGCCACCTCACCGACGTGGCTCACATGGAGGCCAACCTGCTGGGTTGTGCGGCCACTGAACGAGCGCGGACCTGAACACCCCGCAGCATCTAGAATGGATGCGTGATCGACGCTAGGGCCGCCGCTCGTTTTCGTCTTGCCCTGGATATGTACGAATTCGGGGAGCTCGCTGTCCGCTCGCGGTTGCGGCGAGCCCGACCGGACGCGTCAGAAGCCGAAATCGAAGCGGAAGTCCGGCGTTGGCGTGTATCTCGACCGGGTGCACGGGCTGGTGACGCGGTTGGTCACGTCACGCAGCGGTTCGCGTGAACGTACTCGAGGCAGCGATCAGACGCGCGGTCGCTGACCTGGCCCGATATCGATGCGCTTGGGCGCTCATCGGCGGCTTCGCGGTCGCCGCCAGGGCTGAGCCGCGTTTCACTCACGACATCGATGTGGCGGTCGCTGTCGCAGACGACGCCGGCGCCGAGTCGCTTGTGCGCTGGCTCATTCAGGATGGGTACCGTCCACTGACATCGATCGAGCAGGATGACACCGATCGACTCGCGACTGTGCGTCTTGCTTCCGCGGTTGCCGATGGCGATGTGGTCATAGATCTACTCTTCGCAAGTTCCGGTATTGAGATGGAGATCGTGAGCGCCGCCCAGCTGATCGAGATCATTCCAGGGCTGACCGTACCGATCGCCACAACGGGTCACCTGATTGCGCTCAAGCTGCTCGCACGCGATGACGAGTCCCGCCCTCAAGATCTGGCGGACCTCCGCGCTTTGCTCGCTGTCGCTACCCGAGCTGACGTCGATCTTGCTCGCGAGTCGGTACGGCTCATCACGGAGCGGGGCTACAGCCGAGGTCGCGATCTCGAAGCAGCGCTGGACGGGTGGACCGCGCAGTGAGTCCTGGGCACCGCGGACAACGTGGCCTGAGTCAACGTCGAACGAGCACTGTGCCGTACTGGGTGGCTGGGCCAGCACACTGGGCCTGGACCGCGCCCACGCGGCGATCGAGGCGGCCAGCCGCCCCATCACGCCAATCATGACCGAGAATCGCCGACTGATAACGGGAATCTTGCCGACGGAGTGGCCGATCATCGACGCAGTAGCCGGCGTTACGGCAAGGCGGCCACGATCTCGGCGATCGGGCGGCGACGGCCGGTGAAGAAGGGGATCTCCTCCCGGACGTGTCGCCGCGCCCCGGACGCGCGCAGTTCGCGCATCAGGTCGACGATGCGGTCGAGCTGGTCGGCCTCGAACGCGAGGATCCATTCGTAGTCGCCCAGGGCGAACGACGCGACGGTGTTGGCGCGTACATCGGGGAACCCGCGCGCCATCCGTCCGTGCTCGGCGAGCAGTTCACGGCGCTCGTCGTCCGGCAGGAGGTACCACTCATACGAGCGCACGAACGGGTACACGCAGAGGTAGCTCCGCGCCTCCTCACCGGCGAGAAAGGCTGGAATATGGCTCCTGTTGAACTCGGCCGGACGGTGCAGGGCCAGGCTGGACCAGACCGGCGCAAGGCTCGCGCCGAGGGCTGTGCGGCGGAGTCTTGCGTACGCCTCCTGCAGGACGTCCGCGCTCGGAGCGTGCCACCAGATCATCAGGTCGGCGTCGGCGCGCAGGCCGGACACGTCGTACGTCCCCCGTACCACCACATCCTTGGCGCCGATCTGCTCGAACAGATCGTCGACCTCGGCGGCGAGTTCCTCGCGCAGGGCCGCGCCGAGGGGCGTCGCCACACGGAACACCGACCACATCGTGTACCGGATGGTTGCGTTGAGCGCCTTGAGCGTCGCCGCGTGTGTGGTACTCATGTCGCCCATTCTCCCAGACCTCGCCATACAGCATCGGCGGCCGCCTGTCCCGAGCGGACACACGCCGCGATCCCGACCCCGTCGTACGCCGCTCCGGCCACGGCCAACGTCGCCGGCAGGGCCGACCGGATCCGCGCCACCCGGTCGACATGACCAACGCCGTACTGCGGCAGCCCCCCGCCCCAGCGGTAGACCGCGCTCGCCACCGGCTCCGGCAGCGCCCCGCCCAGCAGTACCGCAAGTTCGGCGCGGGCCAGCGCCGTCAGCGCCAGATCGTCGCGCTGGAGAAGGTGCTCCTCCCCGTGGCGGCCGATCGACGCTCGGATCAGCGCCGGTCCACTCCGGACTGTCCACTTCGTACCGAATATTGTCGCCGCCTTCACGGCGTAGCCTTCGCAGGCCGGTACGAGGAATCCGGTGAGCGCGGGCAGCGGGGTACCGGGTGGCAGAGCAAGCGTTACCAAGGCGATGCTTGCGTACTCGAGTGCGCTGACCTCGGTGCTGTCGAGCAGGCGGCCGGCCGGCGCGGCCGGCACGGCCAGCACGACCGCGTCGGCCTCCACCTGCTCGGCGTCCCTTGCGGAGCTGACCGTGAGTACCCAGCGTTTGCCCGTACGCGCAAGCCTGCGCACGGTCGTGTTGAGCCGGACTCCGGCTCCGGCCTGACGTGCGATCCGCTCGACCAGAGTGGACAGTCCACCCCGGACGCTCGCGAAGACCGGCTGGCCGGCCGGGCGCGCGGCAGCCGCCAGGGCCGCGGTCACCGCGCGGGAAAGGGTGTGCTCCCGCTGGGCCGTCCCGTGCAAGCCCGGCATCGTCGCCGCCAGGGAGAGTCGGTCCGGCCGGCCGGCGTAGACCCCGCCGAGCATCGGGTCGACGAGCCGATCGACGACCTGGTCGCCGTAGCGGGCCCGTACCAGTGCGCCGACCGCGATGTCCTCGCCCGGGGCGAGCAGTGGTTGTCCATTGTCGACATCCTGGCCGGTCGCTCGGGCAATGCCGTCCGACGTGGCTGGGTCGGCCGGCACTCCGAGGAGTGTGCCGGTGGGTATCGGACGCAGCGCGCCGCCGATGGCGATCGCCGCCGGGACCGCGGCCGGATGGACGACCCGGTCGGCGAGCCCGAGACAGCGGACCAGCAGCAGGACCGCCGAGTCGGCACCGTCCTCGCGGATAAGGAACGTCTCGGCGCCGGTCTCCACGGTCTGTCCCGCGAGTGTCCCGGTGTTGATCTTCCCGCCCAGGCGGGCGGAGCGCTCCAGCAGCATGACATCGAGCTTGTCGCCGCCGAGCGTCCGCAGCCGGTGGGCGGCCGCGAGCCCGGCCACACCTCCTCCGACGACCACGACCCTCACAACCATCAGTCTGCCCGAGTCGTGGAAGTCCGCCGGTGCCAGGACAACGCGAGACTTCCATCACCCCAGGGCCGTCGAGCGGGCAGCAAACACCTCAGCGGGCCGACACCTCGTGCACCAGGGCCACCACGCGGGTCAGCACGTCGGGATCGGTCTCCGGCAGGACACCGTGGCCGAGGTTGAAGACGTGGCCGGGGGCGGCCGATCCCTCGCGGAGGATCCGGCGTACCTCGGCCTCGACGATCGGCCACGGCGCGAGAAGCGTCACCGGGTCGAGGTTGCCCTGCACCGCGTACGCCGGTCCGAGTCGGGCCGACGCAACGTCCAACGGGGTCCGCCAGTCGACGCCGACCACGTCGGCGCCCGCATCACCCATGGCGCTGAGCAACTCGCCGGTCCCGACTCCGAAGTGGACGCGGGGTACGGCCGGAGACTCGAGGGCGAGGGCGCCGAGGACGGCCGCGGAGTGGGGAAGGACGAAGGACCGGTAATCCGCGTCGGAGAGTGCTCCTGCCCACGAGTCGAACAGCTGCACGGCACTCACTCCGGCGGCTACCTGAACGCGCAGGAACTCGAGTGTGATCTGGGCCAGACGCTCGCACAGCGCATGCCATACGTCGGGCGCGGCGCGCATCAGCGTCTTCGTCTTCACGTACGTGCGGGAAGGTCCGCCCTCGACGAGGTAGGACGCGAGGGTGAACGGTGCGCCGGCGAAGCCGATCAGGGGTGTCGGACCCAGCTCCGAGACGAGCAGCCGAACCGCCTCGGACACGAAGCTTACGTCGTCGGGGTCGAGGGGCCGGAGCGCCGCCACGTCCTCGGGCGTGGCGACCGGCTTGGCTATGACCGGGCCGACCCCGCCGCGGATGTCCACGTCGACGCCCGCGGCTGCCAACGGCACGACAATGTCGGAGAAGAGGATCGCGGCGTCGACCACATGGCGCCGTACCGGCTGCATGGTCAGCTCACACACCAGTTCAGGCGAGCGGCAGGCGGTCAGCATCGGGATGTCGGCGCGAAGCGCACGGTACTCGGGCAACGACCGGCCGGCCTGGCGCATGAACCAGACCGGGGTAACCGGGACAGGCTCGCGCTTGCACGCCCGAACCAGGACGGAGTCGCCAGTCATCGAGGTATCGTGTCACGCCGTCCGACGCCATGACGTGACCAGTCTGACAATCCGTACACATGCCGCCCCGGACGTCGCCACCGGCCGGCGTGCCTTCCGCCCCGCATGCCGGCCAGCACCATAGGCTCAGGCGGTGGCGCCCTCGACCGCCGTACCCGCGATCTTCGCGGAGGCCGTGACCGGACTCCGTGCGGCGCGGCCGCGGCGGGAGATCAACCTGACCGAAGTGCCAGCCCCGCAACGCCTCGCGCCCTACGCGTTCGCCTTCTCCGCGACCGTCGTCCGCGACGATCAGGACGCCGCCGAGGGTCGCCTCATTCTCCTGCACGATCCGGCCGGACACGAGGCATGGGAGGGCACCCTCCGGCTGGTGACCTACGTCACGGCCGAGCTCGACGCCGAGATGGCGGGCGACCCGTTCCTGCCGGAGGTCGGGTGGAGCTGGGTCACCGACGCGCTCGACCACAGTGGCGCCCGCTACAAGGCGGCCGCCGGCACGGTCACCCAGACGCTGTCGACCCGTTTCGGTGACCTCTCGGGGCGGCCCGACTCGGCCGACATCGAGATACGGGCGTCGTGGACACCCGTCGACCGGGGCCTCCAGGCCCACCTGGACGCCTGGTGCGCCCTTCTCGCTTCGATCGCTGGCCTTCCGCCACCGGGGGTCGTCCTGCTCAAGGGACGCGCGTCGCCACCCCCGGCTACCGGTCAAAGGTGAACAGCCGGCCAGTTGCCGGCCGCGGCGCTGGGTCGCCGACAAAGTAATGGGCCCCGACGGTGAAGTGGACATCGTCGGGAGCTTCGAAGGCGATCTCGTCGAACCCGGCCGCCGCCAACCACCGGCGCACGGCTGGGGTCCGGTCCGGGGGCTCCCGGGTTCGGGTCCAGACGACCCAGGCTCCCGCCGCACAGAACGACGGCATCGCGGCGATCGTCGCGTGAATCTCGACGGGCGGGATGTTGCCCAGCACCCCGACGAGGAGCACCAGGTCGGCTCGGTCGAGGTCGGCGTATGTGGCAAGGTCGCCGGCGTCGGCGCGGTGGACGCGCACCCGGTCAAGGTTGGCTGCCTCGATCGACTCACGGGCGACGGCGACGTTGCGTGGGTCGGATTCGACCAGATCGACCCGCAGCCGGTGTGCGTCCGGCCTGGCCGCCAGCACCCCGACGATGTCCCGCCCTTGACCGGCGCAGACGCTCAGGACCCGCAGTCCCGCGTCGGGCCGGGAGTCCAGAAAGGCGACGATCTGGCTCTGCACGATGCGCAGCCGCCGGGACAGGGTCGACGTGGGGTCGCCGTACGGCTGATGCCACCGGAACCAGTCCGTCGCCTCGCTCACCGGTCAGCCCCGAAACCGGCCGATAGCTGGGCGCCGGCCGGGCCGGCGTCCGCGTCGGCACGCGCTACAGGAACTGCGAAGCTTTGCGACACTTGGTGTCCGCATCGTTGATGGCGCGTTGCACGGCGGCGGTGATCTGGCCGTTTGCCTTGTCGATCGCGGCGAACTCGGCGTCCAGCGCCTTGAGGCAGTCGATGAGGACCTGCTTGTCCTGGCTCGTTTGGTCGTTCGTGTCCTGGGCGTCCTTGAGGTCGCCCTTGGTCTTGTCAAGGTCCTTCTGCAGCTGATCGTTCGACGACGTGAGCGAACCCACCTGACCCGCCAAGGCGGTGATCTGGTTGTTCGCCTTCGATGTCTCGTGCTTCTGCAGCAGGAACAGCGTCGTCATGACGCCGCTCGCCCCCACCAGCAAGGCCACCAGAACCGACAACACGATCAGACCGGCCCGGCCGTGTCCGCTGGTCGCCGGCGGTGCGGGCACGGCGCTCGGAATACCGTACGGGTAGGGATACGCCGACACCGGCGGGACCGAGAACTGTTGAGCCAGCGTCGGATCGAAGGTTGGCGGAGCCGGATACGCCGGCACGGGTGCGGCACCGGGCGGGTAGTTCGCGGCCGGCGGCGGCATCGGAACGGATACCGCCGGCGTAGCCGGTGGCGTCGGGCTCCGGCTTGGGGCTGGCGGCGGAGAGGCCGGAGGAGCGGGTGGCGGCGGAGAGGCCGGAGGAGCGGGTGGCGGCTCGGCGGCCGGCACCGCGGCGGCGAAGGACGAGAATGCCGACGACACCTGGGAGCTGGGGGCGACCGAGGGTGAGGGAGCCTCTGGCGGCGGGTACGTACCAGGCAAGGGCACCGATGGCGGCCCGGATTCGCTCACCGGAACGCTCGAGCCCGAGCCGGCCGGGAATGACGGCGCCGGCGGGTACGCCGCCAGTGGGTCATACGTCCAAGGACTCGACGGCTGCGAAGTCTCCTCCACGGCGGGGGCCGGCCGCGCGTCCGGGGCACTCGTCGAAGGTTCGGAGTCGTCCGACGGCGGCGGGGCACTGGTCTCGTCTCCTGGGTAACTCATGTCACTCCTCAGCTCATCAGCCCAGGTGAGGGCACGCGCTCACGGTAGGCCGACCCGGCACGCTGCGCGACCCCTGAATCACGCCCCAGCGCTACCGCCAAGGAAGTTGACCGTACGGTAAGGAGGTGACCGACGGACCGGCCGTGCCCGCTGAGCCCGCCGTCGTGCTCACCGCACCCAGAGAGGGCACCCCAGATCCGGTCGTTACACCGGCGGCGCTCAACCGGGCGGCGAAGCGCCTCGGGGCTGGGAAGGGCGCGGTGGCCGTCGATGCCGAGCGCGCCTCGGGGTACCGCTACACGCCTCGGGCCTACCTGGTGCAGTTGCGCCGGCAGGGCGCCGGCACGGTTCTCATCGACCCTCTCCCCTTCGCCGACCTCACCGAGGTGGGTGAGGTCATCGCGGGCGAGGAATGGGTGCTGCACGCCGCGAGCCAGGACCTGCCATGCCTGGTGGAGATAGGCCTGCGCCCAACCCGGCTGTTCGACACCGAACTCGCCGCCCGCCTGGCCAACCTGGAGCGGGTCGGGCTGGCGGCGCTCACCGAGAGCTTGCTCGGATATGCGCTGGAGAAGCACCATTCGGCCGCTGACTGGTCCACCCGGCCGCTGCCGCCGTCCTGGCTGACATACGCAGCGCTCGATGTCGAGCTCCTCATCGATCTGCGGGACGAGCTTCAGGACGAACTCGCGAAGCAGGGCAAACTCGACTGGGCGCACGAGGAGTTCGCCGCGTTGGTCGCCTCGGCCGGCCGGACTCCGCTGCCTCGGCTGGACCCGTGGCGCCGAACCTCCGGTATCCACAAGATCCGTGGACTGCGGGCACTCGCCCGCGTGCGGGCGCTGTGGTATGCGCGTGACCGCATCGCCCAGCGCCGTGACGCCGCGCCGGGACGGATCCTCGGCGACAGCGCGATCATTTCTGCGGCCACGGTCGACCCCCGCGACGAGCGGGAACTGCTGGCGCTCTCCGGCTTCGGCGGCCGGTCGGTCCGCCGGCTAGCTCCGGTCTGGCTCGACGCGCTGGCGCAGGCGCGGGCGCTTGCCGACGCCGACCTGCCCCAGTCGCCGATCGCCGAGGGCCCGCCGCCGCCACACCGCTGGGCGGAGCGCGACCCGGTCGCGGCCGCTCGGCTGGCTCGCTGCCGCGAGGTCGTCACCCGCCTCGCCGCCGAGCACAACCTGCCGCCGGAGAACCTGGTGTCACCCGACTCGATCCGTCGCCTGGCCTGGACGCCGCCGCCCGACCCGACGCAAGACAATGTCACCGACGCCCTTGCCGGCACGGGCGTACGGCGCTGGCAAACGGCCCTGCTCGCCGGCGAGCTGGCCCATGTACTGCCCGACCCCAGAGCGCCGTCCACAAAGGACTAACGCTCCGCCGGTCGGGTCGACCGGGGAGCCTCCGATGCGGCGCGGTGATCGCCGACCAGCTCACGAATGCAACCGGCTGTCCCGCACGGCCGACCACCGCATCGAGTCGCGGATGGCGTCCTCGATCGATAGTTGCGACTCCCAGCCGAGCAGGGCGCGCGCCTTGTCGGTGCGGGTGAACGAGCCGACCACATCGCCCGGCCGGGGACCGCTCTCCCGTACCCGCAATGGTTTGTCGGCGACGGCCAGGTACGCCTTCACGAACTCCCGCACCGTCGTACCCGAGCCGGTGCCGAGGTTGATCACGTCGTACCTGGGCCGGCCACCCGGCGGCAGCAGTTCGTCGAAGCGCTGAAGCGCCCGTACGTGCGCTGCCGCCAGGTCCCAGACATGGATGTAGTCGCGGATGCCGGATCCGTCGCGGGTGGGCCAGTCGACGCCGGTGAGGACGAACTCCTCATCGTTCTCGGCGGCGGCGAGTATCTGCCCGAGTAGGTGGGTCGGGCGGCGGATCTGCAGTCCGCTGCGCAGCTTCGGGTCGGCCCCGATCGGGTTGAAGTACCGCAGCGAGAGCACGCGTAGGTCGTACGCGGCCGTGCAGTCTTCGAGAACCGTCTCCATGACGACCTTGGTACGGGCGTACGGGCTCGCGGGCGCCAATGGCGATGACTCGTCGACCGAGAAGTCCTCCCCCGGCGCGTAGATGGCGGCGGAGGAGCTGAAGAGATAACGCGAGCACCCGTTGCGGACGACATGTTCGATGAAGTCGACCGACTTGGAGACGTTCTCGCGGTAGTACCGCAGCGGTTGCGCCACCGATTCGGGCACTACGATCAACGCAGCCGCGTGGACGACGGCTTCGATGTCCGGATGCTCGGCGTAGATCTTGTCGATCAAGGCACCATCGGAGATGTCGCCCCGGTAGAAGATCCTGCCGCGGACGAACTCGGCCCGGCCGGTGCTCAGGTTGTCCATGATCACCGGCGTGATGCCGTTGTCCAGACACGCCGAGCTCACGGTACTGCCGATGTAACCCGCACCACCTGCGATGAGCACCTTCATGCCTTCGCCGCTCCCGTCCTCCGGTACGAACCTAGCCGACCCCAACTGTGTGTCAGAGAGCACGGCGGAACCTGTGCGGGACCTAGTTACTGGCGAGTAGCATAGTGCTGACGTATCCGCGTCCGAGGAGGCTGTCGTGTCCCGAGCAGTCCGAGAGGTCGACTTCGTCGACGGTGTCCGCACACCGTTCGGCAAGGCCGGTGGCCTGTACGCCAACACCCGGGCCGACGACCTGGTGATCAGGTGCATCCGCGAGCTGCTGCGACGAAACCCGCAGCTCCCACCCGACCGCGTTGACGAGGTCGCCATCGCGGCGACGACCCAGATCGGCGATCAGGGCCTGACGATCGGCCGTACCGCGGCGCTGCTGGCCGGGCTGCCGAAGACGGTACCCGGCTTCGCCATCGACCGGATGTGCGCCGGCGCCATGACGGCGGTGACCACGGTGGCAAGCGGAATAGCCATCGGTGCCTATGACGTGGCCATCGCCGGCGGCGTCGAGCACATGGGCCGCCACCCCATGGGTGAGGGGGTCGACCCGAATCCTCGAATCCTGGCCGAGAAGCTGGTCGACCCGTCCGCGCTCGTCATGGGCGCGACCGCCGAGAACCTGCACGACCGGCTGCCCGGCGTCTCAAGGGAACGGGCCGACCGGTTCGGGCTCGCCTCCCAGGAGAGGACGGCCAAGGCGTACGCCGACGGCAAGCTCCAGCCCGACCTGGTCACGGTGGCCGTGCGCGATCCTTCGGAGGGCTGGGGACTGGCTACAGTGGATGAAGCTCCCCGGGAGACCTCACCCGAGAAGCTCGCGGCCCTGAAGACCCCGTTCCGTCCACATGGGAAGGTCACCGCTGGTAACGCGGCGGGCCTCAACGACGGCGCCACCGCGTGCCTGCTCGCGAGCGCCGAGGCGGCCACGGAACTCGGGCTCTCTGTGGCGATGCGGCTGGTCTCGTACGGGTTCGCCGGCGTCGAACCGGAGGTCATGGGCTTCGGCCCGATCCCTTCGACGGAGAAGGCGCTCCGGCTGGCCGGTCTCTCCATAGAGGACATCGGCCTTTTCGAGCTGAACGAGGCGTTCGCGGTCCAGGTGCTCGCGTTTCTCGATCACTTCGGGATCGCCGACGATGATCCGCGGGTCAACCCGTGGGGCGGCGCCATCGCGGTCGGCCACCCGCTGGCGTCGTCCGGAGTACGGCTGATGACCCAGTTGGCGCGGGAGTTCGCCGAGCACCCCGAGGTCCGGTACGGCCTGACCGCGATGTGCGTCGGCATCGGAATGGGCGGCACGGTCATCTGGGAGAATCCACACTGGACGGAGGCAGCCAAGTGACCACACCGACGTTCGCTGACGAGGTCGTCACCAACGCGCTACTGCGGATGGTGAAGGTGCCCGGGCTGGATCGGCCGGCGGCACTGATCACATTGGACAACGGCTTCGACCACACCCGGCCCACCTCGCTGGGCCCCGGAGGTCTGGCCAGTCTTGACTCCGCCATCGATGCCGCGCTGCAGGCCTCGCCGGCATTCGTTGCGGTCACTGGCAAGCCGTACATCTTCTGCGTCGGTGCCGATGTCACCGGAATGCCCCTGATCCGCTCCCGCGAGCAGGCGCTTGCCATCGGCCGGTACGGGCATGCTGTCTTCGCTAAGCTGCGCGACGCGGCGATCCCGACGTTCGCGTTCGTCAACGGTGCCGCGATGGGCGGCGGGCTGGAGCTGGCCCTGCACTGCCGTTACCGGACGCTCTCCAGCAGTGTACGGGCGGTGGCCCTGCCGGAGGTCTCACTCGGTCTCGTCCCGGCCTGGGGTGGCACGCAACTGTTGCCCAACCTCATCGGTCTGGTGGACGCGGCAACGGTGATCATCCAGAATCCGCTTCAGCAGAACCGGATGCTGCGCGCGGGTGAGGCCCACGAGCTCGGGATAGCCGACGTGCTCTTCGAGCCGGCCGACTTTCTCGAGCGGTCACTGGAGTGGGCCGCGTCAGTCGTGAGTGGACGGACCGCGGTGGAACGGCCACCGGTCGACCGGGACTCGTGGGAGGCGGTGATCGCCATCGCGCGCGGGATGCTGGATGAGCGTCTGCATGGCGCCGCGCCCGCGCCGTACCGGGCACTGGATCTGCTCGCCCTCGCCCGGGACACCGACCTCGCCGATGGAACTGCCGCCGAGAACGAGGCTCTGGCCGACCTGCTGATGAGCGAGGAGCTGCGCAGCGGGCTGTATGCGTTCGATCTCGTTCAGCATCGGGCCCGGCGGCCGGCCAGAGCCCCGAGCGGAACGCTGGCGCGTCCGGTGACAAAGGTCGGCATCGTCGGGGCCGGGCTGATGGCAAGCCAGCTCGCGCTCCTGGCCGTCCGCCGCCTGGAGGTGCCAGTAGTCCTCAGCGACCTCGACCAGTCCCGAGTGGACAAAGGCCTGTCCTATGTGTATACCGAGATCGCGAAGCTGGTCTCCAAAGGGCGGCTCGACGAGGGCAGGGCCGCGAAGCTCAACGGCCTCGTCTCCGGTACCGTCGACAACGCGGCATTCGCCGACGCGGAACTGGTCATCGAAGCCGTCTTCGAGGATCTCTCCGTCAAGAAGCAGGTTTGGGCGGAGCTGGAGAAGATCGTCGGCCCCGAGTGCGTTCTCGCCACGAACACCTCCGCCCTCTCGGTCACCGCCATGGCCGCCGACCTGGAGCACCCGGAGCGGGTCGTCGGACTCCACTTCTTCAACCCCGTGGCGGTGATGCCGTTGGTCGAGGTCGTACGGGGCGATCGGACGGATGAGGCGACGCTCGCGACCGCGTTCGCCGTCAGCAAGGCGCTGCGCAAGTCATGCGTCCTCGTCAAGGACGCGCCGGCGTTCGTGGTGAACCGGGTGCTCTCCCGGTTCTTCGGCGCAATCTTCGCCGCCATCGACGCGGGTACGCCGCCGGACACCGCCGACTCGGCGCTGGACGGGCTGGGCCTGCCGATGCGTCCGCTGGCGCTGCTCGAACTGGTCGGACCAGCGGTCGGCTACCACGTCGGCGGTATTCTGCACGACGCGTTTCCTGACCGGTTCCCGGCCAGCGACAACATGCGCCGGGTCGCCGAGTCGGGTCTGCCGGTGCTCGTGGACGGTGCGTTGAACCCTGCGTTGGCCGCGCTGTTGGACGTCGGCTCCGCGCCGCTGTCCGGACCGCAGGTGCGCGACGGCGCACTGACAGCGCTGGCCGAGGAGATCCGCCTCATGCTCGACGAGGGCGTGGTGGCGCAGCCGCAGGACATCGACCTGTGTCTCTTGTTGGGGGCCGGCTGGCCGTTCCACCTCGGCGGGATCACGCCATACCTGGACCGCACCGGCATCGCCGAACGGGTGACCGGCCGGCGCTTCCTGCCGCGAGGAGTGGCCGCCCTGCCGAGCCTGCCGGTTATCCACAGCTAGAAACGCGCCCCGGGGACCCGGGCCATCGAGCGGGCAGACTCAACGGGTGGACCCGACTCCACTCGGCCGGTTGCTGCGACGGCAGTACGGCGTTATCGCCAGGTCGCAAGCCCTGCGTCACCTCACCGTGAAGGCGATTGAGCACAAGGTGACCTCTGGCCGCTGGCGGCGCGTCAGCCGAGGCGTCTTCGTTACCCAAACCGGCCCGTTGACCCCAGGTCAGCGCGCTTGGCTTGCGGTGCTGGCTTCCGGCGGCGATCGAGACCCGTCCGTGTGCCTGGGCGGGCTCCGCGCACTGCGGGCGTGGGGTCTCCGCTCGATCGAGCCGGACGGGGTGCACGTGCTTGTGTCCAGTGAGCATCGAGTGCGGCGGCGAGCGGGTATCCTGGACTTCTTGGCGCTGTGTCGGCGTTTCCGGCTGCCCGTGCCCACGCGGCAGGTGAGCCGGTTGGACAGACAGGGCCGGCGGCGGTTCGTCGATGCTGTCTTCGACCCGTGGCACATCGCGGTTGAGATCGACCGCGCCCACCATCTCGAGGTGGCGCAGATGTGGGACGACTGACCGATCAGATCATGGAAACTTCTACCCCGCCTGGGGGGTGGAACGTTCCGCAACCGCCGGCACGGGAGCGGTCGCCGCCACGACCGGGGTCGCCGCGGCCGATGGCAGGGTCACCGTCACCGCTAGACCGCCTCCGTCCGGGTTCGCCACCGCCGAGACGGATCCGCCGTGAGCCTCGGCGACGGCACGCACGATGGACAGACCCAGCCCCGATCCCCGGCCACCCGTGCGCTCCCAACCACCACGGCGGAACGGTTCGAACAGGCCGGCCACGTCGGCCGGGTCCACCTCGAAGCCGGTGTTGCGCACGGTCAGCCACGAATGGACGTCATCCCCGCCGGTCGCGATGTCGATGCAGCCGTGCAGGTGGTTGTACCGGACGGCGTTCTCGATGAGGTTCCCGGCCAGGCGGTCGAGCAGGCCCGGGTCGCCCACGACCGGAGCCGGCTGGAGGTCGGTGGTGGTGGTCAGGCTGATCCGGTCGGCCTCCCGGCGCATCGCGGAGACGGCCGAGGCGACACCGGTGGCGAGATCGGCCGGCATCTTCCGGGAGAGGCGGCGGCCCGCCTGGGCCTCGCTGCGGGCGAGGACGAGCAAGGCGTCCACGAGGGCGTTAGCCCGCTCCGACCCGTCCCGGACGACCTTGGCCATCCGGCGGTACTCGCTGATGTCGGCTTCCGGGTCGGCCAGGGTCACGTCGATCTCCGTGCGCATCACGGCCAGCGGCGTGCGCAGTTCGTGGGAGGCGTTGGCGACGAAGCGTTTCTGCGTCTCGAACGCTGTGTTGATCCGGTCGAGCATTTCGTCGAAGGTCGAGGCGAGCTCGGCGACCTCGTCGTCGGCGCCGACATAGCGGATGCGTTGGTCGAGCGTCTCGCCGGTGAGGTGCCGTGCGGTTGAGGTGACCTGTTGCAGCGGGCGTAGCGATCGTCCGGCCACGGCGTACGCCGCCGCGATGGCAATTGCGCTGATGATCAGGACGGCCAGCAGCCCGTACAGAAGAAGATCGAAACCGAGGCTCGACACCAGCGAGTCGTGCGGGGGTTGTCCGGCCGGGAACTTGTCGTCGAGCACCCTGCGTACCAACACGTACGCCACCAGCAGGAGCAGCAGCGAGCCACCGACGACGAGGGCACCGCTGACCAGCGTGAGCCGCAGACGTAGGGTCGGCGGGACCCGCCACCGCAGCCAGCGACCGACCGCGCGGCCGTCATAAACCGTCATTCCGCCTCGCCTCCGCGCTCGCTCCGCGCCTTCCACCCCTCGAAGACGCTCCGCTGCGCTCCACGTCTCCGCGGGGACCCCGGAGCGGGCCTGCGGCCCTGCGATGCTCACTCGCTGTCGGCTCGGTCATTCCGCCTCGCCTCCGCGCTCGCTCCGCTCCTCGGGCCTGCGGCCCTGCGATGCTCACTCGCTGTCGGCTCGGTCATGCCGCCTCATGCCCGTCCCGCCGCCGCCGGAACGCGATACCCGACGCCGACCACGGTCTCTATGAGCGGCGGATCGCCGAGTTTTCGGCGAAGCGTCATCATCGTCACCCGTACGGTGGTGGTGAACGGATCCGTGTTGGCGTCCCAGACGCGCTCGAGCAGCTCCTCGCTGGAGACGACCCCGCCGCGCGCCTTGAGCAGTTCCTCCAGCAGTCCGAACTCCTTGCGGGTCAGGTCAAGCGGCTCGCCGGCCCGGGTCACGGTGCGCTGAGCCTGGTCGAGGACGATGTCGGCCGCGACGAGTACCGGCGGAGCGGCCGGCGTGGCGCGTCGACCCAACGCCCGTACCCGGGCTACCAGCTCGTCGAAGGCGAACGGCTTGGGCAGGTAGTCGTCTGCGCCGAGCTGGAGACCCTCGACGCGGTCGGCGACGGTTCCGCTCGCGGTGAGCATGAGCACCCGGGTGAGCGCCCCGGACGCGACCAGGTCGGCACAGATCTGATCGCCGTGGACGCCGGGCAGGTCACGGTCGAGGACGACCACGTCATACCGGGTCACCATGGCCATCTCGTGACCGTTGGCCCCGTCGTACGCGACATCCACGGCGAGCCCTTCCCGGCGCAGGCCGCGCGCGATCGCCTCGGCCATGCTGCGCTCGTCCTCCACCACCAGGACGCGCATCCACCACCTCCCTGTGCGGATGGTCCACACGCTAACGCTCCGCGTCGAGCCGCCGCCAACGCCGCTGGCTCAGACCCGCCATGCCCGCAGGACCCCGGTCTCGTCGACGCACGCGAGCAGGTGCGGGCGCTGGACGCAGCGCAGATCGCTTCCGATGACGGTGAGGAGGCTGGTCCCCGCGCCCTGGGCGTCGATCGCGGCGAACTGCGAACCACCCTGGCCGTTCCGCCGGATGAGGGCGGTCGGCAGAGTCACGTCCGCTCCGGCGTCGACGAACGTCGCCGAGGCGATGCTGGTCACCTGGCGCCCGGTCGTCGGGTCGATGGCGAGCACGTCGCTGACGTACCGCCCGACGGTGTCAAGGTGGCCGAGGAACGGAACGGCGACGAACGCACCACCGTCCACCTGGGACACGATCCGCAGGTCGGTCCGGAAGCGGAGTGCCCCGGTGGCCGGGTCCAGCACCGCCGTCCCGCCGCCGTCGGCCACGCAGGCCAGATAGCCGCAGCGGTCGAGCTGGACCAGTGAGGTGTCCACCTCCCGCGGTCCCGGGTCCCGGGTCAGGCTGACGGCCCAGAGCCGCTGCAGGGTCGAGGCCCGATAGGCCACAAGAGTGCTCTGCTCGGTGCCGGCGGCTCCGATGATCACGACGTCTCCGACGATGGCGCTGAGCCGGACGCCACCGCCCCCGCTCAGGCGGCCGGGCACGGTCTCGAGGGGGGCATCGGTGTCCACCGACCGAAGGGTCAGCGTGCCGTCGGCTGAAGCGGTGATGAACCGGTCTCCTGTCGCCAGGCTGTCGGCCAGGACGCGGCCGCCCTCCCCGAGGGAGAGCCGCCAGGCCGTCCTCGAAGCGCCGAGATCCATCGCGAAGACCTCGGCGCAGGACAGGGACGATCCGTCGGGACACTTGCCGTAAACAACTTGAAGGAGGAGCCGCCCCGCCCTACCCAGCGGTGCGCCGTTGGCCTCGGCGAGGATGTGTCCGTCGGCCCGGCGAATATAGAGGGTCTCGTTCATCCGGGGGCCTTCGCGGCTGTCCACAGTGGTGGTACGTACGACGACCGCGTCCACTCCGCCGCCCACGTCGACGAAGCGCTCCGGCGTCCAGGGCACGGCCTGATGCCACCATGCCCGGCCGGTGGCCAAGTCGATCGCGGTCACCGTCGGAGCGCTGCCCTCCGGAACGACGAACAAGGTCCCACCGCTGGTGCTCAGCTGGGCATCCGGCGAGGTCTGGACGGTCCAGAGCAGAACGGGGTGGTTGGCCGTGGTCGGCGTCGCTCCACTGAGGACGAACAGGCAGCACAGCGCCATCGTGGCGGCGACCCGGAGCCGGCGCGGAGCGTGGGTCTCGAGCGGGGCGGGGTCACGGCCCGGCTCGCCGAGATCGATCAGGTGGTCGGCGGAGTACTCCACATCGGAGAGTCCGCCCAGCCAGGCGCCGTCGACGACGGAGCCGCCGGCCCATGGGCGTGCCTGCCACGCGCCCTCCGCCCAGCCGCCATCGGCAACAGGCTTCTCCAACACCTCCTGTGCCACAGGCCACCTCGGCGTTAGCAACGGCGCCGGGCCATACGAACTCCGTCAACCGTCCGGGCAAACGGCCGGCGCCTGACAATACGGTAGGCCCGACCGGCCCAAGGCGACAGGATCCGACTACGCGGTGGCGGGGAACGTGGCGGTGTCGTGGTCGAGCGCGCTCGCCCAACCGGTCACCTGCCGGGCCAGATCCTGGGCGGTGAGACCCAGATCGGCCAGAATCTCGGCCCGGGTACCGTGCGGGTGCCATCCGGGTGCGATGCCCACCTCGCGGACCGGCGTCGAGACACCACCGTCCCGCAACAGCTGGCCGATGGCGGCCCCGACTCCCCCCGTACGGACGCCGTCCTCTGCCACGACGACGAGGCGGTGTCCGGCGGCGAGCTCGACCAGTTCGGGCGGGGCCGGGCGAACCCAGCGCGGGTCGACCACGGTCACGCCGTACCCGTGCTCTCGCAGGCGGTCCGCGACCTCGACACCTATGTGCGCGAACGGGCCGACTCCGACGAGCAGCACATCATGGCGCTCGCTTTCGGCCAGCACGTCCACGCCGGCGCCACCGGAGGCGCGAATCTGGCGAAGCGCGGGTAGGTCGGCCGGTACCGATCCCGTCGGGAAACGTACGATCGTCGGCCCGTCCACGGCGACAGCCTCGCGGAACTCCTGCCTCAAGGTGGCCGCGTCGCGAGGCGCCGCCATGCGAAGCCCTGGGACCACGCCGAAGACGGCCAGATCCCAGATGCCGTAGTGGCTCGGCCCGTCCGGTCCGGTGATGCCGGCGCGGTCGAGGACGAACGTGACCGGCAGCCGATGCATCGCCACATCCAGCAGCACCTGGTCGAAGGCCCGGTTGAGGAAGGTCGCGTAGATTGCCACGACCGGATGCATCCCGCCCAGGGCCAGCCCAGCCGCCGACGTGGTCGCGTGCTGCTCGGCGATGCCGACGTCGAAGGTGCGCTCGGGGTACCTCTCAGCGAGCTTGGCGATGCCGGTGGAGTCGGGCATCGCCGCGGTGATCCCCACGATGTCGGGTCGCTCGTCGGCCACCGCGACCAGCTCGTCGGCGAACACGGCGGTCCACTTCACCGAGGCAGGCGCCATCGACCGTCCGGTACCGGGGTCGAACGCCGACGACGGGCTATGCATCCGGTCGGTCTCGTCGTTCTCGGCCGGCTCGTAACCCTCGCCCTTACGCGTGACCGCGTGCACGATGACCGGCTTCCCGTACGAACGGGCCCGTCGAAGCGCGCTCTCCACTGCCGCGATGTCATGGCCGTCCACGGGCCCGACGTACTTGATGCCGAGGTCCTCGAACAGAGCCTGCGGCGCGACCGCGTCCTTGATCCCCTTCTTCACCGCATGCAGGACTTCGAACAGCGGCCGGCCGACGAGTGGCGTACGGGCGAGCGAGTCCTTGACCAGATCGAGCAGTTTCTCGTACCCGGGGTTGAGGCGGAGCGTGGCCAGATGGTCGGCGAGACCACCGATGGTCGGAGCGTAGGAACGGCCGTTGTCATTCACGACGATGACGATCGGATTCGTGCTCGCGGCGATGTTGTTCAGTGCCTCCCAACACATTCCGCCGGTGAGCGCTCCGTCGCCGACCACCGCTACGACGTGCCGACGCTCGCCGCGCAGGGCGAAAGCTTTGGCCATTCCGTCGGCGTACGACAGCGCGGTCGAGGCGTGGCAGTTCTCGATGACGTCGTGGACGCTCTCGGCCTGGTTGGGGTAGCCGGTGAGCCCACCACGCTGGCGAAGTACGCCGAAGCCGTCCTGACGGCCTGTCACGATCTTGTGTACATACGCCTGATGTCCGGTATCGAAGAGAAGCCGGTCCTGTGGCGAGTCGAACACGCGGTGCAGGGCGAGCGTGAGTTCGACCACGCCGAGGTTCGGCCCGAGGTGGCCCCCGGTACGGGCAACCTTCTCGACCAGGAACTCCCGGATCTCCCGGGCGAGCGCGGTCAGCTCCGCGCGCGTGAGGCTACGCAGGTCGCGCGGGCCCCGGATCGTGTCGAGTAGACCCTCCACCGGAGTCGAGGCGGGGCCGTCCGGGCGCGAACTCACCGCGCCAGTGTATCCACCCCTTCCCAGCTCACGACCGCCCGGCAGTCTGCACCGCCATGCGTCCACTATGGACTCCATTGAAACCAGCGGAGCGTTGCACGCTTGTGGTTGCCCTGGCAACCAGAAACGTCCAACGCCTCAGCATTTTGTGTCTAATTTGTCAGTATTAGGAGCTCGTGAACAGAGCCACGCTCTCCACGTGATGGGTCATCGGGAACAGGTCGAAGGAGCGCAGCGTCGCCAGGCGCCAGCCCAGGCCCCGGAATGTGCGTACATCCCGGGCGAGGGCCCCCGGATCGCACGCCACGTAGACCACCGCCCGGGGCGACCGCTCGGCGATCGCCGAGATGACGCCGCGTCCGGCGCCGGACCGGGGCGGGTCGAGCACCACCAGATCCACCGAGCGCCACCGCGGGTTGGCCAGGGCCCGCTCCACGTCCCGGCGCACCACGGTGACCGTCGTCAGATCGCGGAGATTGCGTTCGGCCGCACCCGCCGCCCTTGCGTCGGCCTCGACGACGGTGATCCGGCCGGTCGCGTCCAGGTGAGGCGCCAGCGCGGCCGCGAATAGGCCGACACCACCGTAGAGATCCCACGCGCGCTCGGCGGGTCGGGGGCCGAGCAACTCAACCACGCACGCCGCGAGCGTGTCAGCGGCCGCGGGGTGGACCTGCCAGAACGAGTCGGCCGGGACCGACCAGGTGCGACCGGCCGCGCGTTCGTGTACCTGGCGCGGGCCGGCGAACACACGGCCGTGGGGGCCGAGCAGGGTCACCTCTCCGGCGGCCGAAGCCACCACGTGGACACTGTCCACATCGGACCACTCGGAGCCGAGCACCGGCGCCGCCTGGACCAGCGGATGGGCGATGCGGCACCGGTCGACCGGCACCACCTCGTGCGTGCGGTGCTTGAGCAGCCCGGCCCGGCCGGCGGAGTCGACTGTGTAGCTGACCCGGGTCCGCCACCCGAGACCGTCGTCGGACCAGGCCAACGGCTGCACCCGTACGGACAATGCCTCCACCTCGCCGGGAGGCAGTCCGCCGACCCCCAGCAGCTGCTCCCGGACGACCGCGGCTTTCAGCTCCCGCTGAGCGGCCAACCGCACGTGCTGGAAGTCGCAGCCGCCACACCTGTCCGGACCGGCCCACGGACACGGCGGGGTGACCCGATCGGCTGCGGGGGACAGGACTTCGACCGCGTCGGCTCGCAGGTAACCCGTGCGCGCCTCGGTCACGACGGCACGGACGCGCTCCCCCGGGAGAGCGTGCCGGACGAAAACGACCTGGCCACTGTCGTGCCGGGCCACGCAGTGTCCACCGTGGGCCACCGCACCGACCGTCAACTCCAGCAGCAGCCCCTCGCGGTCCTCCACATCGGACGTGCTCACGGCCGGCCGGCCACCGTCGTGGTATCAGCGGTCGTCGACCCCGCCCGCGGACCTCGCGGCGGACGGTGGTGCAGCCGTTCGTCGAAGCGGGCGAGGTCCCTTGTGGACGACGACTCGAGCTGCCAGGGAACGCTCGTCACCATGACGCCCGGTTCGAAGAGCAGCCGTCCCTTGATGCGCAGGGCACTCTGGTTGTGCAACAGATGCTCCCACCACCGGCCGACGACGTACTCGGGAATGAAGACCGTCACCACGTCGCGCGGCGATCTGGCCCGAAGGTTCTTGACGTAGTCCACGATCGGTTTGGTGATCTCCCGGTACGGGGACTCGATGACGCGTAGGGGCGCCTTGACCTCGCGGCGCTCCCATTCCTCCTGGATCTTGCGGGTGTCCGCCTCGTCGACGTTGACGGTCAGAGCCGTCAACGTGTCCGGTCGGGTCGCCTGCGCGTAGGCCACCGCCCGCAGCGTCGGCAGGTGCACCTTGCTGACGAGCACGATGGCGTGGTTGCGGGCCGGCAGCATCGGTCGCTCGTCCGGCGGATCCAGCTCTCGGGCGACGGTGTCGTAGTGGCGCCGGATGCCGAGCATGGTGAGGTACATGACGGCCATCGCCGCGATCGCGATCCATGCCCCGAGCAGGAACTTGGTGATGAGCACGATGAGAAGCACGGTCCCGGTCAGGCACATGCCG
>JBKPDY010000025.1:0-13226 GCA_046728155.1 Actinomycetota bacterium
TGCAGCAGGTCGAGCCCTGGCCCGACGGTCACCGCCGTGGCGAGGATCCACATCACCACCAGCGCGACCAGGGGGACGAGCAGGAGCGAAATGATCTTCGCTCGGATCGACCAGTTCCGGGTACGCATCACAGCCTCGTCCAAGGGGGGGTCGAGCACGCCGACGGACCCGAGGATTGTACTTGCCCGTAGTTGCCCGGACAGCTTACCGACGGTATGTATGAGCCGGTGTCTGCATTGATCATGGGGGCCACATGACCACGGTGTTGATCGTTGACGCGGCCAATGTCGTCGGCTCGGTGCCGAACGGCTGGTGGCGGGACCGGGCCGGCGCCGCCCGGCGGCTGCGCGATGCCCTCGTCCCCGTCGCCGAACACGGAATCGAGGGCACGCCCGGGCCGATCGAGGTGATCCTCGTCGTCGAAGGCGCGGCGCGTGGGGTGGAATCCTCGAGCGCGGTGTCGGTCGTACCCGCGTCCGGATCAGGCGATGACACGATCGTGGAGCTGGTCGCCCGGCGGGCCAGTGTCCGAGGTGTCGTGGTGGTCACGTCCGACCGCGGGCTGCGCGATCGGGTCGTCGCCCTCGGGGCAACCGTGGTCGGGCCACGTACCCTCCCCTACCCCTGACCGTCTGGTCACCCCACGAAGCGCCTCGTTGTTCGGCTCGCAAGCTCGCCGAAGCTGCTCACTGCTCTCACGACTCCGCGAGGACCCCGACTACACCAGATGTTCGGCCCTGGTCGCCACCCGGGCACGCAACTGCCGGTCGAGGATGAGCTTGCGGTAGACCCGTTCGTAGCGGTGAGCCATGAGTCCGACGGAGAACGACGTGCGTACATGCGTGACGCAGTCGGCCGGGTCGAGTGCGTGCACCTCGTGCAGCGCGTCCGGAATCTCGGTCTCGTCGATGCAGATGAAGCCCGTTCGTCCATGGACGACCACCTCGGGGACGGACCCGCGGCGTAGCGCGACGACCGGCGTGCCCTTCGCCATGGCCTCGATCATGACCATTCCGAACGGCTCTTCCCACCGGATCGACATCAGCAGCGTCCGCGCGGACGTGAGCAGCGCGTCCGTGCGAACCCGGTCCGCGTTGAGGATGAGCTCGACGTCCGGGCCGAGCATCGGCCTGATGACCTCGTCCAGGTAACGCCATTCGCTCTGCTGGTTGGCCTTGCCGGCCAGCACGAGCGGTAGATCGGCTTTGCGGCACGCTTCGATGGCAAGGTCGGGGCCCTTGTCGGGATCGAACCGACCGAGCCAGAGCACCGGACCCGCCGAGGGTTCGATCTTGGCGTCGCCGGACGGCTCGATTCCATGGTGAACCGTCGCGCTCCAGTTGAGATTCGGCGCGATCCTGCGCTGCGAATGCGAGATCGCCACCAACGCGACACCACCGTCCACTCGGGACAGATAGTCGTTGAGCTCGCCCACCGGTGGACTGTGGACGGTCACGACGGAAGGCGGCCGACGCCTGGCCGCCGTGACCGGCCCGACCGTGGTGTGGTCGTGAACGATGTCGAAGCTTCCCCGGCTGATCAACTCGTTGGCCTCGGTGACGTGCACGAGCTCCGGCATGGCCTCGAGTAGTCGCGGATACTGAAGGTCGGTGTTGGTGCTGACGAAGTGCGCTCTTGTCCCCGTACGGCTACCGGTGCCGAAGAGCGTGACGTCGTGTCCTCTGGCGATGAGACCGTCGATAAGACTGGCGCAGACGCGCTCCAGGCCGCCGTAGCCCGCTGGTGGCACCTCGTACCACGGCGGCATGATCATGGCTATTCGCAGCGGCCGGGGTGGCACGGTATGCGCGATGTGGTCGCTTGCCGAGTGGTGCTTGTGCCCGTTGCTGGACTCCATGCTTCACCTCTGCAGGCCGGCGGACCGTGTGGTCCCGGTCCGTCAAAGTCATCATGACCCACAGTGATCCTGATATAGCGTCGTATTGCGGTAATTGGTCGAGGCCGGAGCCCGGGAGGGGGCCGGCCCCCTTCCTGTGTTCCCATACATGCGAGGACTGGGTGTGGTAGAGGGGAGACGGCCGTGCCGGACCCGCAGATCAGCATTCTCAGCGGTTCGGCCTTCGTGGTCAGTGACCGGGTCGGCGACATCACGGCGGCGTTGGGCAACCCCAACGGTCTCTTCTACCGCGATATGCGGCACCTGTCCCGGTGGCAACTGCGCCTCAACGGACGGGTACTCGACGCCCTGTCGGCCGAGACCGTCGAGTACGACGAAGCCGTCTTCTTTCTCGTCGAGCCGACCGGCACCGTGTATCGCAACCCCTCGCTGTCGCTGATTCGCCGACGTGAGGTCGGGTACGGCATGCACGAACACCTGGAACTGCACAACCACAGCCAGCGCCGGGTGGAGGTCGAGCTCTCCCTGCTCTTCGACGCCGACTTCGCCGACCTGTTCGAGGTGAAGGACGACCTCACGAAGACCGGTCAGTTCTACCGGCACCGGGAGCACCATGGCGCCACGCTCGGTTACCAGCGCGACGACTTCCGGCGCGAAACGTACATCGACGCCCGCGAGGCCTACTTCACCGAGGAATCACTGACCTTCCGGGTCTCGCTGGATCCCCGTGAGGTGTGGAGCTCGACCATCGTGGTGAAGGTGGGCACGGCTCGCGACGAGCCATTGCCGCAACGGATCCACCGACCCGAGATGCCTCACAGCCTGGAGGACTGGCTGGCGGCGGCGCCCAAAGTGGACACTGACTGGCACGAGCTGCGTCAGGTCTACCGTCGCTCCCTTGTGGACCTCGCCGCACTCCGGTTCTATCCGGAGAGCGTGCCCGACTCGTCGCTTCCCGCGGCCGGCCTGCCCTGGTTCATGGCACTGTTCGGACGGGACAGCCTCATCACGAGCTACAAGGCGATCCCGTTCGTGCCGGAGCTGGCGCGCGCAACGCTGCTTGCCCTAGGCGCGCACCAGGCGACCAAGTGGGACGACTTCCGTGACGCCGAGCCGGGCAAGATTCTGCACGAGCTGCGCCACGGCGAGCTGGCCTACTTCGGCGAACGGCCGCATTCGCCGTACTTCGGATCGGCCGACTCCACGCCGTTGTTCCTGGTGGTTCTGGAGGAGTACGAGCGCTGGACGGGTGACGCGGAGACCGTTCGCACGCTCGAGGCGGCCGCCCGGGCCGCGGTGACGTGGATGGAACGCTACGGCGACAGCGACGGGGACGGGTACATCGAGTACCAGACCCGCAACCCCCGCACCGGCCTCGTGAACCAATGCTGGAAGGACTCCGGAAACTCCATCGTGTTCCCGGACGGGCGGCCGGCGATCCTGCCCCGCGCCACGTGCGAGATCCAGGGGTACGCGTACGACGCCAGACTCCGCACCGCCCGGCTGGCCCGCGAGATCTGGCACGACATCGCATACGCCGAGCAGCTCGAACGTGACGCCGCCGCGCTGAAGGCCGCTTTCGACCGCGACTTCTGGCTCCCCGAGGCCGACTTCTACGCGCTCGCGCTGGACGGAGACAAGAAGCCGGTGCCGACACTCACCTCGAACATCGGACATCTGCTGTGGAGCGGGATCGTCGCCGACGAACGGGTGGAAGCGGTCGTCGCCCACCTCGCCGATGAACGTATGTTCTCCGGCTGGGGGATCCGTACGCTCGCCGAAGGTCAGCCCGTGTACAACCCGATCGAATACCACAACGGGACCGTGTGGCCGCACGACACCGCTCTCATCGCCGCCGGACTGGCGCGGTACGGGCGGCGACAGGATGCGAACCGGCTGACCGTGGCGTTGCTCGAGGCGGCGAGTCACTTCGCCTATCGGCTGCCGGAGGCGTTCGCCGGCTACGGGCGCACCGCCACCGGCGTACCGGTGCCGTACCCGACCGCCTGTTCGCCGCAGGCCTGGGCGTCCGCGGCGCCCCTGCTGCTGATCCGACTGATGCTCGGACTTGAACCCACGACCAACGGCCTGATGGTTCGCCCCTACCTGCCGTCCGACGTCAACCGCCTGATCGTGCGCGGCCTGCCTGGGCGGTGGGGCCGGGCCGACGCGGTCGCCATCCGCGAGTAGCTCCGTTTCCCCTGCCAGCCGGCTGCGTGGCCGCGGGGTGTGTCGGTAGGGACGCCGGCTTATGGGTGCGGTGTTGGTAGCGGGTAGCCAGATCAGCCGGCGGGTGTGGCGGACGGCCGGGCCGAGCGGCCGGGCGCAGCGACGCGCAGGCTGGCGGGGCCTTGCTCCAGGTCGTCTGGTCGACGCCGACGGGGGCAGCGGTGCCGAAGAGACCGTTGCCGAACCCGCCCGGGCCGAAGCCGTCAGGACCGAACCGCCTGGGCCGAAGCCGGCTCCGGGCGAGCGCGACGGTCGGGGGCTACCGCTCGGGAACGGATGTGGGCTGCCGCTGACCGGGGCCCCTGGAGGGCAGCGTGACGCCGTTGGCCCGCAGGCAGTTCGCGTACGCGGCAAGGCGGTCTCAGCGCTGGGGCTGGTCGCCAGCGTGGCACCGGAACCGCTGGTCGGTGGCCGCACGGTCTACGTCACTACGGCCAACGGCGATGTGGTCATCGTCAAGACCAACGCCAGCACCGCCGTACGGTCGGAGCAGACGACCGCAGTGAAGAATCTCAAGGTTGGTACGGTCACCGCCTCGCAGATCATCCAGCAGGCCCGATGGCCGCGTGATCGTTGTGCGCACCGTGGCACTGCGACGCGGGCCGCGGTGATCACCGCGCAGCCGGGCGGCGACGGTAGTAAACGGTCCGGGCAGATGTCACGCCGGGCCACCGCGCTCGGCGACGGTCTGCACCAGCCGCTCCGCGACGGCGTCCAGATCCACGCCGAGGTGCGTGGCGGCCTCGCGCAGGTGGCGAAGAGCCTGCTCCGGCGCGCAGGCGCGTTGCGCCATCACGATGCCGACGGCGCGCTCGACCAGGGCCTCACCGGTACTGGCCGCCATGACGCGGGCGAAGTGGTCGTCCTGGAGCAGTTGCTGTCGACGCACGCGCATCAGGAGGCCGGCGTGATCGGCGACGAGCATGGCGATGATCGGAATGTCGTCGTCGATCCCGTGCGGGCGGTCGGCGTAGAGGTTGATCGCGCCGAGCGTGAACGTGTCCACGTCGAACGGATAGCACAGGACGCCGCCGATGCCGTGGCGGCGGGCGTGGCCGGTCCAGACCGGCCACCGCGGCTCGGCGGCGAGGTCGGCGCTGATCACCACATCACGGGCCCGGATCGCGGTCAGACATGGGCCGTCGCCATCGCTGTACAGCGTCTCGTCGAGCAGCTCGTCCGACAGCCCGGCCGACGCGAGGATGGCCGGCATGCCCTCACACACGAGAGTGACGCCGCAACGGATGTGAGTCGGCACGATCTCGCTCATCGCCTTGGCCAGCCCCTCGGCCGCGTCGGGCAGCCCGCTGGCAGCCGTGACGAGTGCCGTGATCTCCTTCAAGGTTGCAACGATCTCCACCAGGTGGGACTTGTTGTCGAGATCCACCGGCCTATCCTCCCTTGCCCAGCCGGACGAAGGGTACCTAGCGCAACGACCGTGAAGAACCATCCACGCTGCCAGGCGCGTCGACCCGCGCGAGGGTGTTCCGCCGATGCGAGGGTCCACTAACGTGTGGGGCGGGGCGGAAACTGGGGGGTCTATGCCCGACTCTGGGTTCGTCGCTGGGCGCTACCGGCTGGTCAGGAAGATCGGCAGCGGTGGGATGGGCTTCGTATGGCTGGCCCGCGACGAGGTGCTGCACCGGGACGTGGCGATCAAGGAAGTCATCCTGCCGACCGGCCTGAGCGAGGCCGAGCAAAGGGACCAGATCGACGGAACCCTCCGTGAGGCCCGGGCGGCCGGGCGCCTGAGCCATCCCAACGTCATACAGGTCTACGACGTGGTGATGTTCGAGGAGCGGCCGTGGATCATCATGGAGTACGTACCGTCCCGGTCCTTGTACCAGGTGGTCCGCGAGGACGGCCCGCTGCCGGCACGCCGGGTCGCCGAGATCGGCTTGCTGGTTCTCGCCGCGCTCCAGGCGGCGCACAAGGCTCGCGTGTGGCACCGCGACGTCAAGCCGGGCAACGTCCTGCTGGCCAAGGACGGGCGGGTCGTCCTCACCGACTTCGGCCTCGCCACCTTCGAGGGCGACGGCGGGGTGACCCGATCGGGACTCATCCTCGGCTCGGCCCAGTACATCGCGCCGGAGCGGGCCCGCGACGGGGCCTCCGGTCCCGAGGCCGACATGTGGTCCCTCGGCGCCACGTTGTACGCCGCGGTCGAGGGGCGTTCCCCATACGCGCGGGAGTCGGCGATGGCCACCCTGACGGCCCTGGCGACGCAGCCCCCCGACACGCCCCGCCGGGCCGGACCGCTTCGCGCGGTCCTGCTGGGGCTACTGCGCAAGAACCCACGCCACCGGCTTACCGCGTCCGAGGCCGAGAAGCTGCTCCGGGCCGTGGCCAACGGAGAGATCAAGGCCCGGTCCAAGCCTCCGCGCCAACTCGGGCGCGCCCTGGCTGGCGGGCGCGACGCGGAGCCGCCGCCCGGTGCTGTGGCCGCATCGTCCAGCCCGGCGAGCCCGCCCACGGGCGAGAACTCGACCAGAACGCAGGAGACGTACGAGTACCCCCGGTCGCGGCGGCGCCGGTGGCCCTGGGTCGCGACCACGGCGGCGCTTGCGGTGGCCCTGGTCGGCACCGCCGTCGCCCTCGCTGACCGCGGGTCGCCCGCGGGTACGAAGGTTGGACCGTCCACGACGACACCGCAGGCGTCCCAGTCTCCAACGGTCACCACGGACATGGGTGTGCAGGCGTGCGTCTATTCCCCTCCCAGCAGTGGCGTTCCGGTCACCGGTAAGCAGAGCATCCCGACCGCCCCGGATGCCGCGCCGGAGGGCTGGGTCTACTACCAGGACACGTCCCAGACTCACATCGCCGTTCCGGACACATGGCGGGTGTGGCGGGTGGGTCAACTGCTGTGCTTTAGGGACCCGTACAGCTCAGTCGCCGCAGCGATCCTCTTCGAGGGCCCGAGGGGCGGGAGCACGGCGGCTCTGCTGCGCCAGGACGAGTCGGGCTGGGTAAGGGCCGCCGGGCTCCACAACTACGACCCCCACCCGCAGCGATCCAGGACGCTCGGCGACGAGGCAACGGAGTTCGAGTACACATACACAGCCGCGGGTGGAACTACCATGCACGGCGTCAACCTGCTGCTACGGATCAAGGGGGCGGTGTACCTGCTGTGCCTGGTCGGGGCCGAGAGCCTCTGGTCGCCGTATACACAAGATCTAAGAGGCGTCTTTCAAGTGAGCTTCGGCTTGGACCGCTGAGGGCCGCGTGTATACTTCTCGGCGGTTTGGTGCATGTGTGTGACCTCTTGCGGAGGCAAAGGGCCTTCGCAGTCCGTGTTCCTCTCCCAATGGGATGGACCGGGGGCGCTGCTGTACATGCCCCCGGACGCGCAGGGTGCGTGTTCGAGAAGGAACCAAGAGGAGAGATCATGGCGCAGGGGACCGTGAAGTGGTTCAACGCTGAAAAGGGCTACGGCTTCATCAGCACCGACAACGGAGGCGGGGACGTCTTCGTACACTTCACCGCGATCCAGGCGGAGGGCTACCGCTCGCTCGAGGAGAACCAGCGGGTCGAGTTCGAGGTCGCTCGCGGCCCGAAGGGACCGCAGGCGGAGTCCGTCCGAATCATCTGAGTTGGCCATAGGGGCGTCACGCTTCCACGGAGGCTTGGCGCCCCTCGATGTTTCACGCGAACCGAGGCTGCCAGCGCGTCTGGCAATCCGGCCCGAGTGCGACTGGTAACCAAGTCGCCCACGTGTCGCCAACCCGGGCCTCTGGCTACCTATCCGACATGCCGGACCTACCGAGATCGGCGTCGTGGTACCGAAAGCGACTCCCTGAGTCGCTTCTGATACACAACCACCGATCTTCGCGTTCGGTCCCCGAGGGAGTGCCGGCAGCGCCTCCACAGTGGAGTGACGTCCCACCGAACAACAAGGACACCTTATTGCGCGTACACGCCAATAGGATGCCCTGCTTGCCCCGCGCCTAGACTCCAACGGTATGACGCAGGCCGACAACCGCGAATCCGGGGGAGTGGGCGTCGGGGAGCGAGCCGCCGACAAGGCCGTGGCCAACACCGCCAGTGCGGCGGAACGCACCGCCGACGACGCCGTGGCCAAGGCCGCCAGTGCGGCGAAGCGGGCCGCGGCGCACCTGGCCGCCGCACCGATCGCGACCATCGACGCCGCGCTTCGGGCGATGGCGGCCGGTCTGGCGACCACAGCGGAAGCGGTTCTCGACGCGAACCGCCTGGACGTCGGCGCGGCCCGGTCCGCGGGCATGGGAGGCGGGCAGCTGGACCGGTTGCGCCTGGATCCAGCCCGGCTGGCCGCGATCGCCGAGCAGCTACTCGCCCTGGCTGACATACCGGCCGGTCCTCCGCGGAGCCGGGTCCGCGATCTGCCCGGCGGCCTCGTGCTCGAGGAGTGGCGGCGACCGGTCGGCGTGATCGGCGCGAACTTCGAAGCCCGACCCAATGTCGTGATCGACATCGCCTCGCAACTGGTGAAGTCACGCAATGCCGGCGTCCTGCGCACCGGCACGGCCGCGCTGGGCTCGGCCAGCGCACTGGTGGACCGCGTCGTCGCTCCGGCCCTGGCGGGGGTCGGCCTCGACGCCGGCGCGATCCAGCTCGTCCGCCTCGCTGGCCACGATTCCGCGGCGGCGCTCGTGCGGCAGCCCACGCTGATCCCGCTGGTGATCCTCCGCGGCAGCGGCGAATCGACGCGTCGGCTGACCGAGCTCGGTGCCTTGAACGGTGTCCGGACATTGGCCCATGCCGACGGCGGTGGGGTGCTCTACCTCGACCGGTCGGCCGACCGCACACTGGCGATGCAGGTCATCGAAGGGAGTCTTGACCGGCTTGGCGTCTGCAACCGGCTGAATCTGCTGCTCGTGGATCAGTCCATCTGGGACGAGGTCGTGCCCACGGTTCCAGCGCGCCTTGCCGAGCTGGAGCCGACGGTCGCCGTCTCCCTACCGCCACATGACCATCCGCTCGGGCTTGAATGGGCACTGGTCCCGGGTCGGGAGGCAACGGTGACGCTCGCCATGGTCGACGGGCCGTCCGAAGCGGCGCGGGTTGCGAACGAGCTGACATCGGGACTCGCCGCCGGAATCATCGCCGACGACGCCTCGGCTGCGGCGGCCTTCCTCAGCGCGTACGCCGGTACGGGCGGTTTCTGGAACGCCACCTCGCGGTTACTGGACGGCTTCAAGCTCTTCTCGGTGCCTGAGACGGGAATCAACATCGACCGGGTACCCGGGCCCCGTGGACCGGTCACGTTCCGCGATCTCTACCTTCGCCAGTACGTGGTAGTCCCGGCTGAGCGAGCGGCCGAGCTGGGCTGAGCGTCCATGGGTCGGGAAGGGCGCCGATAGGATGCGGACGGCGGAGGGAGCACCAATGAGCGCGGACGGTCCAGTGGTCGTCGGGCTTGACAACGGCGGTACCGCCAACAACGCAACAGTGCTCGACGATAAGGGCCGGTTTCTGGTCGACCGATTGGTGGAGGTGCCGAGCCGCGTCAAGGAAGGCCCCGATGTCGCCGTCGAGGCGCTGGTCGAGGCGATGGAGAAGGTCCTCGATGAGACCGGGATCAGCCTCGAGCGGGTCCGCGGCGTGGGTCTGGACACGCCCGGACCGTCGAGCGCGGACGGTGTGATCTCCTCGAAGGGCTCGACCAACTTCAACTCTCCGCAGTGGCGCGGCTTCGACTTTCGCGGCGCGTTGGAGCACCGGCTGGGCATCTCCGTTGTGTACAACAATGACGGCAACGCGGCGGCGCTATACGCTCATTTCGCTCGGTACGGCGTCGACGCGCCGTACCACTCCTCGGTCTCCGCGATCGTCGGCACGGGCCTCGGTGGTGGCGTTGTCGAGGCGGGAGTCGTCCTCAAGGGCGCCGCCGGAATGGCGGGCGAGCTCGGCCACATCTTCATTCCGATGGAGGGTCTGCTCGCCAAGGGCCAGCCGGTTCCAGTTTGCAACTGTGGCTTCAGCGCCGATGTCGAGAGCGTCGCATCGCTGACCGGGATCGAGAAGAACCTGCTGCCGTTCTGGCTGAGCCAGTTTCCCGAGCATGAGCTGCATGACGTCGGATCGTTGACGAAGGCCGCGAAACTGGTGCGCGGGTACGGCGAGAACGGCGATCCGATGGCGCTGAAGATCTTCGAGCAGCAGGCGATCGCATTGGGGCGGCTGTTCACGATCGCCGCCAATTTCACCGACCCCGGCGTCTACTTCGTCGGCGGTGGCGTCGTCGAGGCGGCGCCCGAGTTTCGCGACTGGTTTCTGAGTACCGTCCGGAGGAATACCCTCCTGCGCGAGGAGCAGGAGCGGGTGGCGTCCTTCTCGCTCGTGCCCGACCTCGACATGGCCGGCGCCCGCGGAGCCGCTGTGGCCGCGCTCGGCGCGTTGGTCGATCGATTGAGGTAAGAGACCAGGTCTGATGGCATCCGCGGCCGCCGCCCGACGAAGACTCTCCGGCGGACCCGTCTTCGGCGTCCGGGCCCGGCTCGTCTCCGACGGTCAATCACGCCCGCCCGGGGGGTTTCCGGTGCACCAGCATCGGGCAACTCCTTGGCAGAGGAGGATTCGAAATGACCACGACTCAAATTGTGATTGCGATCATTGTCGTGCTCGTCGTGCTGGCCGCAGGAACCGTGATTGTGATAGCCGCCCGGCGGGCGGCACTGCGGCGCAGGTTCGGTCCTGAGTACGACCGTGCGGTAGCCGGCGGTGATGGCTTGATGTCTGCCGAACGGGAGCTTCGGGCACGAGAGCGTCGCCATGGTCAGCTCGAGCTACGCCCGCTCAACGATGCGGCCCGGGAGCAGTACGCCCAGTCGTGGCGTGCGGTGCAGACGCAGTTCATCATCGACCCCGCCGCGGCCGTCGTCGCCGGCGACGACCTGGTCACCAGACTGGTCGCCGATCGGGGTTACCCGACCACCGGCTACGAAGACCAGCTGTCGTACCTGTCGGTCGAGCACGCCCGCGCCCTCGGCCATTACCGTGATGCCCACGAGATCTACCTGCGCGGGCAGCGCGGTGAGGCGAGCACCGAGGAGCTGCGCCAGGCGCTGGTTCATTATCGCGAACTGTTCGCGGATCTGCTCGACGAGTCGTCCGAGGCCATTGTGGACACACAGGCCGGGAACCGAGCGTCGGAGAACGGATCGAACCCGGACGGGCCAGCGACGGAAAGTCCGTCTGAGGACAGGACGGCTGCGGACATCAAGGAGGCGATGAGACATGCGTGACCATGACGATCGCCAAGGCGTCATCCAGTTGGATCCCAACGGAGATGCGACGCAGGCCGATGCCTCGGCGCACGATGAGGCGACGGCCGAGCGCCCGGCGAACGATGACGCGCCGCGGGACGTGGCGGACACCGACGCGCCCGCCGACGACGTGGCGGACACCGACGCGCCCGCCGACGACGTGGCGGACACCGACGCGCCCGCCGACGACGTGACGGACACCGACGCGCCCGCCGACGACGTGACGGACACCGACGCACCCGCCGACGACGTGACGGACACCGACGCGCCCGCCGACGACGTGCCGCCGGACGTCGCGGACACCGACGTGCCCGCCGACGTGGCGGACACCGACGTGCCGCGGGACGTGGTGGACACCGACGTGCCGCGGGACGTGGTGGACACCCAAGTGCCCGCCGACGACATGGCCGCCACCACAACCGAGGCCGGTCGTGACGGGGCCACAGGCCGAGTCGTTGGCGAATCTAGCGACTCATCGCCGGAGACTGATGATGTCGAGGCGGCGAGCGACTCCGCACCGTTGGATGGTCCAAAGGAGACGGTCGTTGGCGGCCTGACACCGGCTGACCGCGAGTCGGAGGAGGAGGCCGCGGCAGCGGGTGAGGCGCAGGTGCCTGGTGACAGGGCGCAGCCCGCGTCCGAGGCGCTCGCCCCTGGCGATGTCCCGGTGGAGCCGGTGCCCGAGCTGTTGTCGGCGGAGGCCAGGTCGGCACTGCGCGATCGTTGGCGCGAGGTGCAACTGCAGTTCGTTGACGACCCGCGCGCGGCGGCTGGCCAGGCGGATGCTCTCGTCGGCGAGGCGATCCAGACCCTGACGACCTCATTCGAGATACAGCGGCAAGACCTGGCCAAGTGGCAGGACGAGGGAGCCGAGGACACTGAACGGCTCCGGGTAGCCGTGCAGCGGTACCGGAGCTACCTCGACCGTCTGCTCGGCCCGTGAGGGAACAGGCTGCGCCGGGGCGTCCTCAGTGGATGGACGCCCCGGTTCAGGCTGCGCGGTGATGCAACATCCAGAGTCGCAGCAGGACGAATCGAGTCGCCGTAGCCGCGAGGTTGGCCACGACGACCACGTACAGTTCCGCCGTACGGGTGGCAGTGGGTGCGATAGCATGCAGTACGGCGAGTGAGCCGCCCGTAAGAGCCAGCCCGAGGCCGACGACGAACAGACCTTGGAGCTGGTGCCGAGCGGCGTGTGCCCGGCCGGTGATACCGAACGTGAGCCTGCGGTTCGCGGCGGTGTTACCGATCGCGGTCAGGAGCAGCGCCAAGGCGTTCGCGGGCTGGGCGGTCATGCCGCTACGCAGCAGCGCGAAGAGCGCGAGGTAAGCCAGCGTGCTGACCACCCCGATAGCGAGGAAACTGGCCACTTGGCGGCGTAGTCCGGGAGTTCGGCGCTGCGGCCTGCGGCCGAAGCGTTCCCGAAGCGCCGCCACGGGCAGGGCGCCGGCGGCCAAGGTCCGGCTGACGCGGAAGATCCCCCTGAGGTCGGAGATAGCGGTGGGAATGATCTGGACCCGACTGTCGGGGTCGTCGACCCAGTCCACCGGCACTTCGTGGATTCGCAGCCTCGCCCGCTGGGCGATCACCAGCAGCTCGGTGTCGAAGAACCAGCTTGTGTCGGCGATGAGTGAAAGGAGTCGGGCCGCGACATCGGCCCGGATCGCCTTGAAGCCGCACTGCGCATCTGAGAACCGGGCCCCGAGTGTGCACTTGAGCAGAAGGTTGTAGCCCCGCGAGATGGTCTCCCGCTTGAGCCCGCGGACCACCCGTGAGCCGCGGGCGAACCTGGTGCCGATGGCGACATCCGAGTGGCCCGAGATCAGCGGCGCGACGAGCGGTAGCAGAGCGCTGAGATCGGTCGACATATCGACGTCCATGTAGCAGAGTACGGG
>JBKPDY010000026.1:0-51913 GCA_046728155.1 Actinomycetota bacterium
CGATGAAGGCTGGCGTCGTCATCCAGTCCCATGTGTCAACGGTCGCATGCGGTACATGATCAGACCAGCGCTGCGCCGGGAACCTAGGTCGCGTTTTGGCCACCGGACGGGCCACAGATCGGCGCGTGCGTGTGGGAAGGCGTCGCGTTACGCCTGGGCCGTTTCCCGGTGTGGGCCGACGCGCTGGAAACCGTTGCCGTCGCGCTGGTCGCGTGGCGTTACCCGACAGGCGCAGGCGGGTTCGTATTCATCTTGGCC
Organism: Actinomycetota bacterium; assembly: GCA_046728155.1. Lineage (GTDB taxonomy): Bacteria > Actinomycetota > Actinomycetes > Mycobacteriales > Micromonosporaceae > CAWDLX01. The sequence goes on from JBKPDY010000026.1 coordinate 259, forward strand.
TTCGCACTTGCCGGGCTCGGGTTCCGAACGATGTATAGCTCACCCGTGCAGGCCGCAGCGCGAGCGCTCAGCGTCCTTGCCGCGATTTACGTCGGCTCGATTGAAACCCGTCTGCGCCCAAAGTCAGGTTTCCTGTGGCGGCACTTGTCGTTGTCCTTGTCGCGTTCCTGTACACGGAGGTGGCCCGTCTGGCCCGCCTGCGGGCACTGCTCACGCTTCGTCGGCGGGTCGCCGACCAGCTCAGCCGCGACCTTGCCAGAGCCACGGGTCGCAAGGACGTGCACGCAGCAAATGCTGCGGGCCGTGCTCGAGCTGCTCCACGGCCGCACTGACGCACGCGTGATCGTCTGGGATGAGCCTGATAGCTGGCGGCCGACCGCGGCGAGAGACAAGGCCAGTGATCCTCGACGATTTGACGCCGCAACTGATGCTCGATCCAATCGGCGCCCTGGTGCGAATCGGGCGGTATCACCCCGGCGTCAGGAGAGCGTCGCGGTGATCGCGTCGAGATCCTTTGTCAGAATGTCGTACCCGCTGGCGCTGAGCTGGCCGCCCGTGCGGAGCGCGTTCAGTCTGTCCTGCAGCGCCTTAATATTCTTGGCTTCGTCGTTCGTATTGCCGGCGTAGGCCGCGTGGGCGATCGCGTCGACCTTCGTGTACAGATCGCTCGCCTTGTCCGGGTTGAGGTGTCCGGTGCTGACCTGTTGCTGGATCGCGAGCCGCAGCGTGGCGATCGGGTCGGACGGCGGAGGCTGGCTGCTCGCTGGCGCGGGCGCCGAACCGGCCGGCGCAGGCTTGGTAGGGTGGCCAGAGTCGGCCGGCTGCGGCGGGGCCGTCGCCCTCATTGTCATCGATGGAACGATCGGCGGGGCGAGGTCGGCCGAGTCCGTTGCATCCGCCGTCGCAGCCGCCGTCCCGGCTGGCGACATCCGCCAGATCGCAGCGACCGTAATGAGGAGCGCGACCAGGGCGGCGATCGCGATCGGCCAGTGCCACCTGGCCTGGACCATTCGGCCCGCCCGCCCAGCGTCGGGAAATGTCCTCCGTGGCGATGACTGGACAGCGGAGGGCACCGCCGATCCCAGGACCGGGACCATGGCTCCCACGGGCACCGCGATGACCGATGAGGTTGTGGTCTCCATGAGATCGGCCAGGCTCGCCCCCACCTCTTCGGCGTCGCGCGGGCGGTCATCGGGATCATCGGACATCAGCCGCATCACGAGCGCCTCCAACCCGGCCGGAATGTCGGCCCGGTAGGCGCGGAAAGGGACCGCTGCGCGGGTGACGTGCTGTTGAAGGACGTTCAGAGCGTTTCCGCTGAACGGCGGCACCCCGGCGAGCATCGCGTAGATTGTGCAGCCCAGCCCGTAGAGGTCGGCCCGGGCGTCGACGGACTCGCCGCGTGCCTGCTCAGGGGCCATGTACCTGCTCGTGCCCAGGGCGCCCATCGGACCACTCAGGCCCGTGTCCGCGGCGAAGAGCGCCCGGGCGATCCCGAAGTCGCAGATCTTGAGCACGCCAGAGTGCGTCAGCATGAGGTTCGCGGGTTTGATGTCGCGATGGATGACGCCGGCCGTGTGCGCCACGGCCAACCCGTCGCAGGCCTGCGCCGCGAGCGCCATTACCGTGGCGACCGGTAGCGGTCCGTTTGCGAGCAGTGACGAGACCGTCGCCCCCTCGATCAACTCCATAACGATATACGGCGTGTGGTCGTGCACGCCCACGTCGTAGACAGCGACGATGTTGGGGTGAGCCAGCCGCGCCGCGGTCCGGGCCTCGCGATCGAAGCGTCGCAAGGCCTCCGGGTCGCCGAGCCACGCCCCCGCCAGCTCCTTGATCGCCACCGGTCGATCAAGGCGCAGGTCGCGGCCGCGCCAGACCGAAGCCATGCCGCCACTGCCGAGCAGCTCACCGACCTGGTAGCGATAACCGAGCACGCGCCCCGTCGACGTGGTGACGTTCATACCCGCGCCAACCTGTCGGCGCGACTGAAGGTAACGGCGATGACGCGTACAGCGGCATATGTCGGGTTCGTCGCGCGGCGAACCTTCGTGATGAACCGCCGTCGTACTGATGCTCGGCGTGCGGGAACGTGTCATGGAGATCAATCCGCTGCCGACGCGACCTCGCGGAGAGCCCCAGCCGCATTGGGTTAACGTCTCCACGCATCGTGCTGGCGGCGGGCTACGTCGACGTCGACGGGGTCGTTCGAAGGCTGAGGGATCGAATGCAGGTTCTCCAGCCGATGCGCAGCCTCATCGGTTGGCGGCCAGGGCAACGGGTGGCGAGATTGCGCGCGACAGCTGTCGCAGCCGCTCGTGTGCATGCTCGCAGATCACCGCATGCTCGTATACGGCCCTAGGCACGTCCGTGGCCGAGTCCACCCGTACCATCACGCCACCGCGGCGCCAGCGCAGGTGCGTGGCATCTCCAGTGAGCTCGGCGAGGATCGTGAGCAGCGAGTCGTCCAGGCGCATCGAGTGCACGGCCCGCTCGTACTCGGCCGGAGTGAGGCAGGCCGCAAACGGGATGTTCATCAGACTTAGCGCCGACTGGATGTCCAGGTTGAGCCACCGTCGCCGGCCCGGCTCCGGGTCGAGCCGGGGTACGTCGAGCATGCCGAAGTCGAGTTCGGAGAGGTTCGGCGACGACGGACGATAGGTCGCGCCGAGCTGGATGAGCACGTCGTACACATTGACGTCGTGCGGGATCACGGCCCGGTTACCAAGGTCGGCGATGGTACGCGGCCGCAGGGTCACTGGGCCGATACCGCTGCGAGAGTTGACCACCACGAAGTTGAGCAGGTTGGTCTCCACCACAAAGTGCCGCAGCAGTAGGCTGCATGCGTCAACGGAGACGAACCGGCGCAGGAACCAGATGCACAGACCGTCCATGGTGGAGTGTGCGGACGCCCTCGGCAGCAACATCTTCACGAACCGGATCAGTGCTACGATGCCGCGGCTGACGTGGCGCAGCCAGGGATAGAGCCAACGCCGCGACGGGCGATGCTGGTCACGTACGACCTGGGTGAGGGCGTCCCGGTCGAAAGGTACTGTCGGGTCGCAGAGGATCGACTGCCAGACGGTCGGGTCATTCATCGGTGCCCTCCTCGTCGATCGCTGCCAGCTGCATCGCGTACAGACGGGCGACGACGGTTGCGGTACGGACAATCCGCTCCGCCGAGGATCGATCCACGACGCCCGAGCGCAGGATCTGCCGCAGGACATCGAGATGCCCGTCATCGGCCTCACCGTGATAGCTCAGGAAGGTGAGCTGCTCCGGGGCGAGATCGAGTCTGTCCCGCAGCCGCGCGGCCCAGCCGCTCACCTTGGCCGTGCCCAGGCCTTCGATGATGAACATGGCGCCGAGCAGGTCGATCGGGTCCGGTTGGCTCGCCCGATGGAACAGGTAAGCCGACAGCGCTTCCGAGCCGACGTTCTTCGACCCGGACTGGATCGCCGCCAGGTCGCCGCCGACCGCGCAGTAGTCGTGCTCGAGCATCCGGAAGTCCCGGTGTTCCTCGGCGGCGTGGTGGATCGCCGCGCTGCGCAGATCGAACAGCTCGACCGAGAAGTTCGACGCGGCTCGAGCGATCCATCGTCCGCCCTCGACCACCTGCTGCCGGAGCTGAAGCAGCAGCCGCCGATAGTCTTTCATCGTGACTGTGCCGGACTCGATTCGGCGCACCAGCGGGACTCGTGCAAGCCGCCGCTCGAAGTCATCCCATACGCGGGCGAGCTGGAGCACCGCCCACCGGGTCACATCGGTATCGTCGGTGCGGGGCAGACCCAACGGCGAGGGCGCGGCGAGGCTATCGTCCGAAGTGGACGTGCCGAGCCCCTCCGCGCTGAACGGCTTGGAGGGCGCCACACAGGTCAGATGAGCGAAGGCGAACGAGTACCGACCGGACTCGGGCACGATGAGCAGGATCCGCTCCCCGGAGGCGAACCGGCCCTGCCGCATCGCCTCGGCCAGCATCACAAAGATGCTGGCGGCGCCGGTGTTACCGGCCGTGTGCAGGTTCGTGAACCAGCGCTCCTCGTCGATCATCAGCCGGGCCTCGCGGAGCAGCGCGAAGATCTGGCCCCGGAAGTGCTCGGCGCTGTAGTGGCAGAGTACGTGGTCGATCTCGTTCGGATCGAACCGCCCTCGCCGGACCAGACCGGCGAACTCGCGCAGGCCGACGCCGAACAACGCTGGTAGTCCGGCGACGTTCTGACGCAGCACGAGCATGCCGGCCCGGTCTGCGGAAGAGGCGTCGGGCTGGTCCATCCACGTACTGCCGGCGTCCACAGTGGATGATAGCTGACCCGACCTGCCCCCGTCGGCCAGGCCGGCCCACATGCAGACGGGATGTTCGTGCGCGTAGGAGGCGAGATGCATCCAGTCCAGGCGCAGGCTCAGCCCGCCCGGCCGCGGCGCCGGCTCGAGGATGACGGCGCCGGCGCCATCGGAGAGCGTCCAGCGCAGGAACTCGGCGTCGAATCGAACCCGGTTGCCGGCAGACCGGTAGCGGCTGCGTCGTAGCGCACGAGAGACAAGCTCGGATCCAACCGCCACCGCTACATCGTGATCGGCCAACCTTACCCCCGCCACCGCGGCCCGAAGGGCGGCCATACTCGAGGCGCACACGCCGCCCGCCGACAGCAGCTCCATCGGCCCGCCGCCGAGGCGGCCGTGCACCATCGACGCGAAACCGGGCACTATCAGGTCGCCCTGCGTAGTGCCGGTGGCGAGCATGGTCACGTCATCGATCGCGAGTCCGCGCTCCTTGAGCGCCAGGGTGACTGCGGCCGCGGCCAGCTCTTCGTTGAGCATCGTCGGCTCGCCGCGCTCGTCCAGCGCGTAGTGGCGGGTACGGATGCCGTTCGCAGCGAGCACCCGGTCCCGAGCGGCGCGCCCGGAATCGTCCGCACAGCCGAGCCGGCGCGCGATCTCCTCGGTGTCGAGCGGGTCGCCGGGCAGATAGGCGCCGGCGGCGGTGAGGTAGACATCTCTGGTCGTAGCCATGACAACATTTGGTCACGGCCGGCCGTGCGCGGGTATCCGTATGAATACTCAAACGCCGTGTGTGACGTACTCAGTCGTCGAGTCCTCGCTCGATGGCGTAGCGCACGAGTTCGACCCGGTTGTGCAGTTGCAGCTTCGAGAGCGTATTCCAGACGTGGTTCTGCACCGTGCGGTGCGAGAGCACCAGTGTGTCGGCGATCTGACGGTAGGACATGCCCTTCGCAACCAGGCGGAGAATTTCGGTCTCCCGGTCGGTGAGACGGGGCAAAGCCGGGTCGGGTCCCGGTGACTGGGCCAGCCGACGGTACTCGCCGAGGACCAGGGCGGCGAGCCCGGGAGTGAAGACGGCATCCCCCTGGATTGTCCGACCAACCGCGTCGAGGAACTCCTCCCGTGCCGCAGACTTGACCAGGTAACCGGCCGCTCCCGCCTTGACCGCGTCGAGGACGTCCTGATGCTCTCCGCTCGCCGAGAGCACCAGCACCCGTATCCCGGGATTCCAGCCGACGAGCTGGCTGATCACCTCGACTCCGGAAAGATCCGGCAACTGCAAATCGAGCACGACAACATCAGGCCGTACGGCCGGCGCGAGCCGCACCGCCTGACTTCCCTCACCCACGGCCGCGACGACCTCGTAACCCGCCTCGGCGAGGTCTCGGGCCACCCCCTCTCTCCACATAGGATGGTCATCGACCACCATGACCCGTACCATGTGAATCCCCTAACTCGCCGGGACCCGCTGTCGGGGCACGCGCATCTCCACCTCGGTGCCCTTCCCCGGTGCGGTGGTGATGGTGACAGTACCGGCCATGTCTCGGATGCGCCCCCGGATGGACTGGGCTACGCCGAGGCGCCCGGCGGCCTCCGCCTCGGCGAGCCGGTTGGGGGCCATGCCCACCCCCTCGTCGCGAACGGTCACGGTGACCACCGTGTCCTCGTCCTCGATGAGGACCCACGCACGGCCGTCGGTACCGGCGTGCGCGGTCACGTTTCCCAGCGCGGCGCCCACCGCGGCCAGGACCTCGACCGCGACCGGCGCCGGCATGGGCACAGACGTCGCCGGCACCGCCACGGAGACTGCGAGCGAGGCGTACCGGCTCACCAAGGCGCGGAGGTCGACATCGCCCCCGGCCGTCGGTTGGTCGGCAATGCCGACGCTCACCAACGTTCGCAGGACGGCGCTCTGTTCACTGGCGAGTCGCCCCAACTCGGCCGCTTCACCACCGATTTCGGCGCAACGTCGCTGGATCAGGGCTAGTGCCTGTAGTACCGAATCGTGGATCGTTCGGGCGAGGCGCTCCCGTTCCCTGTTCGCCGCGTCCAGTTCGGCGGCCCGCTGCATCTGTTGCTCCGCCCGGGCGGCGAGGCTGTAGATATAGCCCATGATCACGCCAGCAAGCAGCAAGAGTACGAAGCCGTTGAGCGTAACCGCGTTGGTGAAGCCCCGGTTCAGCCCGTCGACAGCGGCGAGCGCCAAGGCTGCGAGCGCGGCCAGCCGCCGGCCCCGCCAGATTGCGCACGCGAGCACGGGTCCGGCCACCCACGCCATCGGCAGCGTGGCGGCGCCCTGCGAAAGCAGACTCCGGTCAACCACGTAACCGGTGGCGTAGAGTGCTCCCGCGGCGACGGCGAAGTCGAGCAGCAGCAACGGCCAGCGCCGCCGGCTCGCCTCGTTGAAGGCCCATACGGCGATTCCGGTCCACATCGCCATGACCGCGATCACGATCCAGCCCAGCGCCGGCCGCTCGTAGCCGCGGAAGCCGTTCGCGGTCAGGGCGATCGAGTATACGAGGGCGCCGACCCGGTAGACGGCGATTGCTCGCCAGAGCGACGTCTCGATGCCCACGCCGCAGATCGTGTCACGCCGGCTGTGCCCGCAGATACTGGCTCCGACAGCGTGTCCTCACCGACTCCGCAGGGCGGCGATGCCCGATCGCACGGGTCCCCGGCGCGGGACGACGTCGGCCGATGGGGGCGCGGTGCTGGTTGCCTGGGGTCGTGATTGAGGCTGAGGGCCGTATCGAGCGCATCTACGCGACGGTCGCCGATGTGTGCGTGATCTGGCACCTAGCTCGCTCCGACGCGCCGATATCCGCCGCCGACCCACTCGGCGACGAGGCCGCCATACTCCTCGGCCGCTTCCTCCCACGCGAAGTGACCGGCGTCAAGAGGATGAATCTCGCTGTTAGGGAGGAGGTCGTGGAGGTATTGGTTGTTAGACCACGGCACGAGGTCATCATCGCGTCCGGCGAGGATCTGGGTCGGCGTAGCGATCGTCGGGAGAAGGTCGCGCAAGACCGGGTTCTGTTCTGGGTAATGCCGCACGAAGCGAGCGGACTCCGCGAAGCGCCCGAGGTCGTAGGCGCTGACATAGTCCTCGTGGACTTCGGGCTCGCTGTCTCTTGCGGCGGCCGCCTCGACCGCCCGACCGATGTTGGCCCTGGCATCCAGCCCGCGCACGACGTCAGGACTCGGCGCTTCGATGAGGTCCTTGAGTGCGCCGCCCGCTTCGATCGGGAAGCGGACCGCGCCGCCTCCGATCGTCAAGCTCGTCACTCGCTCCGGCGTCCTCGCCGCGAGGAAGAGCGCCGCGGCCGTTCCGACGTCCGGACCGACGATATGGGGAGACCCGAGAGCCCATTCGTCGATCAGACGGGCCAGGAACGCTCCCGAAGCGTCCGGTGCAATCAGTTCCGGGCGGCCATCGGAATGGCCGAATCCCGGCATGTCGATGGCGACAACCCGCCCGACTGCTGAGACGCGGCGCCAGATGCGACGGAAGGCCCAAAGGGTTTCGGGCCACGGTGCCAGCAGCAGAACCGTGATATCCGAGTCTGCCCTGTTGTCGGCGAACCTCACCCGCACCCCGTCGCAAACTCGGAAGTAACTAGAGATCAGCGAAACCGCCTCGGCGCTCATCTGATGGTCTCCTCCTTCAGTGCCCTCAGGCTGTGTGGTCCATCGACCATCGGCCTACTGCGATCGCGGTCGAATCGAGGGGACACCGCTCGACGCTAGCCCCGGCCGTCTCTCGTCCCTTAGGTCAGATGACTGCAGTTGCGTCTCAGTCAGACGCGTCCGGGTAGAGCGCATCGCGCAGCTGTGAGCGAGAGGTCACGCCGAGCTTCGGAAATATCCGGTACAGGTGCGAGCCGACGGTACGGTGGGAGAGGTAGAGGCGCTCGCCGATCTCCCGATTCGAGAGACCCTCCGCCGCCAGCTGGGCGATGCGCAAGCAGCGCGAGCCGTCCGTCGGCGCGGTAGCCGGCGGAGGCAGCCCGGAGGAACGGGAGCGCCAGGTTGTCGGCCCACACAGCGGCCGCGGCTGTGGCGACCTCGAACTGCGCATCCGGGTTGGGCACGTCGAGTGGAGCCGTCAGCCTCACGCGTCGCAGGATCTCTGCGCCCTGACCCACGGGGTCGAAGAGCGCAAGCGTCGCCAACCGCGCGGGTTCGTCCGGCGACCCCGCGAGCCGTTCCGTGATCTCTGCGAGATCTCGCCGCGTCTCGTGGTCAACGTGCTCCCAGTGAGCGCGAAGAGCGATCGCCTGGAGCGTCTGGAGCGCCTGATCCTCATGGCCGGCTTCGGCGAGCTGCTGTGCGATGCGGGCGAAGCTTCGAACCGTGGCCGCACCCGACCACGTCGGCTCGAGCGTCTCGACCTTAAAGGAGGCCAGCGCGCGCTCGTGCAGAGGAAGGCCGAGCTGTAGTGCGGCCCTCAGCAGCCGTGCGGTGTCGTTCGGGCCAGCTCGAACGCGAGCTCCCGCGCGGCGCACGACGAGGGCGCCCCCGCGCCGCCCGATCCCATCGATCAGGTCGTAGAGCCGAGCCAGCTCTCCGTCTCGGCCGAAAAGCACGGCGAAACCTGCGTCAGCGCGGGGGCTAGCCACGTCCATCTCGCCTCCTAGCGACCAGGTGGGCAGTGTGGGCGAGCAGGCTCGCCGCCACCGTGTCGAAGGGTTCGAGGTCGCGTTCGGCCCGGCTCATCACCACCGCGCCTTCGCACGCGGACAGCAGCAGCGCGGCGGTCGTCTTGGCGGCTGCCGCGTCCAGCCCGGCCCCGTGTAGCGCGTCCGCGAGCGCGGTCCGCCACGTGCGAAAGGCCTGCGCAGCCCGCTCGCGCGCTTCGTCGGTCTCGGCCGCCACGGTCACCGCGACCAGCGCACACCCGGCGTTGAAGTCGGCCACGGTGAGCAGTAGACGCCAGGCGCCGAGGAACGACTCCACGACCTGACGGACGGCCGTACCGGGCGGAAAGTCGAGCAGCCCGACCGCGTGCTGTTCGGTCGCGGCGATGGCCGCGATGACCAGCTCGTCCTTGCCACCCGGGAAGTGGTGGTAGATCGACCCGCGCGGCGCACCGGTCTCGGCCAGCACGGTCGAAAAGGACGTCGCCTGCAGCCCGCGCCGGGCCAGCAGGCGGGCCGCACCGGCGATCATCCGGTCCCGTACGTCGCTGGACATCGATCCTCCGGTCGACTATGACGATCAGCATAATCTCGCTACTATGATGAGCGTCATAGTACTTCGAGAGGGGTCCCGCCATGCCGATGATCGATGTCTTCGCCGAGGCCGGTACGTTCGCCGACCCGCACCGCCTCGCCACCGACCTGGCGACCGCGGTGATGACCATCGAGCAGGTTCCGAACATCGCGATGTTCCGCAAGAACACCGCCGCGTTCGTGCACGAGCTTCCGCCCGGCGCCGTGTCCAACGTCGATGGCGAGGGCAACTACGTCCGCGTTCAGGTGCTCACCAACGCCGGTGCGCTGGACCGGGACAAACAGCTCGCAGTCGTCCGGCGGCTCACCGACATCGTCGCCGCCGCTAGCGCGGACCCGACCCTGGTCGATCGGATCTGGGTAATGCTGACCGAGGCGGTGCCCGGCGGCTGGGGGCTCAAAGGCCACGCGAACACCAACGATGAGCTGGTCGCCGCAGCCCGAGCCGAAATCGCTGCGCCGCACGCGTCGTAACGGATGTCGCGACTGACTGGCGTTCGTTGTGACCCGAGACCGGCCGCGCCACAACGCCTGGATCGACGACGGATAGGGGTCGTCTGCGCCGTGAACAGAGCCCGCTGCGGCTACCGTCGCCAGGCCACGGCGGATGACGAGTGGGTGGGTGGACTGGCCTGGGAGTCTAGTGACCACGACGGGACCAGGACGACGGACCCGCCAGCATCTCCGCCGCCTGACCACCCAGACCACGAGCAAGGAGCGCCGTAGGTCGGCCGGCTGCGCGTTTGTGCTGGTGGTGTGGCGGAGGATACGAGATTCGAACTCGTGAGGGTGTTATCCCAACACGCTTTCCAAGCGTGCGCCCTAGGCCGCTAGGCGAATCCTCCGCGCGTCAGGATACCCACGGCGCGGCCACGAACGCACTTCGGTACAGTTGGCGGAGCCCCTCGTGCGGCGTTTACCCCATGAATCTCCCCAGGGCCGGAAGGCAGCAAGGATAAGTGGGTTCTGGCGGGTGCACGGGGGGCCTTAGCAGGTCGCTGCCGGATCACCATTATTCCGGGCGCTGGCGAACCATGATGACCAGGAGCAACAGCAGTCCGAGTCCGAACACTCCCAGGCCCACCAGGACCCCCGGCGGCAGGTCCCACAGACCGCTGGCGCCCGACCCGGTCTGATCAGCGGCTGTCGGTTGGGTGGTCTCGATTGCGGGCGCGGTTGTTGGTCCGGTCACGATTTCGGCCACGATCGTGGCCGAGACCGTCGGGGCCGGCGGAGCCTGGTCGACGGCGCTCGAGGTGACCCGGGCCGAGGTGGTGAACGAGCCGGCTGCGTTGACCCGGACGTTGAGCGTCAATGTGGCAGTGCCATGGGCCGCCAGGGTCCCGACGGTCCATACGCCGGTGGATTCCTCATAGGCGGAGTTGTGGTCGACCAGGTCAACGGAGTCAGGGAGGGCAGCCGTGATCGTGACGCCGGATGCGGGTACGTCGGCATCGTCGCGAACGGTCACGGTGAAGCGGGCCACCGAGCCGACGGCGACGGTGGTCGGACTGAACACCGCCGTGACGGGCAGACTCATGCGTACCGGCAGGGTCACCCCGATGGCGACAACCATAGCGGCGAAGGCGTCGCCGTCCGCGGCTACCGTGAAGGGTGCCGATGTCGCACCGGCGGCGAGTGCGGCCGGCGGCAGCGGCGCGATCGACTGCTGGTACCCGGTACCGGAGCTGGTGCCGACAGGATTCCCGCTCAGTGTGGGGGTGACCGGCGGACCGCCGCCGAGGAGCGCGATCCCGACGGCGGCCGACACCTGGCCCGCGGCGGGTGTCACCAGACCGGTCAGCGTGGCCGAGGCTCCGGTCGGGAAGATCGGGTCGTAGACGGCCAGGCTCTCATAGGCCGGCGCGAAGGTCTTGTCCGGGCCGTTCGGGTACCCGTAGACGATCATGAGGCTCCAACCGCCGACGCATCCCGGGCCCGTAGCCACCTGGACATCGGCGACCGTCACCGACACATCGGTGACCGCCGATCGACCGCCGTACCGACGCAGCCCTGCCGTCACGTCGGCGTATGCCTGAAAGGCGGCCGCTCCGGCCGGCGTGAGAATCGGCGAGGCATCGGCTGCCGTGACCGACTCGTATGGACCGTCGCCGATGGACAGTCGCACGACGTTCGTCAGTTGTGGCGCGGGCGGAGGTGTTGCCGGCGCGGCGTCGGCCGGCGCGCCGGCGCACCGTGGAGGCGAGCCGTCGGCTCGGGCCGCCTGATCGCCAGCCCAGTGCAGGCCGGCCCACTGCACTATCGCACCGGCCGGGATCGTCACGTGCGCCTGGCTGGAGTCTACTGTGGACTGATTGCTGTCCACATCGGTTCCGACTGATGGGGCGCCGGCCTGCACGATGCCGAGCCAACCCTTGGCCGCGAACCGCGGAGCAACCCCGGGTGGATCCGCGGCCGCCCCGCGTGGCCCGAGCCCGAGCAGCGCAGCTACCACCACCGGCGTCACCACGAGGGCACGAACGGACCGACCTGGGCTCACGCTCCAAATCTACGAGCGGATCGGCATCGATTCGGTTACGCGCACGTGCTACTTGAGACTCTTCAGGGCATCCCGGACCGGCGACCAGGGAGGCCCACGGCCCCCAAGCGCAGCGAGCGCCAATGGCAAGGTGCTGTTGTCGGCCCCTGGCGGTAGCGTGGCGCGGGACCGGCGCGTTGACGTGGGGAGGGGGTTGCAGCCGTGGCGCTAGCGCTCTACCGCAAGTACCGTCCCCGGACCTTTGCCGAGGTCATCGGGCAGGAGCAGGTCACCGAACCGCTGACGCAAGCGTTGCGGAGCGGACGGCTGAACCACGCGTACCTCTTCTCCGGTCCCCGAGGCTGCGGGAAGACCTCCTCCGCGCGCATCCTCGCCCGCTCGCTCAACTGTGTGAAGGGACCAACACCGGAGCCGTGCGGCGAATGTGAGTCCTGCGTCGCGTTGGCGCCCGACGGACCCGGCTCGATCGACGTCATCGAGATCGACGCGGCCTCCCACGGCGGCGTGGACGACGCGCGCGATCTTCGCGAACGCGCCTTCTTCGCCCCGGTGGCCAGCCGGTTCAAAGTGTACGTGATCGACGAGGCGCACATGGTCTCGACCCAGGGCTTCAACGCTCTGCTCAAGCTGGTCGAAGAACCACCCGATTATGTGACGTTCGTCTTCGCGACCACCGAGCCCGAGAAGGTCCTCGGCACGATCAAGTCCCGGACTCATCACTACCCGTTCCGCCTCGTGCCGCCGAGCGTCCTCCGCCCATACCTGGAGAAGCTCGCCCGCGAAGAGGGCGTCAGTGTGGAGCCGGCGGTGTTCCCGCTGGTGGTGCGGGCCGGCGGAGGCTCGGTCCGGGACTCGCTCTCGGTCCTCGACCAGCTCATCGCCGGCGCCGGCGCCGAGGGCGTGACCTACGCCCGCGCCGTGGGCCTGCTCGGTGTCACCGACGTGGCACTGATCGACGAAATGACGGATGCCCTCGCGGCCGGCGACGGGGCGGCCGCCTTCGCCACCGTCGACCGGGTCGCCGACGCCGGGCACGACCCGCGCCGCTACACCGCTGACCTGCTCGAGCGGTTCCGTGATCTGATCATCATGCAGCGGGTACCGGACGCCGCCGCCACCGGCATCATCGAGGCCCCGGCCGACCAGCTCGAACGGATGACCGCTCAGGCCTCCCGGATGGGATCGGCCACCCTCTGGCGCCTGGCCGATATCGTCCACAATGGACTGACTGAGATGCGCGGTACGACCGCCCCTCGGCTGTTGCTCGAGCTCCTCGTCGCGCGGATGCTCCTGCCCGGTCCGGACGAAGGTGGACTTCTGCAGCGGTTGGAGCGCATGGAACGCCGTCTCGGAGCCTCCGACGCTGCTGAGCCGGGATCCCGCGCCGGTGCACCAGTTGCCCGCATGGCAGAATCTGTTTCCCGTACGGGGGAACCAGTCTCCCGTACGGCAGAACCCGTCTCCCGTACGGCAGAATCAGTTTCCCGTGCCGCCGAGCCGGTCGTCGATCAGGCGGAAGTCGCCCCTGCGGAGCGGCCAGCCCCCGGTAGCCTCGACGCCGCCGCGGTACGACGGGTGTGGGACGAAGTATTGACGACGGTTCGGAGGCGTAGTCCGAAGGCGTGGGCCGTGGTGCGGGAGGCGGTGGTTCGCGACGTGCGTGGCGAGGAGATCGTCCTCGTCTTCCAGCATGGCGTGCACGCCAACATGTTCGGTGCCCAGGCCGACCTGCTCACCGAGGCGCTGCACGAGGTCTTCGGCGGCTCCTGGCGGCCGCGGGCCGAGCTCGCGGGCGATACCCCACGGGCGGCACCACCGCAGAGCGCGCCCCAAGCGAAGAACGCCGACAGTGACTGGCCGACGCCGACGCTGCCCGGTAGCGCGTCGGGGGCGCCACCGGTCGGGGAGATCGCCGCGCCGGCCAAGCGCGCCGAAGTAACCAAGTCGACCCGACGCCGCGGCAACGGTCAGCGGCAGACGGCACCGCCGACTGACCCACCGGTCGACCGGACCGCCGCGTACGAGGGGTTCGACCCCGGCGACGAGCCGGTGGACGACGAACCGGATGCCGGGCAGACCCGGCAGTCGAGCGAGGATCAGGCCATCGCCTTACTCACCGAACACCTGGGCGCCGAACGCATCGCCGACTGAGCCGGCGGCTCCTGGTCATGTGTGCCCACCGGCTGGGCAGTCGCAGGTCCGCCATAGCGGACTCCCCGTGACCCAGCCGTAGCCGATCGCGGCATGCACCGTCAGCGGGCGGCTCCGAGTTCAGCTCGCAGTCCCCGCCCGGCCGAGACCTTGACCCGGCCTCGGCCGAACGCGTCCAGCCGGCCCCATCGGCCCGGGATGTCGAGCAGTTCCAGATGGCCGATGCCCATCGGCAGCGCCGGGTCGACAACGAGGTGGTCACCCAGCGGCTCGAGTCCGAGCATGGTGCGCAGGAACAGCAGCGGGGCACCGGTCGACCACGCCTGCGGACTGCAGGCTGTCGGGTACTGCACCGGGTACATGGTCTGGCCGCGCTCGTAGCCGCCGAAGGCCTCGGGCAGCCGGCCGTCGAAGAAGTTCGCCGCGTCCAGGATGCCTGCCGCGATCTTCGCGGCGTCCTCCTTGTACCCGTACCGGCGAAGACCCCAGGCGATGAAGGAGTTGTCGAACGGCCAGACCGTCCCGACGTGGTAGCCGATCGGGTTGAACCGCCGGGAACCCTCGGCCAGTGTCCGCACCCCCCAGCCCGTGAAGAGCCGCGGGCCCATCAGGTGCCGGACGATCGCCCGGGCCTTGGACTTCTCGACGATGCCACTCCACAGCAAGTGGCCGATGTTGGACGAGAGCGCGTCCACCTTGGTGCCGTCCGCCTCCAGGGCCAGGGCGTAGTACTCCCCATCCGCGATCCAGTAGTCGCGGTTGAACCGGCGCTTGAGGTCGGCTGCCTGCTTCTCGAGCACCTCGGCGTAGGAGGGGTCCTTCCACACGGTCCGGGCCAGCCGGGCGCCACGCACCTTGGCGTCGTAAGCGTACCCCTGCAGCTCACAGGTGGCCCTCGGGAATCCCGGTAGCCGACCGTCGTGGTAGGAGATCGAGTCCCAGGAATCCTTCCAGCACTGGTTCTCCAGTCCGGTCTGTTCGTTTCGGCGTTGGTAGGAGATGTAGCCGTTGCCGGCGAGATCGGCGTACCGGTCGATCCACTCCAGCGCCGCCCGCGCCTCGTACTCGAGCGCCTTCACCAGCCTCGCGTCGCCGGTCCACCGCTCGTACTCGTCGAGCAGCACGACGAAGAGCGGGGTGGCGTCGGCGTTGCCGTAGTACGGGGTATGCGGCTGCTCCTCGAAGGCGGCCGATTCGCCGTAGCGCATCTCGTGCACGATCCGGCCTGGGTCCTCATCGCGGAAATCGTCGCGCCTGGTGCCCTGCCACTCGGCGAGTACCCGCAAGGTGGTCGCGGCGAGCTCGGGCTGGAACGGCAATGCCTGCAGGCTGGTGAAGATGCTGTCCCGCCCGAACATGGTCATGAACCACGGCAGGCCGGCCGCCGGAAGACTCATGCCGCCGGCGATCGGCGGCGAGAAGCGCAGCGCGGCCAGATCGACCAGACTACGGCGGTACGTCGCGACCAGCGGCTCCCAGTCGCACTCCAGGCGCGGCGCGGTGTCGAGCCAACGCTGCAGATTGGTTGTCATCTCCTGCGCCGGGTGCACGTACCGGGTGGGACCGCGGCCATAGCTGGTCAGCTCAGCCTCAACCCGCAGATCGGTGCGCCACTCCTGGTCCGGCTCGAGGTGCAGGTGGAAGGTGAAGCCGTGTTCGTCCACTTCGGCCGGTGCGCTCGACGTGATCACCGTCGCCCGGCGGAATTTCTCCCGGGTGTAGCCGAGGACGAGCCGCGACGCCTCCACCATGGTGTCGTAGCTGCCCTGCTTCGGCTTGGCGTCCTTGACGTCGAACAGGTCGGCGAAGTCGCAGGCCGCCTCGATCCGCACGGTCAGATCGACCGGCTTCTCGTCGTGGTTGATGATGGTGAGCTCCTCGGTGAACCCGCCACCCACCTCGCGCCGGCGGATCACGGATAGCTTCGCGTCCACGTAGATCGTCCCGGTGCCCGGCACCAGGAAGAACCGGGTCTCGAAGTACTGTAGGTCGTCCGTCGACAGTGGATTGAGCCGCACGCCGTCGACGGTCAGCACCCAGGTGGAGAGAAAGCGGGTGTCGAACGAGAACAGTCCACTGGGGTCGGTGCTGGTCGCTTCGATGTCGCCGCGCGAATCGCTGACGACGAACGTGTTGCCGTCGAGTATTCTCACCATAGCGTCGGTGGTCATGACCTCGGTCCTTCCGAGGGCCAGGGAAACAGCTTCTGTAACAGCACGACCATGCCGGGATCGCCCTCGAACATGATTTCGTTGCGCAGCAGCGACGCCATTGCGTTGGACTCCCCACGAGCGACGCGGTCGAAAGTCTCCCGGTCGGATCGGATGACGCAGTCGGCCGGCGCGTCGCGGTGGGAGACGCTCACCTGGCCCTTGCCTAGTTCGAGGTACCAATGCTGGCCGTCCAGGTCCACCCGTACGGTGCCGTTGGCTCGAAGGAGCAACGGTTCCTGTCCCCGTTCGGCGAGGCTGGAGAAGAATTGGTCGGTGGCACTGCTCATGAAACCCCTCCCGTCGCTGCCGGTGCCTTGGCGTCCAAACGTTCAAGCAGGTGGTCGCCGACGCGCATCGCGTTGGCCATCGCGGTCAGCGCTGGATTGACCGCGCCGATGCTGGGAAAGAAGCTCGTGTCGACGACGTAGAGGTTCTGCACCTCGTGCGTGCGGCAGTTGACGTCCAGCACCGAGGTGGCCGGGTCGGTGCCGAACCGGCAGGTGCCGGCCTGGTGCGCCACGCCGGCCACCGGGATGTCGCTCTTCATGTACGCGAACCGGGGGATCAGATGATCCTCGTGCATGCCGAGACTGCCCAGCATCGACTTGAGCTGGTCGTAGAGGCGACGAGCCGCGGTGACGTTGCTCGGCCGGTACCGCAGCTCGATGTTCCCGTCCCGGTTGACCGTCACGCGGTTGTCGGAGCCGGGAAGGTCCTCTGTGGACAGCCAGAAGTCGACGGCGTGCCCGGCCACGTCGCGCAGGGTCCAGGTCGGCGCGAGCCTGGTCTCCAAGGGCTTCTCGCCCCGGTACATCGCCGGCTGCGACTTGCCGACCATCTGGATGTTCCCCATCGGGTAGTCGAAGTCCGGTCCACGGAAGTAGAAGTCGTTGACACCCAGGGTCTTCTGGTACGTGGTCGGGTTCGGCTCCTTCGACAGCGCGAGCACCGCCTGGCTGGCATGGAACATGTAGTTCCGCCCGACCTCGTCCGAGCCGTTGGCCAGCCCGCTCGGGTGTGCGTCGTTGGCCGAGAGCAGAAGCAGCTTCGCCGAGTTGGCCGCTCCGCACGAGACCACGACGATGTCGCCGCGGTAGTGCTCCTCGTGACCTTCATGGTCCACCACCACCTGCGTGACCTCGGTACCGGCCGCGTTCGTCTCCAGCCGTACCGCCTTGGCGTGGGTCAGCAGGTCCACTCCCGGGTATTCCAGTGCCGGCCGGACGGCGTTCACCTCGGCGTCGGACTTGCCCTGCACCGCACACGGAAAGCCATCGCAGTTGGCGCAGCGTACGCACGCGCTGTAGGGCATGTTCGACTCGTTGAGCATGATTCCGCACGGGGCATGGAACGGATGGTATCCAGCCGCCGAAAGGTCGTCGGAGAGCTGCTGGATGCGCGGCTCGTGGCTCACCGGCGGGAACGGGTACTGCGGGGAGCTGGCCGGGGGTTCGGTCGGATCCTCATATCTGGCCCCGTGCACCTGGTAGAGCTGCTCGGCCTTGGTGTAATAGGGCTCCATCTGTTCGTACGCGATGGGCCAGGGCGGTGAGATGCCGTCGTGGTGCCGTAGTTCTCCGAAGTCCTCCTTGCGCAACCGGTACAGGGCGGCACCGTAGAGCTTCGTCGCGCCGCCGACGAAGTAGTGGATCTGCGGCTGGAACGGCGTGCCCTTCTCGTCGGTCCACGTGTCCGGCGAGACATACCGGTTGTCGACGAAGACGTCGGCGGCGATCCAGTTCGACGGTTCGCGGGGGAGCCAGTCGCCCCGTTCCAGCAACAGGATGCGCTTGCCCGACGGAGCGAGGTGATGGGCCAGCGTGCCGCCCCCGGCACCGGTGCCGATGATGATGACGTCGTATGCGCCGTTCATGATGTCGCCGTCCACGGCTCTCGCCAACCGCCGTACGCCGACACGAGGTCGTCGGCCGCGGCCGGTCCCCAGCTGCCGGGTTGGTACGGACGTACCGGCGGCGGATTGTCCAGCAGGGGCTGCATGATGCGCCACTGCTCCTCGACCCCGTCCTGGCGGGTGAAGCGGGTCGGGTTGCCAGTCAGCGCCGCCTGAAGCAGCACTTCATACGGCAGCGCTTCCTCGCCGCCGAACTCGATGTCGAGGTTGATCGTGCTGGGCCCCTGGGTATAGCCGCGGTGGGCGGCCACGCTCAGCCGGATTCCCGCGGTCGGGTCCAGCTTGACCACGAGCTCGGACGGCTGCGGGGGATGCATGCCGGGCAGGCTCAGGCCGAGCCGGGGAGCCTTGCGGAATATGAGGCGTAGCTCCGTTTGGGTCATCGGGAGCCGCTTGCCGGTCCGGAGGAAGATCGGTACTCCGTCCCAGCGCCAGTTCTCGATGTCCAGGCGGAGCGCGGCGAACGTCTCCGTATCCGAGTCCCTGGAGACTCCGTCGATCGTGCGGTACCCGTCGTACTGCCCGCGTACGAAATGTGCCGGGTCGACATCCTGGACCGCCTTCCACAGCGCCGCCTGTGTGTTCTTCAGCGTCTGCGGGTCGGCCCCGGCCGGCGCCTCCATCGTCGCCGCCGAGACCAGCTGGAGCATGTGGTTGACCACCACGTCCCGCAGTGCGCCCACCTTGTCGTAGAAGTGGCCGCGATCCTCCACACCGAAGCTCTCGGCCATCGTGATCTGCACGCAGGACAGGTAGTTGCGGCTCCAGACCGGTTCGAGAATGGAGTTGGCGAACCGGAGGAAGAGCAGCTCCTCGAGGCCTGTCTTGCCGAGAAAGTGGTCGATGCGGAACAGCTGCGACTCGTCGACGTACTGGTGCATCTCGGCGGCGAGCTCGCGGGCCGAGGCGAGGTCGTGGCCGAACGGCTTCTCGACGACCACGCGGCCGTGGCGGATCAGGTCGGCCTTGGCCAGCCCCTTCACCACCGGACCGAACAGGAACGGCGGGATCTCCAGGTAGAACACCGGCGTTTGGGAGCCCTTGACGGCACCAGCCACCTTGTCATAAGTCGCCGGGTCCGAGAAGTCTCCGTCCAGATAGGACATTCGAGTGGCCAGACGATCGAAGACATCCGGGTCGATCCGCTCGCCGGTTGCCTCGATCGACTCCGCGGCCCGCTTGCGCAGGTCGTCCGCACTCCACCGATCGACGGCGACGCCCACGATCGGACACGTGAGCAGTGATCGGGCCTCCAACCGGTACAGCGCCCGGAATGTCATCACCTTGGCGAGGTCGCCTGTGATGCCGAAGATGACGAAGACATCAGCGTCCTGCGTGGTCTCCACTCGAGCGCCCCCCAACGTCGTCTGCGTCCCGTATTCAGTGCAGCAGTCCAGCGGGCGGGCTGTCTCGGTTATCTACGACAACACGGGTTCCCGCGCGACGTGAGCGACTGGTGTTTCTATCGGGGCGGATTCAGTGAACCGCTGCGGCGGAGGTCTGCCGGTGCGCAGCATGTCAGGGTGAGGCCAGTCGACCCTCGCCTGCGCCGGTACGCCCTGGCTAGCCGGACCCACCTCATCCTCTGCGTGGCGCTGGGGGTCGGTTGGGCGGGGCTCGTGGTCGTGCAGGCGACGCTGCTTGCCGACGGTCTGACCGGTGCCGGCGTGTTGGCCCTGCTTGCGGGCGTCACCTTCGGGCGGGCTGCGATCGCCTGGGCCCAGGAGGTGGCCGCACATCGGGCCGCGGCGTCGACCCGGTCGCGGCTGCGCGAGCGCCTCATGGCGCAGGTCGTTCGGCTCGGCCCGGGTTGGGTAACGGACGAACGAAGCGGCGAGCTGGCGATATTGGCCACGCGCGGAATCGACGCCCTCGAGGGATACTTCGCGCGCTTTCTGCCTCAGCTCGTGCTGGCCGTGATCGTGCCGGTCGTCGTCCTTGCCCGCGTCTTTCCGGCCGATCTGGTCGCCGCCGTCACGATCGTGGTGACCCTCCCGCTGATCCCCCTCTTCATGGCGCTGGTCGGCCGGGGCACGGGCGAGGCGACCCGACGGCAGTTCCGCTACCTGGAGCGGCTGTCGCACCACTTCCTCGATGTGGTCACCGGGCTACCTACGTTGCGGATCTTCGGCCGGGCCAGAGCTCAGGCGCACACCATCGCGACGGTGACGGAACAGTACCGGCGGCTGACGATGCGAGTGCTCCGAGTGACATTCCTTTCCGGACTCGTGCTGGAGTTGCTGGCCACCCTCTCGGTGGCGTTGGTGGCGGTCTCGATCGGACTGCGGCTCGTCGGAGGATCGCTCGATCTCAGGACCGGTCTGCTCGTGCTGATCCTGGCGCCGGAGGCGTACCTGCCGCTACGGGCGCTCGGCAGTCATTACCACGCGAGCGTCGAGGGCTTGGCCGCCGCGGAAGAGGTTTTCGCCGTGCTGGAGACCGAGGCGCCGGCACGCGGGAGAGTCATGCCGGATGGCCTGCCGCTCGTGCTCGAGGAGGTCAGCGTGAGCTATCCAGGTCGCGAGACTCCCGCCCTGGCGGACTTCTCGCTCCGGCTCTCTCCCGGCGAGGTGGTCGGGCTCACCGGGCCTAGCGGCGCCGGGAAGTCGACCGTGCTCGCCCTGCTGCTCGGCTTCGTCGCACCAACCGCGGGTCGGGTACGAGTTGGCTCGGTCGATCTGTCCGATGTGGACCTCGATGCGTGGCGCGCGCGGGTGGCCTGGCTGCCGCAGGCGCCCTATCTGGTCGCCGGTACGGTCGGCGAGAACATCCGGCTGGCCCGGCCGGACGCCTCGGAGGCGGCGGTGCGAGCCGCGGCCGCGTCGCTTGTGGACGAGCTCCCGAACGGTCTGGCCACATTGGTGGGCGACGGCGGGCAGGGCGTCTCGGCCGGCCAGCGGCAACGGATCGCGCTCGCCCGCGCCCTGCTGCGTGACGCCCCGGTACTCCTGCTCGACGAGCCCACCGCCAGCCTCGACGGCGCGACCGAGGCGGTTGTTGCGGATGCGGTCCGGCGGGCCGCCGCCGGCCGTACCGTGCTGCTCGTCGCGCACCGGCCGGCGATGCTCGCCGTGGCCGATCGGGTGGTCACGCTTGACCCGCCCGGCCCGCCTCGACGGCATCCGGCCGCGGCGGTGGTCGTCCGATGAGGACGGTGTGGCGACTGCTGGACACGGCCCGTCCGGTGCTGGCGCGGCTGGCGTTGGCGACCCTGGCCGGTTGCGCGGCGGCGGCCTGTGGAATCGGGCTGATGGCTACCGCCGCCTGGCTCATCGCGCGGGCCGCCCAGCATCCGCCGGTGTTGGAGCTGGGAGTCGCCGTGGTGGCCGTACGCGCATTCGGGCTCTTTCGCGGCTTCTTTCGCTACGGCGAGCGCCTTGCCGGCCACGACGCGGCACTTCGGGTACTCGGGATCCTCCGCCTTCGGGCGTACACCGCGATGATCGCACGGGCTGGCACCGGCCGCGGCGACGCCTTGCAACGGTTCGCCTCCGATGTGGACTCCGGCCAGGACGTTCTCGTTCGGGTGCTGCTCCCGTACGCCGCGTCGTTGCTCGCCGGCGGCGGGGCGGTCGTCCTGCTGACCAGCATCCTGCCGGCCGTGGGGGTGGCTCTCGCGGCCATGCTGGTCGTCGTCTGCTTTGTCGCACCGATGGTGCAGCAGGGGGTGGCCCGCCGGGCGGAGGCTCGTACCGCGCCGCTACGGGCCGAGTTGATGAGCGGGGTCATCGAGCTGCTACACGGGCTGCCGGACCTGGTCGCCTACGGCGTGGCGCGTGATCGGCTCGATCACCTAGCCGCGGTCGACCGGCGCCTGCTGGCCGCGACAGCCCGATCCAGTACCGGAGTGGGAGCCGGCAACGCCATGGCGGTGCTGGCCGGCGGGGCGGGCGTCTGGGTGGCGCTCGCGCTCGGTGCCGGCCACGTGGGGGGACCGGCCTTCGCCGTGCTGGTACTGACCCCGTTGGCCGCTCTTGATGTCGTTTCCGGGCTCCCCGAGGCCGCCAGCCGGTTCGGCCTGGCCCGGGCTGCGCTGCGACGGGTGTACGCGGCGGTGGACCGCCCCGATCCGGTACCGGACAAGGCCCGGCCGGCGTCGCTTCCGTCCGGGCCATACCGGGTACGCGTCGAGAACGTGACCGCACGATGGCAGCCCGACGCTCCGGCCGCGTTGCGCGACCTGAGCCTGGAGCTGCCTCCGGGGCGCCGGATCGCGCTGGTGGGCCCGAGCGGTAGTGGCAAGACGACGCTCGCCTGCCTGCTGGTCCGTTTCCTCGACCCGGTGCGCGGCCGGGTGACCCTCAACGGGGTCGACCTGCGTGACCTCGCCGGCGACGACGTGCGGCGTGTGGTGGGGCTCATGGACGAGCAGGTCCACTGTTTCGACACCACCATCGAGGGCAACCTCCGCGTCGCCCGGCGGGACGCCACCGACGCCGAGCTCTGGGTGGCGCTGCGACGGGCCCGGCTGGACGACTGGGTCGGCGGCCTTCCTCTGGGTCTGGCGACCCCGGTAGGGGAGCATGGGGCCAAACTTTCCGGGGGGCAACGACGACGGCTCGCGTTGGCGCGTGTCCTGCTCGCCGAAACGCCGATTCTCGTGCTGGACGAGCCGACCGAGCACCTCGACGACGAGACCGCGGCGGCCCTCACCGCCGACCTGCTGGCCGCGACCCGGGACCGCAGTGTCGTGCTCATCACCCACCGCGGCTTCGGTCTCTCCGATGTGGACGAAGTTGTCCGGATCGACCGACCGTGAACCGTCAGGTCGCGGCCCGCCGCCGGAACACGTAATAGGCCCAGCCCTGGTAGACCAGCACCACCGGGAAGACGACCACGAGGATCAC
Source organism: Actinomycetota bacterium (assembly GCA_046728155.1). GTDB lineage: Bacteria > Actinomycetota > Actinomycetes > Mycobacteriales > Micromonosporaceae > CAWDLX01. Next base: position 23,394 of record JBKPDY010000026.1, read on the forward strand.
GGTCATCACCTTGAGCGAATACGGCCCGGACGAGGTGTTGTGGATGGTGAGGTTGTTCGCGGAATTCAGGCTGGACACCATGACGTTCGGGTACAGGTCGGTGAAGATGCTCAGCACCATGCCGGCGATCGTGACCGTCGTGGCGACGAAGGCCCACCCCCAGCTACCGGCGAGGACCAGCCATACCGCGGCGACCACCGCTGCGAGCGCGGCGAGCTCCACACTGGAGAGCAGGAACCCGCTGCCGATGGCGACGTGGGTCCAGATCACCATGACGAAGACCAGCGCCGCCGCGACCGGAGCGAGCATCCGCGCCAGCCTGGCCGCTCGTGCGCGCTGCTCCGCCCCCGTCCGGTTGCCGAGAAAGACGGCTCCGTGCAACAGCGACACCGCCAGGAACGCGATGCCGGTGACGACCGAGTAGAACGGCAACAGATCCCAGAAGCTCCCCACGAACTCCTGGTTGGCGTCGATCGGTAGGCCGTAGCCGAAGTCGGCCAGGGCCACGCCGACCAGAAGCGGCGCCACCAGGCTGGAGACGATGAGGGCGACGCTCCACAGGCGACGCCACCTGGGACTCTCACGTTTGTGCCGGAACTCGATCGCCACACCGCGCAGGATCAAGGCGACGAGCAGCAGCACCAGTGCGAGGTAGAGGGCCGAGAACGCCGTGGCGTACCAGCCCGGGAACGCGGCGAACATCCCGGCGCCGGCGGTGATCAGCCAGACCTCGTTGCCGTCCCACACCGGCCCGATGGTATGTATCACCTCGCGGCGGCCGGTGTCGTCGCCGCCCACGATACCGTGCAGGGCCCCGACTCCGAAGTCGAACCCCTCGAGCACCAGGAAGCCGGTCCACAGGATCGCGATGACGATGAACCAGAACGTGGTCATGACTGTCCTCAGTAGATGAACTCGAGCTCGGGAGCGGGCTCCTCTCCGGGGGTCTCCGGCGCGAGCTGCTGGCGGGAGTAGTGCGTCATGAGAATGGTGTCCACAATGGCCAGTACGCCGTAGAGGACGAGGAAGACGACGATGCTCGTGACGATGGTGGCTGTGCCAACCGATGTGGATACACCGTTGCGGGTGAGCTGGAGACCCTGCACGATCCAGGGCTGGCGACCGTTCTCGGTGAGCAGCCAGCCCGCGATGTTGAGAAGGAAGGGCAATGGCGCGCTCCAGACGGCCAACCACAGGAACCATCGCGTCCGCCCGAGCGTCCCGCGCCACAGCAGAAAGCCGCCGAGCAGCGCGATGAGGAAGACCAGCGCTCCGCCGTACGCCATGACCCGCATCGACCAGTACTGGATGAAAACGTTCGGGATGTAGTAACCCGGCCCGTACTGCTGCTCGTACTGGGCCTCGAGTTCGTTGAGTCCCTGGACCTGCCCGTTCCACGAGTCGGTGGCCAGCAGCGACAGCAGGTGCGGAACCCGGATGATCTTCGTGGGCGTCTGGTCGTTGTTTCCCCCACCGATCTGGAAGAGCGAGAACGAACAGGGCGAGCAGGTGTTCCAGGTCGCCTCGGCCGCGGCGATCTTCATCGGCTGGTACGTCGTCTCGACGACGCCGAGCCGGCTTCCGATCATCAGCGTGAACAGGGTGGCCGGGATGAGCACCACCAGCGCCAGCCGGGCCGACCGGCCGAACACCTCGGGACTGTTGCGGCGGCGCAGATGCCAGGCCGATACCCCGAGCATCACCGCGCCCGCGGTGACCAGCGCCGCGAGCAACACATGGACGTACGCCCAGACGAAGACCGTGTTGGTGAGTACCGCCCATATGTCGTTGAGCTGGGCCCGCCCCGTGTTCGGGTTGATCTGGTAGCCCACCGGCCGCTGCATCCACGAGTTGGCCGCCATGATGAACGCGGCGGAGAGCGCGCTGCCGACCGCCACCGCCCAGATGGTGGCGAGGTGGATCCGCCGGGGCAAGCGGTTCCAACCGAAGAGCCACAGGCCAAGGAAGACCGACTCCAGGAAGAACGCGGCGAGACCCTCCATGGCCAGGGGAGCCCCGAACACGTCGCCGACGAAGCGCGAGTACGCCGACCAGTTCATTCCGAACTGGAACTCCTGTACGAGTCCGGTCACCACACCGACGGCGACGTTGATGACAAGCAGGGTGCCGAAGAACTTCGTCAGGCGCAGATCTTCCGGGCGGCCCTTGCGGTGCCAAGACGTCTGCAGCAGTGCGGTGAGGAAACTCAGGCCGATGGTCAACGGCACGAAAAGGAAGTGGTAGATCGACGTCATGGCGAACTGGAATCGGGCCAGGTCGACGTTGCTCATCCGGACCTCTGGGACTGTCCCCATTGGATCTTCGGTAGCTCCACTTGGTTCGGATCGAGCAGTTCGGCCGACCGATGGTGCGGCCGGACGTAGAACTCCTCGGCCCACTGGACAAACGCCTTCAGCTCGGCGCCGGCGTTGGCCAGCAACTCGGCGTGCACACCCAGCCAGGCGGCGAAGGCGACCCGCCCATGCATCTCGTGCCGGTGCGTTCCCACCTCGGCCACCGCCGCCTTCCGGCCGATCATCGCCATGATGCCCTTGTCCCGGTAATGAAACGGCTCCCGGCCGGTGCCGTCGACATCGCCCAGGATGTTTCTGGCCGCCCATGCCCCCGACTGCTGCGCGACGCTGCCCAACTGCGGCAGGGCCTGCTCGTCGCCGTACGGGATGTTGGCAATGTCCCCCACGGCGAATACATTCGGATGCCCTGAAACGCTGAGGTCCGGCCGCACGTCGATGCGGCCACCGCGGCCCTGCCCGAGGCCGGCACTGCCCGCGATCGGGGCCGCCATCTCGCCGCCGCCCCAGACCACGCAATGGGTCCGGATCGTGGTGCCGTCACCGAGCACGACATGGTCACCGGCGACCTCCTTGACGGAGGTGCCCAGCCGCACCTCGACTCCACGGTGCTGCAGCTGCTTTGCCGCGTACAGGTGGGACTCGTCGGTGAACGGCGCCAGCAAAGAACGACCGACATCGACCAGGATGATGCGTTCCCCGGCCACGGCGAGGTGCGGATAGCGGTGTGGCATCACGTCATGAACGAGTTCGGCGAGCGAGCCGGAGATCTCGACCCCGGTGGCTCCGCCGCCCACGACGACGAAGGTCAGCGCACCCTCCTCGACGAGCTCGGGCTTGGCCGCGGCATCGGCGAAGAGCTGGAGCACCCGCTCGCGCAGCCGCCGCGCGTCGGTCAGGCTGTACAGCGGGTATGCGAACTCACGGGCACCGGTCGTGTGGAAGAAGTTGGGCTGCGCACCGGCCGCCAGTACGAGGTAGTCCGTGGCGATGGTCGTGCCGTCGCCGAGGGTGACCGTGAGCGTGTCCGGGTCGGCCGCGACCACCGTGCCCTGCACGAGCTCGACGCTGCCCTGACCGCGGAACAGGTCGGTGTGGTCAAACGTCATGTCCCGGCCCGCCAGCTCCGCAGTGGCGACCTGGTAGAGCAGCGGCTGGAACTGGTGGTAGCCATTGAGATCGATCAGGGTCGCTCGGACGCGGTCCTCTTCAGCCAGCAGCCTCGTGCAGGCAACGCCGGCGAAGCCACCGCCAACAACGACGACATGCGTGCGGGAGGGCTCCTGCATGGCTCCATGCTTGCCTGGGCCGCGCCTGGATGTGGCCGAAATGAGCTCGTCATCGACCGTGCGGGTCGACCGGACGAGTGAGCCAGGCGGTGAGCACGTGGGAGACCACGACGGCCACGATCACCTCGGGCATGAACCGCAGGCCATTGCTTCCGAAGAGCACCGTCGCCAGGAGGACGGAGGTGAGCGGCAGCCGGAGCATGGCCACGGCCATCGCCCCGATCCCTATTGCCGCCCCGGTCAGCATCGGCAGGCCGGGCAGATGTGAGAACGCGATGCCACCCGCCGCGCCGAGGAAGAGCGACGGAAACACTGGACCGCCGCGGAAGCAACCGAGGCAGATGAGGTACCCGGCGCTCTTCGCCGCGACTAGTCCGACCGGAGTCCAGACCCGTAGGTGCTGGCGTGGGTGAGCAGACCGGGAAGCCCACTCTGACCGGAGAAGAGCACGTCGTCGACCGAGTGGCCGCTCGCGGCCGCGTACCACACGGCGAGCCCACCCACCACAAGGCCCGCGACCGGCCCGGTCGCGATGATGCGTGGCTGGGCCACCGCCGCAAACGCAAGCGACAACCGGTGGATCACCGTGCCGAGAACCGCCGCCGCCGCGCCGATGGCGAGCGCCCAGCCGAACCCGACCACCGTCGGCGAGCCCACCGCCGGCAGGCCGGGGACGGTGAGCGAGAAGGTGCCCTTCCCGGTCCAGCTCCCCAGCCCGATGAACACAAGAGCTCCGATGCCGGCGGCGAGCAGGCCCGGCACGAGCACCAGCCCGAGCATCGCTCCGCCCAGACCGGTCGCCTCCATCAGAAGGAATGCGCCCAGCAGCGGGGAACCGAACAGCGCGCTGACGGCCGCGAAGCCTCCAGCCGCCCCGATGATAGCGACCGCCTGCGGCCGGGCCCGAGGATGCCGCACGGCCAGGGCGGCGAGTCCCCCGCCGAGAGCGATGAGCGGAGCCTCGGGGCCGAGCACGATACCCAGGCCCAACCCGGCGATGGCGGCGAGCGCGACGCCGGGAAGCTCGATCGCCGTGAACACGCCGCCGGTCTTGAGTCCCTCGGCGGGTATGTGCCCGCCGCGGCCGGGCAGGTACCGGATCGCGAGCGCGACCAGAATCCCGGCGACGGCGAGCACCGGCAGCGGCCACCACGTCGGCGGCGTCGAGAAGCCGAGGCCGTGCGGCAGATCGGTGAACACCCAGCCCTGCAGGTCGGCCACGAGGGCCAGGAACCAGTACGCCACGGCCGAAATGGGAATGCCGATCAGCGCGGCGAGCACGAGAATCGCCACGTAGCCGCGGCTTCGCAGCACAGTGGCTGGGTCGCCGGCCGTAGTGTCCACTTCAGACCGTCGTGTGTGGACGGGCGTCCGGGTGGTCGCGGCTCGCCACCAGCCGAGCGTATCCGGGCGGACCGTAGCGCCGCGGTGAATTGCTGCGTTGTTCGGGGTGGCAAGCTCCCCGAATTGCTGCGTTGTTCGGGTCGCAAGCTCCCCGAATTGCTGCGTTGTTCGGGTCGCAAGCTCCCCGAATCCGGAAGCCGGGGTACCCCCCGACCAAAGGTGGCCAAAACGCGCGAGCAGACCGGCCAACTCGACTACCGTTTCTGGTGAGGTGTAGCGCGGGGCGGGGGGCCTTCGATGACCATCGGTGCTGGCGACCAGGGTGCGACACCCGCGTCCGGCTGGGCGGACGACGCGGAATTCACCGGCTGGGCGGGTTGGCCGGCCGAGGCCGGCGAGAATGTGCCGGCTGCCGGAACGGCTGCCGGACCAGGCCAGCCAGGCCCGGGCGACGCCGCGCAGAGCCAACGGGCCGGAGCACGGGCGGATCAGGCCGCGCATCCCGCCCGGCTCGCCCTGGGCGTGGCGTTGCTCGCCGCGGACCGGCTGCGCTCCGGCGCCCCCAGCGACACGTTCGTCGTCGGTGTCGGCCTGGCTCAGCAGACCGTCGCCGAGATGCGCGGGCTCGCTCGCCGGGCACTGGGTCCGCCGAGCCGGGCGGCGTCGCGGACGCTGGACTGGGCCTCGAAACGAACCGGCGTCAGTGCCAACAGTGGGCTTGCCGGCCGGACCCGGGCCCACGTCTCGCGGCTGCTCGTCAACGCCCGCGACGCCGGCCGCGCCACGATCGCAGCGGGACGGGAGGACGCCGCCACGTTCGTACGGTCGAGTGTGGCCGACGGGATGGCGTGGGCAGAGACGCAGGCCGTCCCGCGCATCGTCGACAGCCTCGTCCCGCACCTGGTCGACTCGGTGGTGCCGCGTCTGCTCGACGGGGTCATGCCCGAGATCCGGGCCACGGTCCTGCCCGCAGTCGTCGACGACCTGACCAACGATCCCCGCGTCCGGGAACTGGTGATGGAACAGAGCCGCGGCGTGATCGGCGAGGCGGCCCAGCACGTGCGGTCGGCCACCGCGAGCGCCGACAGCCGCGTCGAAAACGTGTTCCGGCGCCTCATCGGAGCCGGACCGGAGCCGCCGTCGGAAGGCGCGCCCGCCGCCCCGCACGACGGGTAGGCCGTGAATCCGTCGCCAGCCCCGCGCGATTCGTACGCCGGGCTGGTCTCCCGTTCGGGTGCTCTGCTGGTCGATGTGCTCGTACTGATCGTCGCAACACTCGCCGTCGGCGACCTGCCGGTCCTCGCTTGGGAGCAGATCATCTCGCCGCACGCCCCGCGCTGGTTCTCGACCGCCGCATACGTCGCGGCGGCGGTGTTGCCGTGGGTCTACTTCACCTCGTTCTGGTGGCTCACCGGGCAGACGGTCGGGGACCTCGTCACCGGGGTCGTCGTACAACACGTCGACGGCGGCGGTCTCTCCTTCCCACATGCGGCGATCCGGGCGTTGGGCTGCCTGGTGTTGGCTCCGTTGTGGTTGGTCGGCCTGCTCTGGGTGGTGTGGGACCGCCGCCGGATGGCCTGGCACGACCACGTGTTCCGGACCGCCGTCCGCTACGTCGGGACGGGACCCCGCAGCGGAGCCGGACGGCTGGCGGCGTAGCGGCTCGGGCTAGTCTTGCCGGGTGACGCCGGTCCGGTCGGGGACGCCGGGCCGGTCGGGCGAACGATCGAGGGAGTACGCCGTGAGGCCAGGCGGACAGCCCAACCTGCAGCAGCTCATGAAGCAGGCTCAGAAGATGCAGCAGCAGCTCGCCCAGGCGCAGGCGGAGCTGGCCGAGACCGAGGTGACCGGAACCGCCGGCGGTTCGCTGGTCACGATCACGGCTTCCGGGTCGGGCGAGTTCCGGTCGGTGCGGATCGATCCGTCGGCGGTCGACCCCTCTGATGTGGAAACGCTGGAGGACCTCGTCCTCGCCGCGATGCATAACGTCTCGGAAGCGGTCCGCGAACTGACCGAAGAGAAGATGGGCCCGATCAGTGGTGGCATGGGCGGCCTCGGCGGCGGCCTTGGCCTACCGGGCTTGTAGCCCATGTACGAGGGCGCGATCCAGGACCTCATCGACGAGTTGGGCCGGCTGCCCGGCATCGGACCCAAGAGCGCGCAGCGGTTGGCCTTCTACATCCTGCAGGCCGACGCGGCAGATGTTGGGCGACTGGCCGGCGCTCTCCAGCGCGTCAAGGACACGGTGCGCTTCTGCGCTACCTGCTTCAATGTCGCCGAGTCCGAGCAGTGCCGGATCTGCCGCGATCCACGACGCACCGACGAGATCATCTGTGTGGTCGAGGAGCCGAAGGACGTGGTGGCGATCGAACGGACGGGTGAGTTCCGCGGCCGATACCACGTGCTCGGCGGCGCCATCAATCCGCTCGAGGGAATCGGACCCGACAGCCTGCACATCCGGGAGTTGATGGTCCGGCTCGGGGATGGGACGGTCAAGGAGCTCATCCTGGCGACCGACCCCAACACCGAAGGCGAAGCGACGGCGACCTACATCGCCCTGCTGGTCAAGCCCATGGGGCTCACCGTTACCCGTCTTGCCAGTGGACTGCCCGTCGGTGGGGATCTCGAGTACGCCGACGAGATCACGCTCGGCAGGGCATTCGAGGGCCGCCGCGCCGTCTGACGGTCGGATGCCGTTCCCGTTGCTCACGGTCGGGGAATGTTCTTCGGCATTTTGGTTTCCGCGACCGCCGCCGAGGTCGGCGTGTTCGCCGGCCGACTCGCCGGAGTTCCGGGTGTCGCGTCGGTTCTACCACCGCGTGTCGCGGCTACGGCCGTACCGTCGACATTCCGGTGTGTCGGCGGCCCCGATCGGTTCTAATCGAGGAGTCCGGGCAAGCCTGAGCGACGGTGACGCCCGGCCGGTAACGTCGGACGCATGGCCCCTGCCCGGCCTGGATTGGTTGGCAGCGCACTGGGCAGTCTCGCCATCGTGGCCCTCGTCGCGTTCATCGCCATCGGCCTTCCCCTTGTGGATCACTCGATTCCCGCCGGTCGCAACCTCACGGCGGGCGCGCGGTTCTCGGTCGGGGCCGGGGTCAGCCTCATCCCGCCCGGCAACTCGACTCTCGACGTAAGCCAGACCCGGCCCGGCTCGACGCACGGTACGGCTCTGTTCGTGCTCGGGGCGGTCCGGTACGCGGTCGTGGTGGACCCATACCGTGGAACCCTGGCTGCGGCGACCGCCCGGCTGCGTGGGCAGATCACCGAACGCAGCGGCTACCAGGTGACTGCCGGTGACCGTCCCATCCGTACGAACGCAGGCGTCGCCGGGCGCGCGGGCGGGTACGACTCGCCCGGCCGTACCGGTCGGTACGCCGTCTTCGTCTCGGGTGCCCGAGCCGTCGAGCTGACCTCGAGCGGACCCGACAACGACCTGAGGGCCGCTCTGCCCGCCGTGGAGGCGAGCGTGCGTACGGTCGCGTTCGCGCACCGGTCGTGACGGCTCCCCGACGCGTCGCCCCGGTGCAGGTCAGTTCGGGGCGGGCGCGTGCCCTGCGGACCCTGCCCGCGTGGATCATGCTGGCGGTTCTGTTCGGTGCCGGTGTCTGGCGGCTGATCCCGATCGTGCGTCAGTCGTTCGCCATGTATCCGACGGCCTCCACCGTGGCGATCGTGCTGTTCGGGCTCTACGCCGTACCATTCGTTCTGCTCCTCCGAGCGATCGACTACCTGAAGCGCCAACCCGCGCTGCTCCGGCTTGCCGCGTTCGCCTGGGGCGGCGTTGTCGCGACCTCGGCCGCCATCGTCGGCGGTTCGGCCCTGCAGGACGTGCTGGCCAAGACGGTCTCGCCCGGTTTCGCCGCGCAGTGGGGCCCGTCCGTCGGAGCCGCCGGGTTGGAGGAGGTGCTGAAGCTGCTCGGCGTACTGGCCATCGCACTGGCCGCGCCCCGCGCGTTGACGAGCGTCGTCGACGGCTTCGTCTATGGGGCTCTGGTCGGTCTGGGCTTCCAGGTCATCGAGGACGTCCTGTTCGCGGTGAATGCCGTCGCGCTCAACGGTGCGGGCGACGTCGCGGGTCCGGTGGTCGTGACGTTCGTGCTGCGAGGGTTCGTCGGCGGACTGTGGAGCCACACGCTCTTCACTGCGCTCGCGGGCGCGGCGGTCGCGTACACACTTGGTCGCACGGAACGCTCCGGAACTGCACGCGCCGTCATCGCGGTGGCGCTCTTCGCGGCCGCGTGGGGGTCCCATTTCATGTGGAACTCGCCGTGGCTCTCAGACGGGTTCGGCTACGGGCCGCTCGGTGGCTTGGCCGCCGTGATCGTCAAGGGCATCCCGGCCCTCGTCGTGGCCGTTCTCTTGATAGTCGCTGCCGAGCGGCGGGAGGCCGACTACTACTCAGCCCTGCTCGCGGGACTGGCTGACCCCCGGATCGCCACAGCGGAGGAGATCCGGGCATTGGTCTCGCCACGGCGCCGGCTCGGCGCTCGCCGCCAGGCGCGGTCGCGGCTCGGCCTGGCCGGCGGTCACGCGGTTCGGAGGTTGCAGCGGGCGCAGGCGCTGCTCGCGGTCGCGCTCGCCCGCGACCCGTCCCGGCAGCGCGGAACCGAGGTGCTGCGGCGCCGCCGGGATGTGCTCGGCAGTCGGCACCGCCTGGTCGCGCTCGCACTTGCGGGCAGCCCGGGCAACCGCCGTGCCGCCGTTGTCGCCGCCTCCGGGGTGATCGCGGCCGAAACCCTCGCGGTGGCCATCGTGGTCGCCGGCATCGGGCTCGCGATTCAACTGCTTGGTGGTGCGTGACTGCGGTGGCGCGTGACCTGCGGGGATCATGCGCGGGATCAGGACAGCGGCACGCCGCCGTCGCCCTTGACGACCTGGTCGGGCTGGCCGTCCTCATCGATGTCGGAGATGGTGAGGTCGACCTGGCCGTCGCCGTCGTGGTCGAACTGGAACAGATCGGCCTTGCCGTCGCCGTCGGTGTCGACCACCCACAGGTCGGGCTTACCGTCGTTGTTGGTGTCCGCGACGATCAGCTCGTGCCGTTCATCGCCTCGGGTCTCCACGGTCTCGTTGTCGCTCATGAACCACCTCTCTGCGAAACAGTAACCTGCACACCGTAGGGCTCGGCGGCCCCGATGGCGACTCCCCGGTTCGGCACCCGCGTGTTGTGATCGTGGTCGCAGCCCGACCGCACGCCGTGTCACCGCTGTAACGTGCCGGTAATGGTGGATGTGAACCTTGAGCACGTGGCAGATCCGCCCGAGGTACAGGCCGTTGGAACGCTGCTGGAACGGATGGGGATCACCGTCCTGGAGGCGTCGCCACGGCGAGTCGTGGGGAGCATGCCGGTAGAGGGCAATACCCAGCCGTTCGGCCTGCTCCACGGTGGTGCCTCGTGTGTCATCGCCGAGACGCTCGGCTCCTTTGGAGCGACGCTGCACGCCCAGGAGCGCTTCGGCGGGTACGCCGTCGGCATGGAGATCTCGGCGACGCACCATCGCGGGGTCCGCTCCGGCCTGGTTACCGCGGTCGCGACCGCCATTCATCTCGGCGCCCAGGTGGCCACCTACGAGGTCGTCATCACAGATGAGGCGGATCGAAGGGTCTGTACGGCCCGGTTGACCTGTCTGCTGCAGCGGCCGCGTACGTCGTGACGGGTTTGCGCCGCACCAATACGCTTGCCCAACGTGACTGGCCCGTCGATCCCGCCCGAGATCTACCGAGATGCGGCCATCGTGCTCGATTTCGCGCTCGCCGGTGATCGCGACGCGGTGAGCGGGGCGGTCGACGCGGTGGTCCGCCGAGGCGGCGTCCGCGGGGCGTACGACCTCGCCTGCTGCTTGGCCGCCGCGATGGTCGGGGACGCTCCGGCGGCCGGTTTCGCCACGCTCGACTTCCCGGACATCGAACAGGCTCGCTATGATGCGCGTTGGGTCGCACGGTTCGTGACCGCGTACGTAAACGCGGACGCACCGACCGGCGAGGCGCTCTTCAGTACGGCCATGGCCGACGGGCACCTGTCGGAGTGCCTGATGACGCTTGCCGGGACAACCGTGGAGACCCTGCGGCGACGAGCATCAAATAATTGACCGGTGGCGTCACGACGTCTGTGTGACGTCTCCCATTCTTCCTGCTCACAGCCTATAAGGCGTGGTCCAACTATGCGTTCTGATCTCCTATCTGGACATGCAGCCGTCATTGGGACTTGACTGTGGCGTGCTCTGACGTCATAGTGACGTCATGCATCGTGTACTCCTTCTCCGTCACCGGTCGTTCGCGCTGCTGTGGATCGCGGGCCTCGTCTCGATCACGGGCGACTGGCTGCTCGCCGTCGCTCTGCCCATCTATGTCTTCAAGCTGACCGGCTCACCGGCGGCGACAAGCGCCGTGGTGGCCGTCAGCGTCACGGCGGCCCTCGTCGCGGGAACCATCGCCGGCGTCTACGTCGATCGGTGGGATCGGCGCCGGGTCCTCATGATCGCGAATCTGATCCAGGTCGCGGTGATGATGCCGCTCCTCGCCGTGGACTCGCCAGGCCGCATCTGGATCGTGCTCCTGGTCGCCTTCACCGAGTCGGCGCTCGGGCAGTTCGTGGCGCCGGCCGAGCACGCGCTGCTTCCGCGCCTGGTGAGCGAGTCCGAGCTGGCCGCTGCGAACTCGCTCAACACGCTCAACCGCAACGTTGCCCGGCTGGTGGGGCCGGCGCTGGGCGCGATCGTGGCAGCGACGCTCGGTCTCGCCGGCGCCGCGATCCTGGACGCGGCATCCTTCGCGGTGGCGGCCGTGCTGGTCGCCTCGATTGGCGGTGCCTTCCGCGCTGCGCGGCCGCTACCGGCGGCCGACCGCCCGTCCGCCGCGACCCGACAGCTACCTCGGGCCGACCGGGTTTCCGCGGCGGCTCGCTGGTGGTCTGAGCTGACTGCGGGCCTTGGCGCCGTCCGGGGCTCGCGGGTCCTGTGTGGCCTGCTCCTCGTCATCGCGGAGACATCGGTGGGCGAGGGGGTCATGGGCTCGCTGTTCGCGGTGTTTGCCGGCCGGGGCCTCGTCGGTGGCGCGAACAGCATCGGCTGGCTCCTATCCGCCCAGGCGATCGGTGGCATCGTCGGCGGTTTCGTGGCGGTCGGCCTCGCGGCCCGACTGCGGCCGGTGCGGACGGTCGTGCTGGGTTGCACCCTCTTCGGCGTCATCGACACGGTGATCTTCAACCTGCCGCGATTCACACCGGCGCTCGCGCCTCAGCTCGTACTCTTCGCGTTGGTCGGGATCCCGGGCACGCTCGCGCTCGCGGGTGCCATGACGCTGCTGCAGGCCGAGGTCGGCGACGCGTTGCGGGGTCGGGTCTTCGCCGCGTTCGGGGTCGCCCAGTCGGCGGCGTCGCTGGTCGGGGCGGCGATCGCGGCGGGACTGACCGACCGGTTCGGTGTCTTCACGGTTCTGACCGCACAGGGCCTGGGGTACATCGTCGCGGCTATCGCGTTCGCCGCCATCGTCGGTGTTCCTACGGCCGTCGTCCGTGCTCCTCGACTGCGTAGGCGCCGGGCTGTCGTACGGGCGCCCATCGAAGGCCTGCCGGGTCAGGCCGATCCGGTGCTCAGCATGGCGGCGTTCCAGCGGCGATGGAATGGCTGATGGCGGAACTCAAGGCAGGAGCACGTACTGCCGCTGCATGATCTCGACGACCGCGGTCTTGTTCTGCTTGGTCGGCTGCCATACATAAACCATCATGAACATGTTCCCCTTGGCCGCCATGCCGGTGGACAGCACATCCCCATCGGCGTCGGCGGCCTTGTCCACATAGAGGTGACTGTTGTCGATGCCCGGTACCGGCGACTGGTCGATCATGTCGCGACCCGAGAGGTTCTCGCTGAGATAGATCGACTGCGAATACTCCAGCCAGTGCGAGGCGTCGGGCGCCGTCCGGAACTGGCTGATCTCGATCGTGACCTTTGTATGGTCTTTGTCGATCCACTGGACCACCGCTCCCGCCATCCACGAGTCCTTGGCCAGAATGCCCTGGACCGACTCGCCGTTGGTGAAGTTGTCGGCGACCTGCTTGCGGGTCAGTTTGCCGTCGGGGCTGAGCGGGTTGTCGCCGGCGTGCGAGGTGCTGGGCGGCGTGATCAGCAGCAGCCGTGGATCGCCGCCGTACCCGCCGAGCGGACTCGACGTCGACGTCAGCACGGACGGTGTGGGGGTGGGCGTGCTTCCGTTCGCAGTGGCCCGACCCGTCGCGAGGATCACCCCCGTGGTCACCCCACCCCCGACAAGCAGGATCGCCAGCAGAACCACCGTGGTCATGACAACTTTTCGGCGGGGCCCGTGGGGCTGCTCCGCTCCTGGTCCGGCCTCAGCCGCGGGTGGATGCGTCGGCGCCACGGCTTCCGGGGGTGACTTGGCCTGTCGGGGGTCGGCTCCCCCGGCGCCGTTTGACGCCAGGAGTTCGCGCAGCACCTCCACGAACGACGGCGGCGGGAGTGCACGCGAGGTGACATCCTCGTACTGCAGGTTGTGGATGCGAAACGGCAGGTCGCACCTCTCCAGCATCAGCGGCCAGATCGGCTTGTGCCGCGAGTGGGCGTAGCTGAGCTCGATGCTGACCCATTCGGACGAGACCGCCGAGGGTGACACAACGGGAACGAAGACGGCGCACTCGTCGATCTGCTGACGGATCCGGTCGTCGAACCTGTCGCCGACGACGAGTCGGTAGTCGTACCAGACCGGAATCCCGGCCCGGTCGAGATACGCGGCCAGCTGCTCGACGTACGACAGATCCGACCGGCTGTAGCTGATGAAGACGTGCCCGGCCACGCGATCACGGTACGGCCATGCAGTTGTGGCGACATATTGCCTGTTCGGCCGCGTGTACTACCCGGGCCGGAGCGAGTGCGGCCCCTCTCGGGCTTCCGTCGGACCCCATCCGGCGGCTGACCATCGGCCGAAACGGTCGTCTGAAGGCGGTCGGGTGGTGGCCAGGGGCGGGATCGAACCGCCGACCTTCCGATTTTTCATTGGCCCGCAGATTGACCGGGTTGATCCGGCCTGATCCTGGAACGGGCCGTGACCTGCAGGTTCGTCGACCGGGGGTCCGGCCCCGTCCTGGCTGTTCCGGACTGCTTCGGCGCGGTTCCCCAGCAAGATCCCCGGCACGAGGTCGACCTTTCATATGACATGATCATCCCTCGCCGGCACAGCGACGTCCGCTTGAACGGTGGCCTCGCGCGAGGACGGTCGCGGTCGGCAACGGCGCCAGGAGTTAGGCAAGGTCGGTGCTAGCCGCGCTCATAGATCTACCATCGCTCGCCGACGCCCGGTGAGCCTGTTCGCTGGGGAGACCGCTCCTCGCTTGGGCATGCACTTTGGTTAGGAATTGTCGAGCCGCGGCCGGGTTGTGCTTCATCTGCCTGCCGCGATGGTGTTCGCATATCTTCGCGCTACCCGTCGCTGAGCACCCGGTTTGACCTCGTGATCGGGCAGTCACCGGGTACGGCCGAACCGTCCGGTAAATCTTGGCAGGCAATGGGGGCAGACTGTCTGCGCCGATTGCGGCGCCCATCAGGTCATGTCGCCGGCAGGGAATCCGAGCCACCGTAGGAGGCGCGCACGGACGAGGCGACCATGACACGGGCCGGTTGGTATGGGCCGGCAAGGGCCGTGACCAGGAGGTGGTGCGGGCGTTCTTCGACGCCTTGGGTGAACAGCGGGCCAAGCAGTTGACCCACGTGACCACCGACGCCGCCGAGTGGATCACCGCGGTGGTCGCCGAGCGGGCCCCGCAGGCGGTGCGGTGCCTGGATCCGTTTCACCTGGTCGCCTGGGCCACCAAAGCGTTGGACGAGGTACGGCGCGGAGTGTGGAACATCGCCCGCGGCGGCAAAGGCGGACGGACCCGCCGATCCGTGGCCCTCAAGGGCGCCAGGTGGGCGTTGTGGCGCAACCCCGAGATCTCACCGAGGACCAGCGGCACACTCTGGCGTTCATCCAGATCACGAACAAGCCCTTGTATGGGGCCTACCTTCTCAAGGAGCAGTTCCGGGAGATCTTCTCCGTCGGAGGCCAGGCCGGCAAGGTCGTGCTCGCCGCGTGGCTGCGCTCGGCCGCTCGCTGCCAGATCCCCGCGTTCGTCCGCCTCGCCAAGCGGATCCGACACCACCTACCCGGCATCCACGCAACCCTCGACAATGGACTGTCCAACGCCCGGATCGAAGCGAACAACACCCACCTACGGGTCCTAACCCGCCAGGGCTACGGATACCACTCCGCCGAAGCGCTCATCGCCATGGCGATGCTGCGCCGTGGCGGTCTCTGCCCGCCCCTACCCGGCCGGGCCACTACATAGCCGAAACCCGTGGGGCTCCGCCCCACGCCCCGACCCTCCCTCGAAGATCTCCCCGGCCGGCCGCCCATAGGCGTACCCCGAACCTCGCCCGCCAGCAAGGGGCAAGCCTCGCTCCGCTCGGTCGCTGCGCGACCCCTTGCCGCCGGAGAGAACCACGGTCCGGTCAAAGACCGCCCGACCGAGAAGATCTACACCGATTCCACAATGGACCAACACCAAACACCGGAACGACCCACAAGATCAGCAGTAGACCCGCAAATTACCTGTTAGACGGCTTGGCTGGTGGGCCGCCAGGGACTCGAACCCTGAACCTACGGATTAAAAGTCCGCAGCTCTGCCGTTGAGCTAGCGGCCCTGTAGATGAGGCTACCGGACCATCCCCATCTTCCTCGCGGAAGTTTGGGCCGTTGTTCCCCGGTCGCGGGCCACTCACGCAACTGTCTACTGTGGTCGATTGCACATTGGGTCGCCATCCCGTTCCGATGATCGGGGCCACATAATGGGATTCTGACAATACGTTGCTTCCGATTGTGGTACAGCTGTGCTAACGTGTGACCATGGTCGATGAGTTGCCGGAGGGGTTGGAGACGATGCCGCCCGGCCCCGAGTTGGCGGTCGCGGTGGCGTCGGTGGACCGGTCCAGGCTGGGCGGGTCGGATGCGATCACCCTGGCCCAGGCCCGGGCCCGCCTCATCGCCCACGAGCAGGCCCAGTTGCTGGCCGACCTGGTCGAGGTCAGCCGCACCGACTGACACACCCCGCCCCCGGGTGTTCTCCCGCATGCATTCCCCGGATGAGGACTCGCTCGATCAGATCGCCTGGGGGTTGACCTGGTCGCTGCCGGCGGCCAAGGCGCAGCTGGCGTTGGCCACAGACCTGATGCACCGGTTGCCGGCGGTGTACCAGGCCCTGCTGGCCGGGGAGATCGACATGTTCCGGACCCGGGTCTTCACGAGGTCCTCGACGATGTGGCCGATGAGATCGCCACCAGGATCGTGGCGAGGCTGATCGCCGGCGGCTGGCTGGCTGGACCTGCGCGGTGCTGCGGGGGCTGGTTGCGTTATCACGTGCACAAGGCTGATCCGGTCCGGGCCCGGCGCCGCTATCAGCGCGCCGTGGCGCAGCGGCGGGTCAACGCCGGCGTGTGCGATGAGGGCACCGGGTTCCTCTCCGGCAGCAACCTGCCGGTGGACAAGGCCGCCGCCGACGAGTACCTCAACCGGCTGGCGGGGGCGGCCAAGGCCAACGGTGATCCCCGCACCGTGGCGCAACTGCG
The DNA here is from genome assembly GCA_046728155.1 of Actinomycetota bacterium. Classification (GTDB taxonomy): domain Bacteria; phylum Actinomycetota; class Actinomycetes; order Mycobacteriales; family Micromonosporaceae; genus CAWDLX01. Next base: position 39,954 of record JBKPDY010000026.1, read on the forward strand.
AGCCGACGCATACCTGGACCTGCTGACCGGGATCGCGTTTCGCGCCCAACCCGGCTGCGACCCGGTCAGTATCGCCGCCGACGCCGCCGAGCGCGCCGACTGGGCCGCCACCCGCGGTCCTCTTCATGGCATCACAACCGGCTCAAACACGCCAAGAACCTCGAACTACGTCACCTCGGCTACGGCGCCTACCAATGGCAAGCCCTCAACGGCCGCCGCTACGCCGTGCCCGCCGACCACACCGGCCTCCTTACCGTCGACGAACCCGACCCACCGCCGAAAATAGTCAACAATGGGTGAACCGGCGCACAACGAAGGGCGGCCGCGGACCGGATCGGCGACGCGGCCGCCCAGAGGTCCTGTGTCATGAACCTACGAGGGCAGCATCCACGAGGCGTGGATCTGCAACCAGTGATGCAGGTTCGCGAGCAGGTTTGTGTCGGGCGTCAGCCACGTGATAGTCCCGGTCACGCTCAGTACGCCGACCACGACCGCACCGAGGCCCAACAGCATGCCGACAAGCGCGTCTCCCTTGCCGGCCACACGAGGGCTGCTCGTCGCGGCGATTCCGCCGAAGGCCAGCAGAGCGGTGATGACGCCGAGCCCAATGCCAGGGCCGGCAAGTTGGCCGGTCGCAACGCCGACTGCGGCGAGCACGCCGAAGATGAGCGACAACGAGGCAAGGAGGCTCGCCCGTGGCCGGGCGTTCGCCGCGCCGATCACCTCGGAGTTGTCCACCGCAATCGAAGGCTGTGCGGGAATCGTAGGCTGAGCGGGCGCCTGCGGCGCGACGGCGTCGTCGCTTGGCCGCACGAGCGATCCCGGCGGCGCGGCGAACCTCGCCCGGGCTGGGGCAGGCCGTTCCTCCGTCATGGTCGTGCTACCGCCTGTGTACATCGTTCCGCCGTCGGCGTTCTGGTCCTGGGTGTCAGCCACGCCGCACCTCCAGTCGTCAGGCGTCGGCCACGGTTCGGCCGCCGCTCTGTATGGAGGTACCCACGTCAGCGCAGAAACATGCGCGCTATCGCAGCCGCCAGCCACGGAACCGGCGCAGGAACAACCGCCCGAACGGCGCCGCCAAGACGCTCGCGAGGCGTCGACGGCGTGGTACGCACACCCGCGCCCGCATCACGTCGTACCTGGCCCGGCCCACCTCGTCGAGGATGCCACCGTAGAGCAGGAAGGCGGCCCGGATGCAGACTCGCGACCGCGGTTCGAGCAGCTCGAGGCCGGCCAAGGCTGCCTCATAGTGAGCCAAGGCACGTCCGCATTCGAATCGCACGAGGGCTCGTACCGCCGCGGATGCCTGCCGGCGTTGGGCATCGTCCGACAGGAGGGTCCGCGTGACTCCGAACCGGTGGAGATCCTCCTCCGGCAGGTAGATGCGGCCGCGAGCGAGGTCCTCAACCACATCCCTGATGATGTTGGTGAGCTGGAAGGCCAGGCCGAGCTCGCGCGCCGACTCGCGCGCCGTCCCAAGGTCACATCCCGCCGTCACGCCCAGGACGGGCAGCATTATCGTGCCAATCACCGCCGCCGACCCTTCCATGTACTCCAAGAGATCGCTGTATGTCGGATAGGCGGTGATAGTGAGGTCCATGACCATGCTCTCGAGGAAGCGCTCGAAGTCGTCGCGGGCGAGGTCGTACGCCTGGATGGTGTGCAACACGGCCGGCAGGACCGGATCGTTCGTGCCGACACCGTCCAGCCCAGCGCGCATGGCCTCGCCCCACTCCTTGAGTCGGCGTTCCCGGTCCAGGGTGGTCTCGTCACCCCCGGCGTCGACGATCTCGTCCGCCAGGCGGGTGAAGGCGTACAGCGCGTGCACGTGCGGCCGTTTTTCGGCTGGGAGCAGCCGGGCGGCGAGGTAATAGCTGCGACCGTACCGCCGGTTCAGCCTGCGGCAACGCCGATATGCATCGGCTATCGATGCTCCCGGCACGGTCGTGCGCTCCTTCGCTGCTCGCAGTGTTAAGACCTAGGCTAGGCACTCGGGATGAGCGGACGGCTCGGTCGGGAGGCTCAGATGCGCGCTGTTGCAGGGCCCACCGATCGTGTGGTGATCGTCGGCGCCGGCCTCGGCGGCCTCTCGTGTGCGCTGCACCTGGCGGCGAGCGGGCGCGACATCACCATCGTCGAGCGCGAGCCGGGACCGGGCGGGCGGGCCGGCCGGCTCTCGATCAGCGGGTACGAGTTCGACACGGGCCCGACAGTACTGACCGCTCCAGACCTGGTGGCCGACGCACTCGGCGCGGTCGGCGAACGGATGGAGGACTGGCTCACTCTGACCCGCCTCGACCCGGCATACCGTGCCCACTTCCCGGACGGTTCGACCCTCGACGTACACACGGATCCGGATGCGATGGAGATGGCCATCCGGCAGACCTGCGGATCACAAGAAGCCGAGGGCTACCGCCGCTTCGTCGCGTTCGCCAAGCAGCTGTGGCGGCTCGAGTTCGACGCGTTCATCGCCCGCAACCTCGACGGCCCGCTCGCGCTGCTAAGGCCGGCCCTTCTCCGATTGGCGCTGGCCGGAGGCTTCCGCCGCCTGGGCAAGAGAATCGGAGACTTCTTCGCCGACCCGAGAACCCAACGGATCTTTTCATTCCAGTCCCTGTACGCCGGGGTTGCCCCACGGGACGCACTCGCGCTGTACGCCGTGATCTCCTACCTGGACACGATCGGCGGCATCTACTTTCCGCGCGGCGGGGTGCACGCGGTGCCGCAAGCATTGGCCGGAGCGGCGTCGAAGCATGGCGTCTCGGTCCGGTATGACACGACAGTGGCCCGGGTAGAGACCTACGCCGGCCGGGCACGCGCGGTGCACACCGCATCCGGCGAGCGGATCCCCGCCGACGTCGTCATTCTCAATCCAGACCTGCCGATCGCCTACCGCTCTCTTCTTCCGGCGATCCGGACGCCTGCGCGCGTCTCACGCCTGCGCTACTCACCCTCGTGCGTCGTACTGCACGTCGGCTCCCGCCAGCGGTACTCGAAGATCGCCCATCACAATCTCCATTTCGGCCGGGCATGGGCGTCGACGTTCGCGGATGTCATCGACCGCGGCCGACTCATGCGCGACCCGTCGCTACTGGTCACCAACCCGACGCAGTCGGATCCTGGGTTGGCCCCGGACGGCGGCGAGGTCTACTACGTCTTGGCTCCCGTACCCAACCTCGCCTACGGCGGGCCTGATGCCCAGGCCTGGCGCGGCGGTCTCGGCGACCGATACGCCGACGAGCTGACGGCGACGCTCGAGCGCCGCGGCTACATCGGTTTCGCCGACGGTGTCCAGGTCCGACGGGTCGTGACCCCGGCCGACTGGCTCGACGCCGGGCACGCGGCCGGCACCCCGTTCGCGGCGGCCCATACGTTCGGCCAGACCGGACCGTTCCGGCCGCGTAACCTCCACTCTGGACTGTCTAATGTGGTCTTCGTCGGATCAGGTACTCAACCCGGAGTCGGCGTACCCATGGTGCTCATCTCGGGGAAACTGGCCGCGCAGAGAGTGACCGGTTCGTAATGGGAGAGCAGGATCTCGTGGAGCTCGTCGCAGCCGACGGCTCACCGATCGGATCGTCCACAGTGGTCGATGCCCACACCGGAGACGGTCTCCTTCACCGGGCGTTCAGCGTCGTCCTCATCGACCACAATGGACAGACTCTGCTGCAGCGACGGGCCGCATCGAAGACACGGTTCCCGCTGGCCTGGGCCAACAGCTGCTGCGGCCACCCCGGCCCGGGAGAGCCGACTGCCGATGCGGCGAAGCGCCGGCTCGCCGAGGAGTTGGGCGTGCGGGATGTCGAGCTCTCCGAAGTCGGGGTGTACGCATACACGGCCGGGGACCCGGTGACCGGACGGGTGGAGCGGGAGTACGACCACGTCCTCATCGGCTGGGTCGACAGCGAGCTAACGTTGGCGCCGGACCCGGATGAGGTCGAGTCGACCCGTTGGGTGGCTTGGACCGAGGCGCTGACCACGTCAGACGGGTACGCACCGTGGTTGCCGGGCGTACTCGACGTGGTACATCGGTCGGGATTGGCGCCGGATATCGATAACTAGTGACACTCTCGGATACGGTCACCCGACGACCCGACGCTCCGGGAAGCAACCGTGTCACGCAGTCACGCACGCGGCCTTACCGTCGCGCTGTCTGCCTCGTCGTCCTCTCCGCATGTGGTGCGTCGACGACGGCGGCTCCCACCAGATCCGTGTCCAAGGTCAGCGCATCACACGTCCGGAAGAGCCACCCCATCCGGTACGGCCCAGGGTTCGATGCTCGCCACCGGCGGCACGGCGGTTGCGCTCACGTTCGATGACGGCCCCGACCCCGTGAACACGCCGAGGATCCTCGATTTGCTCAAGAAGGCGGGCGTCAAGGCAACCTTCTGCCTGGTAGGTCTCAACGTGGTGCGGTATCCCGCGCTGGTACGCCGAATCGTGGTCGAGGGGCATACCATCTGCAACCACTCCTGGCGCCACCGGCTCGACCTGGCCAGACAGCCCACATCGGTGATCCGTCGGGACCTGCGGGACACGACGAACGCCATTCACGCGGCCGCCCCCACCGCCAAGGTCGAATACTTCAAGGCGCCGGGCGGAAACCTAGACTCCGCAGCTTGTGGCGCTGGTCAGATCCCTCGGCATGACCGCGCTCTACTGGTCGGTCGACCCCCGGGACTGGGACTTTCGCACATACGGGCACGGGTCGAGGATGATCAAACACATCATCCTCGCCGTCGAGAGCCACGTCCGGCCAGGCGCGATCATCCTCTCGGACGACGATGGGAAGCCCGACACGATCACGGCGTACGCGACCCTGCGGCCGTGGCTGCGGGCGCACTTCAAGCTGATCGCCCTGCCGATGACTTAGCTCGTACGGGGTTCTCGTTTGGCGTCGGTCCAGAGCCTCACGTATGCTGTCCACGCCTCCGGCGGGGCCCGGATGGGAGCAACCGTGGTCAGCGTACGGCTGTGCGATGATTGCGAGGCCGCCCTCATCGTCTAGCGGCCCAGGACGCCGCCCTTTCAAGGCGGTAGCACGGGTTCGAATCCCGTTGGGGGCACGTCACACAAGGTCCTGTGGAGCAGTTGGAGTGCTCGCCGCCCTGTCAAGGCGGAGGTCGCGGGTTCAAGTCCCGTCAGGACCGCACCCGGCCAGGTAGCTCAGTTGGTACGAGCGTCCGACTGAAAATCGGAAGGTCGGCGGTTCGATCCCGCCCCTGGCCACCGCGATGACCTGCTGTTCGTGCAGGTCACGCGCCGTTTCTGGGGATCTTTGAGCCACGTGGTGGTTGACCGTCTTGACGGTCGTTTGCCGAGCGTTGTTGCACGTGGAGCGCACGTTTCGACCTTGGTGGGTGTGACGGGTTAGGTCAGCTGTTGCCACGTCGGGCTTGCCATTCCAGTTGATCATGGCAGCGATGGCGGCTCGGGCCTCGGCTTCGGTGGGGTAGTCGCGGGACCAGATCTTGGCGTCGCCGTCGCCTTGGCGGGCTTCAACGCGCCAGGTGACGTCGAGCTTGAGCCAGATGTCGCGGCGAGCGAGTCGGCCCCAGCTGTGAACCCGACCGTTAGTTGTCACCAAGTGGTGCCGGCGGGCTGGTGCGTCGGCGACGGCGGAGGGCCGGATCTGTCACTGGCTGGGCGCGGCAGTTGTCACCTGTGCGGTTGGTGGATGTTTCTGTCACCGGCGCGGCGCGTCGCACGGCGATGCGGTACCGCAGCATTGCCGGGGCCTTCTCGACCCACCGCACGCGCGTCTCGGCCTGCATGCTCTCGATAGCGAGCACATGCCCCCGCTTGCGGCTGCAGGACGGGCGGTTGTAGGCGGTGCGGGTGGCCGAGTCGGCGTCCACGGCGCGGGTGAAGCCCGCGGGCTCGGCCACGACACGGGGCTCGGCATCGATTGCGGCGCGACGTAGGATCTTGGGTGTGACCAGCAGACCGGCGGTGGAGCAACACCTGCGCGACCTCGCGCGGCTGCGCCGCGTCCGCGACCGGATCGACCGGGAGTACGCGCAGCCGCTGGATGTCGAGGCGCTCGCCCGCGGCGCGCACATGTCGGCCGGGCACCTCAGCCGCCAGTTCCGGCTCGCCTACGGCGAATCGCCCTACAGCTACCTGATGACGCGGCGGATCGAGCGCGCGATGGCGCTGCTGCGCCGTGGCGACCTCAGCGTCACCGAGGTCTCTTTCGCGGTCGGCTGCGCGTCGCTGGGCACATTCACCACTCGCTTCACCGAGCTGGTCGGCATGCCGCCCGGCACCTACCGGAGCCAGACAGCTCACGCGACGGCGGGGATGCCGCCATGCTTGGCAAAACAGGTGACCAGACCGATCAGGAATCGAGAAGCGCCGGTCACCGAGCCGCAGCTAGCGTGACCGCCATGGACATCACCATTCACGCGAGCTCCCTCCCGCACGACGACCCGGACGCCTCCCTGGCCTTCTACCGCGACACCCTCGGCTTCGAGGTCCGCAACGACGTCGGACAGGGCAAGCTGCGCTGGATCACGGTCGGCCCCGCCGGCCAGCCAGACACGTCCATCCTCCTGGCGCCGCCGGCCGCCGACCCCGGCATCACCGACGACGAGCGCCTTACCATCGCCGAGATGATGGCCAAGGGCACATACGGCTGGATCCTGCTGGCCACCAAGGACCTCGACGGCACCTTCGAGCGGCTGCAGGCCAGCGACGCCGAGGTCGTCCAGGAGCCGGTCGAGCAGCCGTACGGGGTTCGCGACTGCGCCTTCCGCGATCCTGCGGGCAACCATATCCGCATCCAGGAGCTGCGCTGAGCCGGCCGGCGATCGCAGCCATGTGCACCGACGCGTATCGTGAGGCGCTGACACGAGATCTCTCTACGGCGTCATCGGCGCCGAGCCAGCGCCACGCCACTGAAGCCGGCCGCGAAGGCGTTGTGGGGCGGCCGCTGCAGCGACGTGCGAATCCCCGACAGAACGATCTGGAAAGTCGCGGCGTCGCGGCCGCGGGTGCGGTGGCCGAGCAGCCCAACGAGCATGCGACCGGCATGGTGACAACAACCGCTCCCATGTGACAACTACCGGTCTTCGTCACACCAGCGTCGGTTCCACCAGCGTCCGACCAGGTTCATCTCCCGACGGTAGAACGGGCGTTCGAGGATGGTCAAGGTGGGTCGTCGCCTGAGAGGGCGGCCTGCATCGCGCCTCATTGCGTGGCGGTGACCAGCAGTTTCGCCTTCCTCGCAGCTTGCAAACTCGGGACTTGGCCGGCTATTTGCCGGAGCGGGCGGTTGGCGGGCCCGGGCGGCCTGGTCAAGCGGCGTTTGGGACCTCGGGAAGTAGGCGACGCGTCGTCAGCGATGCTGTCACGTGCGCCACGGCGGCGACCAAGATCGCGTTATAGGTCAGGATCCCCGGAGGGCAGGACCTTCGACCAATCCGGCGCCAGCCGTATCCGTGCGTGGACGCTGTTGTGTCCGGATGGGTAGGTGATACCAAGTCGTCGCCAGAAGTCGACGAACACCCATGGGTCGCGGCCACGGTGGTCGGGTCACCGCGCCACTTGCGAGAAAGCTTAGCCAGCTCGGCTTGGTCCTCGACGAAGTAACCCGGGACCTGTGCGTATCTATCTACGACTCGGCCGTGGTCGACGAGGGCATGGGCCCAGTAGTCACCGTCATAGATGTGCACCTTGCTGGCAAGGGGCGCCGAGCGATCGGCAGATGAACTCGGCGGCGGGCAGATCGAAGAAGAAGCTCGGCCACAACACGACGGTCCAACCGTTGGTCGCCGCGTAGATCAGGACCTCGTTGCGACCGCGGTCGTCGGCGTCGGCTTGGTCGACCTCGACTCGCTGTGCCGGCAATCCGTGTAGAGCGAAGAAACCTTCGACGGCCGTTAGAACCTGACCCGCCTGCTCAGTTCGGAACGCCGATACGGCCAGGAAAAGCCCCATGGGATGGCACCGTACGCGCTGGGCCCGGCGCAGTAGTGATCCCTGCTCGCTGTTGGCAGGCGCGGCGTAGGGGATGATCTGGTTGAGGTGGTGAGGTCGGCCCATGCGGCTCGGTGCTGGCTCGGTTGGGTGAGGGTCCAACGTGCGGCCGTGAGCGAGTTGCACTGCGCTATGTGTTCAACGCCCCGGAACCGCACGGCGAGGTGACGCAGGTCGGGCGTTGAAGTCCGGCCCCCTCCGCGGAGCGGAGTTAGCGACCAAACTACGGGGTCGGCGCCGGTACTAGCCAGCCGGCCGCTGGCCCGGCGCGGGACAGGGAATCGAAGCCGGCTCGGCCGCCTGTGAACCGCCCCGGGTTTCGTGCACTCCTCCCAAGTTGGGAAGGATGGCACGATGCCAAGCAGGTACGACGCGGAGACGTGGGCGAAGGCCGTTCGTCTGTACACGGAACACGTCAGTGACTACGACTCGCCCTGGGCGGCGATGAAGGTGATCTCAGGTCGGCTGGGAATGACGGCCGAGACGTTGCGCCTGTGGATACGTCAGTCTGAAGTGGACACTGGCCAGAAGCCAGGGCTGACAACGGAATCAGAGCAGGAGCTGCGTGAGCTACCGCGTAGGTGCCGGGAGCTGGAACAGACGATCGAGGTGCTCAAGGCGGCCACGACTTTCTCGCGCGGGAGTGCGACCCGCTACACCGCTGATCTGCCAGTTCATCACCGAGCACCGGCAACGGTTCGGGGTCGCACCGATCTGCCACGCGCTGACCAGCCTTGGCGTGCCGATCGCCCCGCGCACCTACCACGCGTACGTGACCCGGGCGCCATCGAAGCGGGCGCTGTGGGACATGACGGTCACCGAGCTGCTAGCCGGCTACTACGAGCCGGACGAGCGGGGCCGCCGGCCGCCGGAGTCGGTGTACGGAAGCCTGAAGATGTGGGCCCACCTGCAGCGCCCGGGCGTGCCGGTGGCCCGCTGCACCGTCGAACGGTTGATGCGCCACCATGGCTGGCGCGGCGCCACCCGGGCGAGGAAGGTGCGCACCACGATCGCCGACCCGACCGCCACCCGCGCCGCTGACCTGGTCCAACGCTGCTTCACCGCGTCAGGGCCGGACGAACTGTGGGTCGCCGACTTCACCTACGTGCCCATGACCGACGGCCGGTTCGGCTACACCGCGTTCGTGATCGACGCCTTGGCCGGCCTCATCCCCGGCTGGCAGTGCTCGATGAGCAAGCACACCGACTCCGTCGAGTCCGCGATCCGCCAGGCCGCTGCCCGCCGCCGCCGCGAAGGACACCCACTACACGGCACGGTGCATCACTCGGACGCCGGCAGCCAGACCGGACTCAACCGGTCGTCGCAACACCGACGTGTTGATGCGAGAGTAGCCGCTCGTTCAATGCTTCGGCGGGTGTCCTCCACCCGAGTGTCTTACGTGGCCGGCCGTTGAGGGCGGCGGCCACGGCGTCGAGTTCGTCGGGGTTCCAGCAGGCCAGGTCGGTGCCCTTGGGGAAGTACTGGCGTAGCAGGCCGTTGGTGTTCTCGTTGGTGCCTCGCTGCCACGGGCTGTGCGGGTCGGCGAAGAAGACCTGGACGCCGGTGTCGATGCTCAGCTGGCAGTGTTGGGCCATCTCTTTGCCGCGGTCCCGGGTCAGCGTCTGCCGCAGCTGCTCGGGAAGCGTGGTGATCGTCGCGGCAATCGCGTCCCGGACGGCTTGCGCGCCGCGGCCGGCCAGGGCCGGGCCGTTCTTGACGCGTGGCTGAACGCCGTAGCCTTCCATGCGGGGCAGGTGCAGCAGCATCGTGAAGCGGGTGGTGCGTTCGACCAGCGTGCCGATCGCTGACCGGTTCAATCCGACGATGAGATCTCCTTCCCAGTGGCCTGGGATGGCACAGTCGTCGACCTCGGGCGGCCGGGCGCTGATCATCACGTCGGGGGTGACCATGCCGTCGCGGTGCTGCCGGGCACGAGCGCGCGGCACGCGCAGGGCGCGGCCGGTGCGCAGACAGGCGACCAGCTCGCGCTTGAGCCGCCTTCATCCACCCCGCCGGCCGGCCCATCGACACCTCCAGACTCGGGGTGTTGAGACGACCCGGTTGAATCCGCCCAGTACACCTCTATCCACTTCGGACAGACACTCTGGAAGGCCTGACGCCCTCGATCGGCACCGTCGGAGACTGCCTGTTAACCGGCCAATCCCTTGATAGATCCCCCGGTATCGTGTCGGCGACACGCCGCTGTCGGCTGCTTGCTGTGAGCTGACGTCGGCGGTACGTGTGTCTCATGAGCGAGAGCGGATCCTCGTTATGGCTTGAGCAGCGGGACGACGGCTGCGTCATGGTTGGGCCTGACGCCGGCCGGTATGTGGTGGTGAACGAGTATCTGGACCATCTGCTGGATCGCAACTACTCGATGCATACGGTGCGCGCCTAGTCCTGCGAGGTACTCCGTTTGAACGTCGCCGACGTGGATGTGGGTGCCCGGTGGCTTCGCGTGATGGGTAAGGGCGCCAAGGAGCGTCGGGTACCGCTCGACTGGACGTGGCCGGCGTGATCCAGACCTACTTGCTCGTCGAGCGTCCACGACGATTTCGAGGAGCTCGGCCGAGCGGTCCAGGCCGAGAACGTACAGCGAATTGAGACCGGCCGGCCCTTGCGCTCATGTAAATGCAGCGCTGGGCTTGGGGAGCTAATCCGCTTTTCGTTGATCATGACTGGTGTGAGGTCATTATGGGCATCCTGGTGGGGCGCTCTTGCAGGCGCGGCCTCGCGAGCATCGTCCTGGTCGCGTCCGCCCTGGCCGTGCCAGCGGCGGCGCGAGACGGGTCGGCGGCTGGGACGGTCAGCGCGTTCGCCGCCGCGTCCACCGCGCCAGGCACCTACACCGGACGGGGGTTTGATGCCTGCACCGCGCCGTCCTCGACGGCGATGCAGGCCTGGCTGGCGTCGCCGTACCGGGCGATCGGTATCTACATCGGCGGTGTCAATCGCGGCTGCCTCCAGCCGAACCTCACCGCGAGCTGGGTGAGCGCCCAACAGGCGGCCGGCTGGCACCTGATGCCCCTGTACGTGGGCCGCCAGGCGCCCTGTACCACGTCGAGCAAGCAGTATCTGATCGACCCGGCGCAGGCGGCCGCGCTCGGGAAGGCGGAGGCCGACGACGCGGCGAACAAGGCCTCGGCGCTCGGGCTCGGCCGGGACACGATTGTGATCAACGACATGGAGGCGTACGAGATTGGCGACGCGGTCTGTCGGTCGGCCGTACTCACGTATATCGGCGCCTTCAACGCCCAGTTGCACCAGCGCGGCTATCTGTCCGGGTTCTACAGCAGCATGGCGTCGGGCATCGCGGACCAGGTGAATGCATACAACAACGCGGGCTACAACCGGCCGGACTATATCGACTTCGCGCGGTGGGATCTCGTCGCCACCACCTCCGACCCGGCCATACCGAGCACATACTGGGCGGGGCACCGCCGGATCAAGCAGTACCGGGGCGACCACAACGAGATGTACGGCGGCGTCACCATCAACATCGACAACGATTACCTGGACGTGGCCCCACTACCCACGACGGCATTTGGTGACTTCAACGAGAACGGCTGGTCCGACCTGATCACGCGGCAGACCACGACGGCGAGACTATACCTCCATTCCGGCAACGGCGTGAGCGTGGCCAGCCCTCGGCAGATCGGCAGCGGCTGGAACGGGATGAGCGCGATCGTCCGGTTCGGCGACTTCAACCGCGACGGTCACGAGGACATCCTTGCGCGCGAGGCGGGCACAGGTTACCTCTACCTCTACCGTTGGACCGGTACCGGCTTCCTGTCCCGGCTGAAGGTGGGGTCCGGGTGGAACGGTTTTCGAGAGATCACCGCGGTCGGTGACATGAACCGCGACGGCTATCCCGATCTGCTCGCCGTGCAATCGGCAACCGGAGTGTTGTATTACTACCCGCATAACGGGACCGGGTGGGGTTCTCGGGTTCAGCTCGGCAGCGGATGGAACGCCATGGA
>JBKPDY010000027.1:0-7434 GCA_046728155.1 Actinomycetota bacterium
CACCGACCCGGCGGCCTGGATCGCCCGGACGGGCGCCGAACCAGGCGCCGGCTCCGGTTCAGCCTCCACAGAGGACTGAGGCGGCGATGGCGGCGATCGACACCAGCATCGCCGCGGTGCGTAGGGCCCTCCGGCGCAACCTGAGCCGCTCCATTGATGGTCGACTTCTCGTCGCGTGTTCCGGCGGGGCGGACTCGCTGGCCCTCGCGGCGGCGACGGCGTTCGTCGCCCCGCGGCTGGGCTGGCGGGCCGGACTGACCACTGTGGACCACCAGCTGCAGGCCGGCTCGACCGAGCGGGCGGCGGCGGTGGCGGACTGGGCGGCCAAGGAGGGTTTCGATCCCGTCGTTGTCAGAACTGTCCGCGTCGACCGTCGTCGCGGTGGGCCCGAGGCGGCCGCGCGATCGGCCCGCTACGAAGCGCTCGTCGCCACCGCACACGAGTACGGGGCCAGCCGGGTTCTGCTCGGACACACGATGGAGGATCAGGCCGAGACCGTGCTGTTGGCCCTGGTACGCGGCTCCGGGCCGCGGGGTCTTGCCGGCATGCCGGTGGAGCGGGTGATGGATGGCGTGGTGCTGTCGCGGCCGCTGCTGACCGTGACCCGCAGTCAGGCCCGGTCCGCTTGCGCGGCGTTCGGACTGAGCCCGTGGGACGATCCGCACAACAACGATCCGGCGTACCGGCGCACTCACGCGCGCCGCCTGCTCGCCGCGCTGGTCGACTCGTTGGGGCCGGCGGTCGTGGCCAACCTCGGGCGGACAGCGCGGCTCGCGGCGGCCGACGCCGAGCTTCTGGACACGATGGCGGCCGATGCCCTCGCCTCGATCCTCGGCCAGGCCAGCCCATCGGCCGACAGTGGTCTGCCGGCGGTCGAGGTGGCGAGGCTGCCGGCGGCGCTCCGGGGGCGGGTGCTGCACGCCTGGGCATCGTCGCTCGGCTGCCCACCCGGCGGACTGGGCCAGGTCCACATCGACGCGCTTGACGCGCTCGTCGTGGACTGGCGCGGCCAGGGCCCGGTCGGACTTCCCAGCGGGATCATCGTTGCTCGCCGCGGCGGCCGGCTGGTACGTAGCGCGTCGGCGGTCCGACACGCGGCCAAGCCGGGTGCGGATGACGGGGTTGAATGAGGCAGGCTGTGAGCATGGGCGAGCCGACAGCGAGTGAGCATCGCAGGGCCCTAAGGCCCGAGGAGCGGAGCGAGCGCGGAGGCGAGCAGTCGTGACCGAGCCGACAGCGAGTGAGCATCGCAGGGCCCTAAGGCCCGAGGAGCGGAGCGAGCGCGGAGGCGAGCAGTCGTGACAGACGGCGCGTGGTTCGACGACGACATCGAACGGGTCGTCGTCACCGAGGAGCAGATCCGCGACAAGATCGACGAGCTCGCCAAGCAGGTCGCCGCCGACTACGCGGACGTGGAGAGCGTTCTGCTCGTCGGGGTCCTCAAAGGTGCCTTCGTGTTCATGGCCGACTTCGCCCGCGCCCTCGGTCGTCACTCACGCCGGGCCGAGGTGGAGTTCATGGCCGTCTCGTCGTACGGGCAGCGCGCGACCTCCTCCGGAGTGGTCCGGATCCTCAAAGACCTCGACCGGGACATCGCGAATCGGCACGTGATCGTGGTGGAGGACATCGTCGATTCCGGACTGACCCTGTCCTGGCTGCTCAAGTACCTTGCCAGCCGAGCGGCGGCTTCCGTCGAGGTGGTCGCGCTGCTGCGGAAACCGGACGCAGTCAAGGTAGACGTCCACGTTCGTTATGTCGGGTTCGACATCTCGAACGAGTTCGTCGTGGGGTACGGGTTGGACTTTGCCGAGCGATATCGGGAGGTCCCCTACATCGGCGTACTGCGTCCGGCGGTCTACTCGCGCACATGAGCAGGCGGTGCCTGAGCGTTCGCTGAGCGTGCCGGAGTCCCGCGCCGGGCGACGGGCCAACGGCCACATCCACGGTGTACCTTCGAATGACCGGGAGCCATAGCGGCCCCGCGTCCGTGCTACCTATCGGCACGGGTGTGTGCTGTGTGCACGGTGTGGTGACCGATGGATCGGGAGGTTGGGCGCAGAGCGCCCAGAAGAGCATGGAACGTACCCGTGGCATCCTCCGCCGACCTGCGTTCTGGATCGTTCTGGTCATCGTCGGCGCCATCGTGCTGAGCAGTTTCATCGCCGGAGGCCCGAGCAACACCAAGGTCGACACGTCGGTCGCGCTTGCTCAGCTCGGCAACGGCAACGTCAAGTCGGCCGTGCTGGAGGACCGGGAGCAGAACCTCAACCTGGACCTCCGCAACAAGATCTCGGTCAACGGCCAGGAAACCGGCGCGATCACCTCGCAGGTACCCGCCAACTCGGTCGACGACATCTGGACCGAGCTGGTCGGCCTGCAGCGCACGAACAAGATCGACAGCTTCGACGTCAAGGTGACCAAGGACAGCGCGCTACTGAGCTTCCTGATCAATCTGCTTCCCATCGCCGTGCTGGTGATCCTGCTGCTGCTGTTCATGTCGCAAATGCAGGGCGGCGGTAGTCGCGTGCTCAACTTCGGCAAGTCGAAGGCGAAACTCGTCGCCAAGGACACACCGAAGACCACCTTCGCCGACGTGGCCGGTGCCGACGAGGCCGTCCAGGAGCTGCACGAGATCAAGGACTTCCTCCAGAACCCGGCCAAGTACCAAGCTCTCGGCGCCAAGATCCCGAAGGGGGTTCTGCTCTACGGCCCGCCCGGCACCGGCAAGACCCTGCTCGCCCGCGCGGTCGCCGGCGAGGCCGGCGTGCCGTTCTACTCAATCTCCGGGTCGGACTTCGTCGAGATGTTCGTCGGTGTCGGCGCCAGCCGCGTCCGTGACCTGTTCGAGCAGGCCAAGGCGAACGCTCCCGCCATCGTGTTCGTCGACGAGATCGACGCGGTCGGCCGCCATCGTGGTGCGGGCCTCGGCGGCGGGCACGACGAGCGCGAGCAGACGCTCAACCAGCTCCTGGTGGAGATGGATGGTTTCGACACCAAGGGCGGCGTCATCCTGATCGCCGCGACCAACCGGCCCGACATCCTGGACCCTGCGCTGCTGCGCCCCGGGCGGTTCGACCGCCAGATCGCGGTCGACCAGCCGGACATGGTGGGCCGCAAGGCGATCCTGAGGGTGCACGCGAAGGGCAAGCCGTTCGCCCCCGACGTGGACCTGGACTCGGTGGCGCGACGTACGCCCGGCTTCTCGGGTGCCGACCTGGCCAACGTCATCAACGAGTCGGCGTTGCTCACGGCACGTAACGACAAGCGTGCGATCACCAACGACTTCCTGGAGGAGTCGATCGACCGCGTCATCGCCGGTCCCGAGCGCCGGACCCGGGTCATGAGCGACAAGGAAAAGAAGATCACCGCGTACCACGAGGCCGGCCACGCACTGGTGGCATGGGCGATGCCGCAGCTCGCCCCGGTGCACAAGGTGACCATCCTGTCCCGGGGTCGCTCGCTCGGGCACACGCTGGTGCTCCCGACCGAGGACAAGTACACCCAGACCCGCGGCGAGATGATCGACACCCTGGCGTACGCCCTGGGCGGCCGGGCCGCGGAGGAGCTGGTGTTCCATGAGCCCACCACGGGCGCCGGCAACGACATCGAGAAGGCGTCCGCGATCGCCCGGGCGATGGTCACGCAGTACGGCATGAGCTCGAAGCTGGGCGCCGTCAAGTACGGCACCAACCCTGACGAGCCTTTCCTCGGTCGCACGATGGGTCACACCAAGGACTACTCGGACGTCATCGCTGCCGAGATCGACTCCGAGGTGCGGACGCTGATCGAGCTCGCACACGATGAGGCGTGGGAGATCCTGGTCGAGTACCGGGACGTCCTCGACAACCTCGTCCTCGAGCTGATCGAGAAGGAGACCGTGTCCCAGCAGGACATGGCCCGCCTCGCCGCTCGGGTGAAGAAGCGCCAGCCGATGGCACCCTTCAACGGCTTTGGCAAGCGTCGCCCGTCCGACCAGCCGCCCGTGCTGACGCCGGCTGAGACCGGTGCACTCACCGGCGCCGCCGAGGCGGACGGCGCCCGCGCCCAAGTCAACGGGGCGCCGAGCGGTGGCGCGCAGGCTGGGGCTCAGCCGAGCGGAGCCACCACCGACACGCTGACCGAACCACAGGACGCCAATGGCGGGCCTGGCGGGTCGGACCCGACCGGGGCACCGGCTCCGTCGGGTGCCACGACGCCGTGGGATGGAACGCGCTGAGCGCATCCGCGACCGAGCCTGACGACGGCGACCTCGTCCCCTTCGTCGCCTCGAACGACTTCGATTCGACGGACCCCTATGCGGGTCCGGAGGATGAGCTCGACTATCTCGCCGCCCGGCTCGTCAATGGACGGCTGGGCGGCGCGCCGATCGAGAAGGCGGTCGATCTGGGCCGGATCGAGGCGGCCGTACGGGAAATTCTCGTCGCCATCGGCGAGGACCCCGGCCGGCCGGGACTCCGGGAGACCCCGGCCCGCGTCGCCAGGGCGTACGCCGAGCTCTTCGCCGGTCTGCGGGTGGACCCCGATCAGGTTGTCCAGACGGCGTTCGAGGCCGATCACGATGAATTGATCCTGGTGCGTGACATCGAGATCATGTCGATGTGTGAGCACCATCTGCTGCCGTTTCACGGGGTCGCGCACGTGGCTTACATACCTGGGGTCGAGGGCCGCATCACGGGTCTGTCCAAGCTGGCCCGGCTGGTGGAGGTCTACTCCCGCCGACCACAGCTTCAGGAGCGGCTGACCACGCAGATCGCCGACACTTTGATGGCTGCGTTGCAGCCGCGCGGCGTGATCGTGGTGATCCAGTGTGAGCACCTCTGCATGGCTATGCGGGGTATCCAGAAGATCGGCGCGCGCACGGTCACCTCTGCTGTGCGCGGCCAGTTCCGTGCCGATGCCAAGTCCCGGGCCGAGGCGATGAGCCTGATCCTCAGCTCGGGCAGTTGACCCGCTCAACCGAAAAGGTGACCGATGAAGGTGGTCACCAATCCTCCGCAGAAGAGTAGGTCCGGCAGGTAGCAGACGATCGCGCCGAGGCGGGGGGTCCGGTTGACCGGGGTTGCGCCCGGCGGGGTGAACAGGCCACCGATCAGCAACCAGCCGGCGAGCCACGCCAGCGCCGGCGGCAGCAGCAGCAGTAGCGGCACATACAGCGGCGAGGCGGAGCCACCGCTCGCCAGGTACCAGGCCGCCTGCAAGCCGGTCGCGACCAGCGTGCAGACGCCGTAGACGATCGCGTTTCGAGCAAGCACGGGCCAGCGACTGATGGACGCCCGTGACGGCTCGACCCGGGCCGGGGCCGCGCTCTGACCCGGAGCGGACGGGAGTCCTCCGCCCGCTGTCGTGGGCACAGCCGACAATGCTCTTACGGAAGCTCGGCCGGCCAGAGCGGCGTCGGCAGCGTCCAAAGTGGTCGACGCGGTCCGCAGCAGTTGACTGGTCGCCATGTCGCCGAGGTCGCCCAGGGCCGGTGTCACCGCAGCGATCTCCGATGCCGTCGGTTGGAGCGCGGGCAACGCCTCTCCGGCCAGCGAGGCTACCTTCGTGAACTCGGCGACCTGGGCGACGAGGCGGGCACGGATCGCCGGCAACTCGTCCGGCGCGACACCGGCCCGGTCGGCGGCCGCCACCAGCGCGGCGATCTGCCGGTGCCACGTCGCCGCCTGCTCCAGGTCCGCCACGCCTCGACACGGTACTAGGTGTTGGCCGTTCGCCTGGACAGCTTGCCAACGAAAATTGTCGATCGGCGTGCGTGCTGACGCCGACCTCGAGCGACGCCCGACACGCTGGCGCGCCGGCGGGTGCTCTCAGGGTCGCCGGGTGTCGATACCGTGGGCGGGTGGTGAGCGACCCTCTCGTTCCGAAGATCCTGCAACGGCTGCGGCGAACCGACCCGGAGGCCGCGCGGGTGGTCGAGCACGCCCTGGACGCGCTGCTCCGTGCCGGCGGATTGGCCGAACTGACTCAACACAACCTGCAGACCTACCTGTGGTTCGGTCTCGCCGAAGCCGAGGAGCCGCAGCAAACCGCCGCGGCGCTGGCCGCGTTTCTCGAACTGGCCGAGATGGACCGGTACGCCGCGATCGCGGCCTCGTCGCAGACATCCGAGATTCTGCGTACGTACCGGGAGCGGGGTCAACCGGCCGGGGTGCGGGCCGGCACCAGGGCCATGGACACGTCAGGCATCCTTCCGCCCGACCTGCCGGAACTCGAGTGGGGCGAGATCATGGGAATGGAGGAGATCCAGGCATACGAGCGTATCGCCGCCACGTTGGAACTCGCACTCGCCGCCGGAGAGATCCGACCTGGCGCTCGCGGTTGGCGAGCGACCCAGATGAGGCTGGCGCGCCATCAGCTCACCATGAAACGACCGGACGGGCCGCCGCTGCTTGAGCGGGTCAACGCGGAACGCATCGAGACGTGGGCCGACTCGGGCGGCCAGTCGAGGCGCAGCCTGGTGGCGACGATCGTGGGCGACCTCGCCCGGGAGCCGTCGCCACCTCGGGACCTCGGCGACCGGATGGCACCGATGCAGTGGCTGCTCGAGATAGCGGCCGGACGGTCCGGCGATAGTCCGGGCGTACCGTTGACCGTCGGCGGTAACCTGTCGCGCAAGATCGTCCAGGAGGCGGCCGAGCGGTTCGGCTGGTGGGATATGGCCGAGCGGTCCCCGCGTGCCGAGTCCGAGATCTGGCAACTACTCGAACTACGTTCGATGCTGCAGCACGCCGGTGTGCTGCGACGCTCGGCCCGCCGGCTCGTCCTCGGTACCCGTGGTCGAGTGTTGTTGCACGATCCGTACACCCAGTGGCGGCTCGTGACGGAAAACCTCATCGACGGATCCGAGTTCGACAGCGCTGCGCAGGAGGCCGCCCTGATGCTGTTGCTCGGCGCCCGCGGCGTCGTCGAGCTGCGCGAACTCGTCCGCGAGGTGGCGGAGATCATGGCCGGGTCGGGCTGGCGTGACACCGGCAACGGAAACCCACCGGGCGATCGCGACGTGGGCCGGGCGGTCTGGCTGCTCGTCCGGCGGTGTGAGCTATGGTCCCTGGTGAACCAGACGAGTGGATCAGGGCAGACGACGCGACTTCGCCTGTCCGAGGCGGGGCACCGCGGGGCTCAGTCGGCCCTGCGTTCGCTCGCCCTGCGACCCCGGCTCGACGCGGACACGTGAGCGGTGCCCGGGACGCGAGCTCGACCGCGGCGCGCGCGGCGCTCCTCCAGCTTCATCCAAGAGGCACTCTTCGATGTGCCGGTACGGTCGGAGCGGCGGTACTACCGACAGATACTCGACGCGCTCACCCGCTCTGGGTTCGGCTTCGCAGCACTCGACGCCGAGACGACGGTCTCCAGGCTCTTCGGGACGGTGTGGGCGGCTCAACCGGTGCCCCGGGACGGCAGCTTCGAGGAGGCGTTCGGCCTGGGGCTGGTTGA
>JBKPDY010000028.1:0-47202 GCA_046728155.1 Actinomycetota bacterium
GTATGTACGCCGTTCGCCGGGGCGCCAGGATGGCCGCTCCGTGGTGGCTCTATCTCATCAGCGGTTTCGCGTGGTTCGTCATTGCGTGGGTGGTGCTCCGGTTCGACCTGCGCTCGGTGACCGCGGTCAGCGTGCTCGCCGGGATCGTCGTCGTGCTGGCGGGCCTGGCCGAGCTGTTCAATGGGTTGGTCGCCCCTGGATGGCGGTGGCTGCACGCGATCCTCGGCGCCGTCTTCGTCATCACCGGAGTGATCATCTTCTTCCACCCTGGCGACACGTTCGCGATGTTGGCGGCCTTCGTCGGTTGGTACCTGCTGTTCAAGGGGATACTCGACATCTTCCTCGCGTTCGCTACGAAGGACGTCAACGACGCCTGGTGGCTCGGCCTCGTCATCGGCATAGTGGAGGTGTCTCTCGGCTTCTGGGCGGCCGGCAGCTTCGGCCGCTCGGTCGCCCTCCTCATCGTCTTCGTCGGCGCGATCGCCCTTACCCGCGGCATCACCGACATCGTGCTCGCCTTCGAACTGCGACGGCTGACCCACGATCCGCGTGCCGCGGAGCTCCGCGGGATGCACCCCGGCGGAATGGCTCCCGCCTGAGCCAGCCGCCGCTCCACCGGACGGACGGCCGATTCGCGCCGTGGTCCGCGGCAAGATCCAAGAGAATATCGAGAACGCGCACCGCATCGAATGAATCCGATATTCTGTTGGATCTTCGAGTCGCCTGGTCGGATCTCGGATACGTCTCATGGTGCCGGACGCCGGCGGGGAGGTCTGCTGCCCGTCGATCGCGAAAACGTCCCTGGATCCGGACCAGGCGGCCGACCTGGCCCGCATGTCAAGGCACTAGGTGACCCGATCCGGTTGCGACTGCTGTCACGGATTACGTCCGCGCGTGACGGTGAGATCTGTGTCTGTGACATTACCGACGACGTCGACGTCTCGGGGCCGACCGTCTCGCACCACCTCGGTACGGATAGGCCACGCGCACCTCGGACGCTTGCCGTCAACACGTGCACCACGCGCAACATGCATCACATCACGTGATCCGTTCACACATCGGGCGTTAGCCTCGTATTACTCGTCGCCATGTCTGCCTCCGTTGTTCACCATCTGTTCATGTGTGCCCAGTGATCCGGCTACCTCCGACTGGCAGCTTCGCGGGTGTCGGGCGTCCTCAGCCCTGACTTCCTACAGAGAGGCTTTCAGAGGTGACTCGCACCGTGCTTTCACGCCGCATCGTGGCCGGCATCGCCGGCGCCGCGCTTGCCGTACTGACCGTAGCGGGCTGCTCCTCCGGCTCGAACACGCCGGACTCCTCCAGCTCGTCGGGCGGGTCCAACGCGTACGCAAACTTGACCGGCACGCTCAAGGCTTCCGGCGCCAGCTTCCCCAACAACTTCTATCAGAAGGCCCTTGACGAGTTTGCAAAGGTCGCTCCGAACGTCGACATCACGTACAATTCCGTCGGCTCCGGTACCGGGAAGAAGGAGTTCGGATCGGGCATCACCGACTTCGCGGGAACCGACAGCACGGTCAAGCCGACTGACGGTCCGGCACCCGGCTCGTACATCTACGTACCGACCGTAGCGGCTCCCATCACCGTGTCGTACAACCTTTCCGGGGTGACCGGGCTGAAGCTCAGCGGCGAGACCTTGGCCAAGATCTTTAGTCGTACGGTGAAGACCTGGAACGACCCGGCCATCGCCGCGGACAATGCCGGCGTGACCCTGCCCAACAAGCCCATCGTGGTCGTGCACCGGTCCGACGGCTCTGGCACAACCAGCAACTTCACGAAGTTCCTCGTTGCCGCCGGGGGTTCCGCGTGGACGCTCGGCGCCGGCGACACGGTGGCGTGGCCGGCGGATACCCAAGCGGGAGCCAAGAACACCGGAGTGGCCCAACTCGTCAAGCAGAGCGACGGTGCCGTCGGCTACGTCGACTACGCCGACGCCAAGGCGGCCGGTCTGGTGACCGCGACGATCAAGAACAAGGCCGGGCAGTTCGTCGACGCGACGCTCGATGGCGCCTCGGCTGCTCTGGCGGGCGCCACGGTCAACGACGACGGCACCTACAACCCAATCAACGCGCCCGGCGCGGCCTCCTACCCGATCACGTCGCCGACGTATCTCCTGCTGCGGCCCACCTACTCGGACGCGGCGAAGGCCCAAGCGGTCAAGGGATTCGTGAAGTGGCTGCTCACGGACGGTCAGCAGTTCGCCAACGGCGTCGGGTACGCGAAGCTGCCAGATACGTTGCAGCAGAAGGCCCTGGTACAGCTCGACAAGGTCCAGGGTCAGTAACGTCTTGTCAACGGCTGGTGCCGCCCAAGGATGGGATCTGCTCGGTCCCGCCCTTGGGCGGCCCACTACCTGCGGGAGCAAGAGGTGACCACGCAGACCTCGGAGAGGCCAGACACGACAAGGCTGACACAACGGGGAATCGGAAGGCTTTCTGATCGCGCGTTCTGGTTGGTAACGCTCATAGCCGGCCTCCTCGTGTTGGCGATCCTCGCGCTCATCCTTGTCACCACTCTGAATCAGGCCCTGCCGGCACTGCGGTACTCCGGCTTCCGTTTCTTTACCAGTCCGAACTGGGTGCCGAATGACCCCGATGGTGACGGCCCTCTCGGCCCACAGTTCGGGGCGCTCGCGTTCATCTACGGCACTGGAATCGTCGCCCTCGTCAGTGTGCTCATCGCGGTGCCCATCTCCATCGGCATTGCGCTATTTCTGACCGAGCTTGCCCCGCGCAGGCTGCGGGGTACGGTCGTCACAGTGATCGATCTGCTGGCTGCTATCCCGTCCGTCGTCTTCGGTCTGTGGGGCATCATCGTCGTCGCACCGTTCCTGGTGAAGGTGTACGGGGGCGTCCACAACGTGCTCGGCGGCATACCGGTGCTTGGCAGCCTTTTTGGCGAACCCGTGAGCAGCGGTCGAACGTTCATGACTGCAGGCATCATCGTCGCAATCATGATCATCCCCATCATCACCTCGATCACCCGCGAGGTGTTCGCGACCGTCCCCACCGAGGACAAACAAGCCGCGCTCGCACTCGGCGCGACGAGATGGGAGATGATCAAGGGTGCGGTGTTTCCGCACAGCTTCGGCGGGATGGTAGGAGCAGTGATGCTCGGCCTTGGGCGCGCGATGGGCGAGACGATCGCCGTTGCTCTGACCGTAGGTGCGGCAACACAGATCGTCCCGAACCTGTTCGCGAGCGGCAACACGCTCCCGGCAGAAATCGCTTTGAACTTCGGCGACCCCGGTGTCGATCCCGGGCGGTCGGCGCTCATCGCGTGCGGCGTGGTTCTCTTCGCGATTACTGTGGTCATCAACTACGGTGCACGCCTGATCGTCCGGCGCGCGGAGATCCGTCTGAAGGGAGCGGCTTCGTGACGGCTGTGCCCGACCAGATCGCGACCGCGGTGCCGGCGGCGCTCCGCCGCGGCCAGCTTTCCGGGCGTCGTCGTATCACGGATCGGTTGGTACGGGTCGGCATCTGGGCTTCGGTGTTAGTCGCCGTTGTCCCGCTCGGGCTCGTCACGTCATACGTCATCGCCAAGGGCTCCCACATCATGAGTTGGGGCTTCCTGACGGAGCGGACGCCACGGCAGCCTTCAACGGCGGGCGGCGGCATGGGACCCGCCATCGTGGGAACTTTGATTATCACGGCCCTTGCGGCGCTCCTCGCTATTCCCTTGGGTGTCCTGGGCGCGATCTACCTCAACGAGTATGGCAAGCAGAGCCTCCTCGCACGCACCATCCGCACGATGGCCGACGTTATGACGGGCGTGCCGTCGATTGTCATGGGCTTGTTCATCTACCTTGCCGTCGTACTAGTCACCAAGGAGCAGAACGGCCTCGCCGCTGGCCTGTCACTCGCGTGTCTCATGTTGCCCGTCGTCATCCGCGCTAGCGAGGAGATGCTGCGACTCGTACCAGACGAGTTGCGGCAAGCCAGCTCGGCGCTCGGTGCACGAAAGTGGCGAACGACACTCACTGTCGTAATACCCGCTGCGCTGTCCGGCATTGTGAGCGGTGCGTTGCTCGCCATCGCTCGGGCTGCCGGCGAGACCGCCGCCATCTTCCTTGTTATCGGAACGACAATCCGCCCCAACTGGAGTCTGTTCGGCGCCAACACGGCGCTGCCGGCACAGATCTTTTCGAATGCGGCACAGCCCTACGACGCGGCAGTGGATCGAGCCTGGGGAGCAGCCCTGACACTTGTCGTCATCGTCCTGGTCGTGACCCTGATCGGCCGACTCTTCGCTGCTCGATTCGCAATCAAGGAACGCTGACTCTCATGACCGACAAGAGCAATCCGACTGAGGTGAACATGACTAACGTGAGTGAGCGCGCGAGCGTTACGGTCGGCGCTCCCGAGGTAGGACGCGGGCGTGTCGGCTCGGGTCCGCCGGCACCGTCGCCGGCCAAGGAGGTCTTCAACCTTAGCAACGTCAGCGTCTTCTACGGCGACTACGAGGCCGTTCGGGGGACGACGATGACGATTGGCAAGAACGAGATCACAGCTCTTATCGGCCCGTCGGGGTGCGGCAAATCCACTGTGTTGCGTTCGCTGAACAGAATGAATGATCTCATCCCAGGCGCACGGGTGGCGGGTCGGGTTTTGTTTCACGGAACCGACCTGTATGCGCCCGAGGTAGATCCGATACAGGTACGCCGCCGCATAGGCATGGTGTTCCAGAAGCCGAATCCTTTCCCGAAGTCAATTTACGAGAACGTTGCCTATGGACTGCGAATCAACAACATCAAAGGCAACATGGACGATATGGTCGAGCAGGCCCTGCGAGGTGCTGCGCTCTGGGACGAGGTCAAGGGCAAGCTGAAGCAGAGCGGTCTGGCCCTCTCCGGTGGCCAGCAGCAGCGGCTGTGCATCGCTCGGGCAATCGCGGTGAAGCCCGAAGTGATCCTGATGGACGAACCGTGTTCGGCACTCGACCCGATCGCCACGTCGGCGATCGAAGACCTGATGTACGAGCTGGCATTCGAATACACGATCGTGATCGTCACGCACAACATGCAGCAGGCGGCACGCGTGAGCAACCGAACGGCGTTCTTCACCGCAGAGGTCGATGACAAGGGCGTGCGACACGGACGACTCGTGGAGTACGACACCACACCCAAGATGTTCACCAATCCCACACAAAAGCGCACCGAGGACTACATCACCGGTCGCTTTGGATAATGTCTGGAAACAGGAAGTCGACAAAGCCTGTGACCTCAGTGCTGACGCCGATGACGCCAGGGGTGCGGCCCTCGTGGGAGATGCCGTCGACAAACCCCCGCGCTGGATTCCTGCTACTCGTGGCGGAGTCGGACGAAGCGCAGGCGACCGCTGTGCAGGAAATGTTGACAGAACACCAGATCACGGCGGTGGTATGCCGTGACGGTGCGCAGGCGCTAATTGCGGCGGGCGCAGAGCATCCTGACGCGGTGTTGGCGGCCGCATCGCTGCCTGAGCTTGGCGGGGCTGCGCTGGCCAGGGCACTGTCAGCCCGGACGGCCATACCGGTCGTCGTCGGCGTCGGGGACGATGACGGTCCGGCGGCCGCCGCGGCTCTTAGAGCTGGAGCGACCGCTTGCGTCGCACGACCCTACCGGCTACGTGAACTCATGCCGATCCTGCGCTCCATCCGTCCCGACGGCGTAACCGCGCTTCAGCCTGTCCTGGAGTGTGGGGCGCTGCGGCTTGACCCGGGCTTGCTTGAGGTCAGGCTGCACGGAGACGTTGTCCGGATGCCGATGAGAGAGCTTCGGCTCCTGCAGATGTTCATGGCAAACGCTGGGCGCGTTGTCAGCCGTCAACAGATACTTGAGGCTGTATGGGGCGGACAGCCCGGCTCGAACACTGTCACCGTGCATGTTCAACGGCTTCGTCAGCGGCTTGGCGATGATCGGGACGACCCCCAGATGATTCTGGCCGTGCGAGGCGTGGGATACCGTCTCGTGCCGCCGCCCCGCCACGATGATGTACGCGACGACGGTCTCGGCGGGCGCGCACCCGAAAGATCTCCCGTTTCACGGCAAGGTGCTCGCCGAGCCGTGCCCATTCGTCAGCCGCGTGCTCACCAAGCCGACCCCTGATCATTGGCGCATTCCGGCCCGCTTCGCCCCCGCCTCCGGGTCGTCAATGCGCGCCGTCAGTCCTCGCTCGAACCGTACGTAGTCGAGCGCCTTGATATCGCCGACCTCGGCCAGTCGTTTGTCGTCCTCCAGCTCCACCCGCAGGCGTTGGGCTTCGCGGGAATGCCGGCTTACACGTCAGCTCCGGCGCAACACGACGTCGGCGTACGGGCGGCTCGCCTCGACGACTCTCGCGTTCGCTTCGTCGCTGCGGTAGACCCAGTCCAGCGCGTCCGGTTCGGGGAGGCCGAACGAGACCTGACGACGGATCAGCCCCGCCACCCGCTTACGCGATGGCGCCTCCACATAGATGGTGAGGTCGAACAGTTCGCGCAGAGTCCCCCACGGCCGGTCCGGCACGAGGAGGTAGTTTCCCTCGGCGATGACGAGCCGGGTCGGGCCGTACACCGGGATGACCCCCCCGACGGACTCGTGCACGACCCGGCTGTACGCGGGTGCGTACACCAGCTCCTCGCCGGCCCTTATCCGCCGAAGCAGCTGGACGAAACCGTCAGCGTCGAACGTCTCCGGAGCTCCCTTGCGGTCCGCGAGCCCCAGCCGAGCAAGCTCCACATTGGATAAGTGAAACCCGTCCATCGGTACGGCTACCGCCGCCGGTACACCGGTGCCGTCGTCTCCGGTCGTGGCGAACTCGGCGGCCAGCGCCTGAGCGAGGGTGGACTTTCCCGCGCCGGGCGCACCGGCGATACCGACCAGCACCCGACCCGGCGCGGCGAGCCGCGGGAGCACGAGATCGCGGGCCGCGTCGAGGAGCTCGGGCCGGCTCAGGCGTCGTCCCATCGGAACAGCGTCCCGGCGATGACGGCCACCACGACGGCGAAGGCGAGCAGGATGCTCAGTTGGGGCACGACACTCGCCGGACCCTGGCCGCGAACCATGACGGCCTGCATGCCGTCGACCAGATGTCGCAGCGGTAGGGCCTTGGAGATGCTCTGCAGCCAGCCGGGTGCCCCCTGCAACGGGAAGAACGCGCCCGAGAGGAACGCCATCGGCAGGACGATGAGGTTGGCGACCGCGCTCCCGGCCTCCGGCGTCTTGGCGAACGAACCGGCCAGCAGACCGATGGCGAGGAACGCGAGCGTGCCGGCGATGATGAGCGGGATCGCCATCCACCAGTACGCCGACAGTCGCAGCCCGAAGTACGGGATGGACGCGACCCCGATGAATATGGCCATCTGAACGAGGGCGATGAGGATGCTGACGCCGACCCGGGCGCTGATGATGGAGGTGGTCCGCACAGGCGCGAGGCGTAGCCGGCGCAGGATCTTCTTCTGCCGCCATGTCACCAGAGTCAGCGCGGCGCCGAAGGTGGCGCCGGTCGCGATCGCCCAGCCGAGCAGGCCCGGTGTGATGTACTGGATCGTCTTGAGCGACTCGTCCTCGACCTGTGCGGGGCGCAGGGTGAACGCCGGTGAAACGTGAGCGACGACCAGGTTGCCACCGTCCACAAGGGAGTTGAACAGCCCTTGAACGGTGCCGGCCTTCACCTGGTCGGCCGCGGAGTAGTGCAGCACGATGGCTCGCCCGTCCTGCTCGACGGCGGCGTCCACGTCGCCCCGGCGTACCTGCGCGAGCGCGTCATCGCGGTTGCTGTCCGGCGTCAATTCGAGCACCTGGTCGAGCTGGCCCCGCTGCTCGGCCGGAATCTGGTCGAGCAGGGAGACCGCGCCGATCTGCAGCACGTGCACCCGTGGTGCCGTCTGGTTACCGAAGATCCCACCGAAGAGGACGAGGAACATGAGAGGGAACAGCACGGTGAAGAAGAGTGCCGTACGGTCCCGGAAGAAGCCGAGCGCCATGGCGCGTGACAGACTTCGCAGGCCCGTCATTCTCGATACTCCCGCCCGGTCAGGTTGAGAAAGACATCTTCGAGCGTGGCGCCACGTACGGCCAGGCCACGTAAGGCATCGCGGTCGGCGAGTTCGGAGAGCACAGTGGACGGTGATCGGGTAGCCACGGTGAGGGACACGCCGTCGTCGCTCACCTCGTCACCGGCGAACATCCTCCGGGCGTCCGCCTCACCGATCGCTCCACTCTCGACGGAGATGCGGGTCGGCGCATCGAGACCCCGGACGAGCGTGGCGGGCGGCCCGATCTGCAGGATCCGGCCACTGTCCATGATGGCCACGCGGTCGCAGAGCACCTCCGCCTCGTCGAGGTAGTGCGTGGTGAGGATCACAGTGCGGCCCTGGGAATTGAGGCCACCCAGCACGTCCCACAGGTTTCGCCGGGCCTGCGGATCCAGGCCCGACGTCGGCTCGTCGAGGAAGACGACGTCCGGATTGTGCGCCAGGGCGCACGCGATGGACAGGCGCTGAGCCTGACCGCCCGAGAGCTGCTCGGTCCGCGCATCGGCCTTGTCGGAGAGCCCGACCACCTCCAGCATCTCGTCCGCCTGACGCGGCGGCACGTCGTAGAGCGACGCCCAGGTTCGGATCTGCTCCCGGGTGGTCAGCCGTTCGAAGAAGCTGGATGCCTGCAACTGGACGCCGATGCGGGGCAACAGCTTGGGATTGCGTGGCCATGGCGGCTCGCCGAGCAGCAGCACCTGACCGCTATCGGGCTTGCGCAGACCCTCGATGATCTCCAGGGTCGTGGTCTTGCCAGCGCCGTTGGGCCCGAGGATGCCGAAGAACTCGCCCTGGTCGACGCCGAAGGAGACTCCGTCAACGGCCTTGGTGTCGCCGTATGACTTCCGAATCTCGGCGACCTCGATGATGGCTGGCACAGGTCGCACCCTACCGGTCACCGACAAATCCAATGCCTACCGGGGCGAGCCGCCCATCGTCTGTACCGACTCGTGGCCGCCACCGGCGTGGCCGATCGTCTCGATCGGTGTAGGTGTCGCATCGGCCGCGACGCCGCTTGCCAGGACGACCGGACCGATCAACCCGATGATGCGTGGCGGCGCTTGAGATGCCCTGACGGCGATCTTGCCGTCCATTCCGAGCATCTGGATACGATGGGCGGCCGGCACTGCCGCCAATGGGCTTCCCCGAGGCGTCTTGCCCTTGCAGAACCGAGACCTTGCCACAGGCTCTCTGACTAGTGACTCGTACGGAAACGATCTCTCGGGCATCTAGTCGAGCTCGGGCATGGGTACGGGCTGTGGACGCGGCTTGCATGTTCCACAGTGGACCGCATCCTCGACGACGAGAGCCTCGGTGCGGTTGCGGGAAGCACTTCGGTGGACCTCCAGCACGAACGGGCCGAACTTGGAGTGGTCTTCGCACGTGCCACGGCCACAGAAGCGGCACGACGCGCGGGCCGCCTTCGCACAGAACCAACACAGCACGGACGCACTCCTAACCGATGATGATCGTTGGACAGGCGTTGGACAGCGCTACCTTCGTCGCTTTGACATCGGCTACCCCGCCTCGGCGGTCGATCGCACGGGAGTGCGTTGAGCCTTGAAAAAGTCCCAGCGAACCGGTGAAGTCGGAGGTGGGCTGCGGTGGGCGTGTGGTGGTAGTGGTGCGGGTCGTGGTCGGCGTCGTCCGCCGTGGTGTCGCAGTCGGCGTCATAGTCAGAGTTGGCGCAGGTGTAAGCGCGGCGGTCGTCTCGTCCGGCGCAGAAGTCGTCGCCCGCGGAATGACCGGCCGCGCGATGTAGGTACCGTCGCCGCACCCGAGCCGCTCGCGCGTTTCGGTCAAGGCACTGCCTGCGTACGTCGCCTTGCCGCTGGAGAGGTTGACCCCGGCCGTGGACGCGGCGAACCAGGCCGCACCATCGTTGACCACAGCGCCTCCAGGCAGGTCGACCGACGCGGCCAGCGGCTCGAAGGCCGGCGATGTCGAGCCGGTATCGGTGACGGCCAGTCCGACCGTGAGGCTGAACCTGGCCGCCGGCGCGACCGGGTGTCCAGCGCTGGAGAGCGGTCCCATCGACACCCGCGTACCCGCGCACAACACCGAAACGGCCCCGCCGTGGTAGGTCACGGTCGCCCGCGAACGCGGCGGCACGGAGACCGAGTCGGACTCTCCGATGTAGACATCCTGTCCCTCGTCGAGCCCGATCGTCTGTCCATTCACGACGGCCGACGTCGGGCCGTGGTCGGCGTGCAGGAGCGCCTTGTCGCTGGGCATCTCGGCCCAGGCGAGCCCACTCGCGGCGATGTTGGCGCCGGTGAAGACCAACGCGAGCAACAGGGCCAGAACCAACAGCCACCCGAGTCTCCGCTCGAACCGGCCGTCCTGCTTGTCATCCACATTGGACGGTGGCGGGCCCGGCGGGATGGTGAGTGGGGGGTACGTCACGTGCGGATGCGCGCCAGAGACCGGCGCGCGTCCGGCCCGCGCCGGCGCGGGACTGTCTCCCGAGCCGGCCGTGGCTCCCACCAGCAGCGGCAGGCCGCTCGCCGCGGGAACCCTGAACATGCGCACCGGTGTGCGGGCCACGGCGATCGGCGGTGGACGCTCCACACCGGACGGTCCGATCATCGTGCCTGCGCCGAGCTCCCGGCCGTCCGGCAGCGCGATGACGCCGGACGCGATCACGAGTACATCGTCTGGCCCGTTCAACACGATGCTCGAGCCAGCGGCGAGCCAGATGGGGATCGCGACGGTGGCAAGTCCCAGAATGTCGTCCCCGGACATGCCGGCGAGGCCGGGCGAGGCGACCAGAGCCGCCTCGGCCTCGCCGGTCGAGCCATGGGCGTTGGCCAGGCCGCCGGCGGCTGGCCCGAGCACGGCCGCCACCGCGGACGAGGGAACCGCGAGCAGGATGGTCCCCGCGCTGTACCAGTCCAGTGGCGAGGCGGCCCCGGTCAACGCCTGAGCCAACCCGACCACGCCGCCGGCCCCGACTCGCTCGCGGACCGTCCCGACCGGGTCGTCGGCGGCCCGACCTTCGAGCGCTCCATCGATAACGACGTATACGTTGGACTGGGCGGCCCCGCCGAAGACGAGTTGCCCACCCGTACGCGGATGTAGCCACCGGGCTCGTCCGGCGAGTCCGGAAAGGGTCGTCGCCGGCAGGTCCCGCAGCGCCGAGGCACGCAGAGCGTCGATGCGGCGGGGAAGGTCGGTCCACACACGCCGCTGCACGAGCCGCAGTCGAAGCCGCCGCCCACGTCGGGCGACGAAGCCCGCGGCCAGGTAGACGACGGGCGAGGCCAGCGCGCCTACGACCGCGACGAGCAGCACGTGGGCGGCCCATCCGGAGCGCCACAGGCCGACGGTGAGGCCGGCCACCCGGTCGACGTAGACCCGGTAGCCGATGTTGAGGGCGATGGCGATCCACGCAAGAGCGAGGCACCCGTACAGGGCAACGAGCCGACCCTCGCGGTCGAGCATCCGCCAGGTAGGTGGCCGACGCCTTATCCGCGCGATCACCCATGCCAGGCCGCGGGCGCGCAGGTTGGGCAGTTCCAGCCAGTCCATCAGCAGGTAGTAGCCGTCCAGCGCCAGGAACGGGTTGAGGTTGAACAGCGCGTTGACGTACCAGGCGAAGGAGAGCTTGAAGCACCACGGCGCCGCCTCGGGCACCGCCAGGCCGACCAGCGCCGATGCGCCGGCCAGCACCAGACCCGCCGCCGGTCCGGAGGCGGTCGTGAGCAGGCGGGCCCGCCGTCCGGCCATCCAGACGTCCGTCGTGTCGACGAAGACCGACGGGATTCCAAAATAGACAAGGAAGCCAGCCGAGGGGACCCGGCGCCCGGCGTGCTTGGCGGCGAGCGCATGGCCGACCTCGTGGCACGCCAGCGCCACGATGTTGAGTCCCAGCAGGACGGCGGCGCCGATGGCGTACGAGTCGGAGGTGAGGAAGACCGACTGGGCGCCGGCCCACCACTGCCAGCCGAACGAGACCAGACCGACGACCGCGACCACTCCGAGCAGGCTCGCGGCGACACGGGTGAAGAGCAGCCGTCCGCCGGCCTTGTAGAGGAGGCCGACGAGAGGGTCGACGTTTGCGAGGACGACCCGGCGCCCCTGGACGAACGCGAGCAGCACCCGGCCGAACCGCACCGGCCAC
This sequence comes from Actinomycetota bacterium, assembly GCA_046728155.1. Classification (GTDB taxonomy): domain Bacteria; phylum Actinomycetota; class Actinomycetes; order Mycobacteriales; family Micromonosporaceae; genus CAWDLX01. The sequence continues at coordinate 12,140 of JBKPDY010000028.1, forward strand.
GGCCTCCGGCGGATGCGCCGCAGCGGCCGGAAAACGTCGAGCGGCAGCTCCTCCAGCATCCGATTCCCGGCCAGATCGGCCACGACCCGCCGGACCTGATCAGGCGCCAGCCGGCCGGAGATGCGGGCGAACTCGGCGACCAGACGGGCGAGCGTACGGCTGCCGTCCATGAGCCGGGCCAGCTCCACCTCGGCCGGAGTCAGCCGCAGATAGCAGGCCGCCCGCGGGTCGGGCGAGCGCAGCATCGTGTACGGGACACCACGCGCACTGACGAGGTTCGACTCCTCGATGCCGGCCCGCAGCACAGGACGGGCCTTGGCCGGATTGATCCGGTCGGCGACAGCCGTCCAGACGCCGGCGTCGGCCGGGCCCGTCGGGACACCCGGTACACGCCCGGCGAGCGCCTCCCACAGACTGATCCGGGTTTCCACCACCGACACGCGAGCGCCCTCCCGCTAAGGATCGTTCGCAAGCTACGGGGCTCGCCTGTGCTCGCTCCTCGCGCTCACGTCATCGCCCAGGATTCGGACTCAGCAGGCACTCTAAGAGCCGCACACCACCGCACGCGAGTCCGCAGTCCATGATCGTGCTGCCGGCCGGCTGGGGAGTCCCACGTCCGCCATAGCGGACTCCGATCGACCCAACTGCCAGCACGAACGTGACGACCCGCACACTGGTCGGGTGACCTTCATCGCCGCCATCGACCAGGGCACGACCTCGTCGCGCTGCATGGTCTTCGATGAGACGGGACGCATCATCGCCGTCGATCAGCGCGAGCACCGGCAGATCTACCCGCGGCCGGGCTGGGTCGAGCACGATCCGGCCGAGATCTGGCTCAACGTGCAGTCGTGCGTGACGAACGCGTTGGAACGCGCCGGCATCGCCCGGGCCGACCTGGCGGCGATCGGCATCACCAACCAGCGCGAGACGACCGTGCTGTGGGATCGCCGGACGGGTGAGCCGGTCCACAACGCGGTCGTATGGCAGGACACGCGGACCGACGGCCTCGTCGCCAAACTGGCCCGCGACGGTGGCCAGGACCGGTTCCGTCGCCAGACCGGCCTCCCGCTCGCCACGTACTTCTCCGGACCGAAGATCCGCTGGCTGCTCGACGCGGATCCAGAGCTTCGCCGCCGCGCCGAGGGGGGCGAGATCCTGTTCGGCACCATGGACACCTGGCTGATCTGGAACCTCACCGGCCAACACGTCACCGACGTGACCAACGCCAGCCGGACGATGCTCATGGATCTATCCACTGTGGACTGGGATGACGGACTGCTCGACGCGATCGGGGTACCACGTGACGTCCTCCCCCGGATCTGTCCCTCCTCAGTGGTGTACGGCGAGGCGCGAGGTCCTCTGCACGGCGTTCCGGTGGGCGGCGCACTCGGCGACCAGCAGGCCGCCCTGTTCGGCCAGGTCTGCTTCGACCCGGGCGAGGCCAAGTGCACGTACGGGACGGGTGCCTTCCTGCTCACGAACACGGGCACCACACCAACGCTCAGCAAGGCCGGACTCATCACGACCGTCGGCTACCAGCTCGAGGGGTTGTCCCCGGTGTACGCCCTGGAAGGCTCCATCGCGGTAGCCGGCTCATTGATCCAGTGGTTACGCGACAACCTGCATCTCATCGGACGAGCCTCCGATGTGGACGAGCTCGCCGCCTCGGTGGCGGACACCGGCGGCGCTGTCATCGTGCCCGCCTTCTCCGGACTGTTCGCCCCACACTGGCGTTCGGACGCTCGCGGGATCATCGCCGGACTCACCGGATACGTGACCCGGGCACACATCGCCCGGGCCGCACTCGAGGCAACCGCGTGGCAGGTACGGGAAGTGGCCGACGCGATGCGTACGGATTCGGGGTTGGCGCCGGCGACGCTCAAAGTGGACGGTGGCATGACCGCGAGCCAGATGCTCTTGCGGATCCAGGCCGACGTACTGGACCTGCCGGTCGTCCGTCCACAGGTGACGGAGACGACCTGTCTCGGTGCCGCCTACGCCGCCGGACTGGCGGTCGGCTTCTGGCCGGATCTCGACACGTTGCGGGCCAACTGGCGGGCCGATCTCACGATGATGCCTCAGATGTCCGCAGACGAGCGTGAGTCCGGCTACGCGCGGTGGCGTAAGGCGGTCGCCCGTACCCTCGACTGGGCGTAGCAACGTTGCGCCCGCTCCGCTCGCGCGTGTCTGAGGTGGGGTCACGCCTCCCGTGCACGCGGCTCCCAGACGCCAATGGGCGACGCTTTCGCGCCGCCCACCGGCCTACCTGGGTGGAGGAGAGTGGACCCAGGCCTTACGGGGCCTCGCCGACGGTCACGGTGATCGTCTGGTCGGAGCCGTTGCGGGTAACGGCCAGCTTCAGTTTTGAGCCGACGGAGCTGGCCTGAACGGCGCCAACGAGATCCTCACTGTTGGCGATGTTCGTGTTGTTGACCTTGGTGATCACGCTTCCGGTCTGCAGGCCCGCCTTGGCGGCCGGACCACCGGAGACGACCCGTTGCACCTGGGCGCCGCCATTCGGCGCGTCACCGACCGAAACCCCCAGGTACGGGTGGCTGACCTTCCCACCCTTGATGAGCTGCTCCGCCACGGCCCTGGCTTTGTTCGACGAGATGGCGAAGCCGACGCCGATGTTGCCGCCCGAGCCGGACCCGCCGGTCGCGATGGCGCTGTTGATGCCGATGACCTTGCCTTCGGTATTGACCAGCGCACCACCGGAGTTGCCCGGGTTGATCGGAGCGTCGGTCTGGATGGCGTCACCGATCGTCGTCGCCGCGGTCGGCGCCTCGAACTGGTTCTGCTGTTCGCCGCCGACCTGGATGGTGCGGTGCAGCGCGCTCACGATGCCCGCCGTCACCGAGCCCTGTAGGCCGAGCGGGCTACCGATCGCCAGCACCGTGTCGCCCACGTTGACGTTGTCGCTGTTGCCCCATGTCGCGGGGGTGAGGCCGGTGACATCGGCCTTGACGACGGCCAGATCCGTCTTGGGGTCGGTACCGACGACCCTGGCCTGGACCTTCTTGCCGCTGTTGAAGGTGACCTGAACCGTCGTGCCGTTTCCGGCCGCGACAACATGGTTGTTGGTCACGATGTAGCCGTCAGAGGTGATGATCACGCCCGACCCCTCGGCGTTGCCGGTGTCGATGACGACAACGGTCGGCTGCACACTCGCCGCGATCGACGCCAGCGACGAACGGTCCACCACCGGTGCGTTGCCGTTTGACGAGACCGCGGACTGGAACGGCGAGGAGTTGTCGCCGTGCAAGGCGTACCCGACGTACCCGCCGACACCGCCGACGGCGAGCGCGAGGACCAGACCGGCCGCGCCCCCGGCAGCCCAGCGCCGCCAGCCGTTCCTACGCCACGCCGGCTGGGCGGGTTGCGGATGCCATGCCGGGGAGCCGGGGGGGAAGGACGACGTGGGTGCCCACGGTGAGGGCTGGCCGGCGGGTGGCGGGAAGAGCGTCGGGCTCCCGTACGGCGGCCGGGTCGCGGGTTCACCGGGGGGAGGCGTCGCGGCTCCGCCGTACGGCGGCGTTGCGGCTTCCCCGTACGGCGGCGGGGTCTCCGGTCCGGAGGGGGTTGGTGGCTCTGCCGGTGCGTGGCCGTCGTCGGTCCCGCCCGCGGTCTGCGCCTCGTTGTCGGGATTCGGCCGTCCGACCTCGTTCTCGCGGCCGTACTGGTTTTCGCTCATGCCAACCACGCTCCCCCTCCGGACTATGGCAAGCCTGAATCCAACCTGGAAGTTTTCTGTGACTAGTGAATCTTGGTGGTGCCGACGACCGCCGCGTCAGACTGCTTCCACCGGTAGCCGTACCCGGAAGGTGGCCCCGCGACCCGGTGCCGTCTGGATCTCGACCGAGCCCCGGTGGGCCGACACGAGGGCGGCCACGATCGCGAGCCCCAGGCCGGTCCCGGTGGCGGCGACGCTCGGTGTCGCGGTCGCTTGTCCGTCGGCGGCGGGTCTGGGCCCGAATCCGCGGGTGCGTGCGCGGTCGACCCGGTAGAACCGCTCGAACACCCGCTTCGCGTCAACCTCGCTCAGACCCGGACCCTCGTCGCTGACCTCCATCACCGCCACGTTAGGGTCCTCAGCCCGGACCCGGAGGGCGATCGGCGTTCCCGGCGGCGTATGCGTCAGCGCGTTGGTCACCAGGTTGCCGACCACCTGCCGCAGCCGCCCTTCGTCGCCGGAGACGACGAGCTCGTCCTGACCAGCCGTCTCGACGGTGATGTCGCGTTCGGGGGCGACCGCCCGCGCGGCCTCGGCTGAGTCGTTCACGATCTCGGCGAGGTGAACCGGCCCGAACTGCATCGGCCGCTCCTCGTCGAGCCGGGCGAGCAGCAGCAGATCCTCGACGAGCAGACCCATTCGGGCCGCCTCGTCCTCGATGCGGCGCAGCACGTCGGACGGGTCGGGTGCGGCCCCCTGCCGGTAGAGCTCGGCGAAGCCCCGGATCGTCGTGAGCGGGGTACGCAGCTCGTGTGAGGCGTCCGCAACGAACTGGCGCATCCGCTCCTCGGAGCTGCGGGCCCGAGCCTCCGAGGCCGCCCGCGCCTTGAACAGGGTTTCGATCTGACTGAGCATCGTGTTGAGCGCCGTCGACAGCTGCCCCAGTTCGGTTCGTGGATCGAGTGGCGGGACGCGTTGAGTGAGGTCGCCGCCGGCGATAGCGGCCGCCGTCCGTTCGATCTGGGCCAACGGACGAAGGCTCGCCCGCACCATCCACGCGCCGGCGAGCGCCAGTGCGATGAGCACGGCGGCTCCGAAGATGAGCTCGACCGCGACCAGCCGGTCGACGGCGCTGTCCACCGTGGATAGGTTGTGCGCCCACACCACCAGGTCTGGCCCTGACTGGGTGATGAGGACCCGCCAGCGATACCGGTTGTCCTGAGCCGAGACCGTGTACGGGACGCCGAAGTGCTGGTTGATCGATGCCGGGTCCGTCAACACCTTCGGGAGATCCTGCACGCTGAGGCTGCGATCCATCGCCGGCGCCCCCCACGTGTGCGTCACCGGGTCGCGGAAGCCCCAACCACCCTTGTCGTCAGGTTGGCCGACGGCGTAGTCGCTGGGCAGGTAGACCCGGGTGCCGAGATTCGTGATCTCGAATGACTGAGCGACACCCTGCAGCTGCGCATCGGTCCGGTCCATGAGGTAGCGGCGCATTACGTACGCGCTGGAGGTACCGATGACCACGAGCGCGAGCGCGACCAGGACGAGGATGGCGGCGACCAGCTTCACCCGCAGCGGATTGCGGGTGAACCATCGCGCGGGCGGGGGGACCGGGTTGAGCGGCTCGATGACCGGCTCGTTCGACGGCGCGGTCATAGGCGACTCACGCCGGCAAGCGTAGGACGTACCCGACGCCGCGCAACGTGTGGATCAGCCGCGGGTCGACGGTGTCCACCTTGCGGCGCAGGTACGAGATGTACGACTCCACGATGCTGTCGTCGCCGCGGAAGTCGTACTGCCAGACGTGGTCGAGGATCTGCGCCTTCGACAGCACGCGTCCGGCATTGAGGAGGAGGTATCGCAGCAGCTTGAACTCGGTCGGCGAGAGGGACACCAGCATCCCGGCCCGGCGTACCTCGTGCGACTCCTCGTCCAGCTCGAGATCCGCGAAGCTCAGCGTCGACCGGTTGTCGAGCTCACCGCTGCTACGGCGAAGGACGGCCCGGATGCGCGCGGTCAGCTCCTCGAGGCTGAACGGTTTGGTGACGTAGTCGTCTCCGCCCAGCGTCAGCCCACGGATCTTGTCATCGGTGGCATCGCGGGCGGTCAGGAACACCACCGGGGTGCGGACGCCACCGTCGCGCATCCGCCGGATCACCTCGAAGCCGTCCAGGTCGGGCAGCATCACGTCGAGCACGACGAGATCGGGATGCGCCTCCCGAGCCGACGCGATCGCCTCGGCCCCATTGGTCGCCGCGGCCACCTCGAAGCCGGCAAAGCGCAGACTCGCCGACAGCAGCTCGACGATGTTCGGATCATCCTCGACGACGAGCAGCCGCGGACGAGCCTGCGCCCCTTCATGCCGGGCATCGGCAGGCACGGCGACCCCGGAATGCACCGCTCCTGACCGAATTGCCATGTCGTCCATCCTCCGCGTCCCCGCTGAGGCGGGGCTGGCGATTGGCTGGAAGTTTCCTGTGAGCCAACCCTCAGTATGGATCAGCCCCGCAGGATGTGGCGCAGCTGGGCCCGGACGGAGTCGAGCACGGTACCGGCGACGCGCAGGTCCTCCGGAGTGGCCCGGCCGCTCGCGACCATCCGGCGGACATCGGCGGCGAGATCGTCGGCCTTGCGCTCGACCTCCGACGGCGTTTGCGCCGGCTCGTCCGGCCCCCGCGGAGGCCGGAACATCTCGGTGGCCGTGCGCCAGTTGTCCCGCATCTGACGCCACTCCTCGACCCGGGGTGAGCGCACCTGTTGCTTGGCCGAGCGCAGTTCCCGCTTGAGGTCGCGCACGCTGCCCCGTACGCCCTCCTCGACCTCCTCGGCCAGGGCGGCCAGGTCGGCGACCGAGTCGTGGATCTCGCTCTCCAGCTCGGCAAGCTCCTCCCGCCGGGCCAGCAGCTCGGCCCGGCCGGCATCGGTGATCTCGTAGATCTTCCGGCCACCGGTCGCGGTGTGGGTGATGAGCCGATCGGCCTCCATCCGGGCCAGTCGCGGATAGATCGTGCCGGCCGACGGGGCGTACAGGCCGTAGAACCTGTTCTCCAACAACCGGATCAGCTCGTACCCGTGCTTCGGCCCCTCCTGCAGGAGCTTCAGCAGGTACAGGCGGAGCCGGCCGTGGCTGAACACGGCGCTCATTGCGGTGTCTCCCGGTCGTCCTCGGGTTCGTCCGCCGGCGCGGCCGGGCGGGCGAGCAGGGAGACCGATCCGGAGACTGCGTAGGCGTGAAGCGTCCCGGCGCCCGAGCCGATCCGTCCGTGGGCGTGCCGGCTGCCGGGCCCGCCGGAGTTCCGTACCTCGGGAAACGCGCTGGCCACGTGTCCGCTGGTCGCGTTGAGACTGACGTCGAGGTCGGCGTCGGCGGGTACCCGTACGGTGATCTCGCCCGAGGTGGTGTTCAGCTTCACGTCGCGGGCGTACGGGTTGTCCAGGTCGCAGGTGACGGCGCCGGAGATCGTCCGGGCGTAGACCCGCTGGGCCGATGACTCAGCGAGGCTGATCTCGCCGGAGACCGTCTCCATGCCGAGATCGCCCGCGACCCCCATCGCCTCGATCGAACCCGATACGGTCTTCGCACGGACGGTGCCGCCGAGGCCCATCAGGATGATCGAGCCGCTCGTCACGTCGACACTGGCGCCTCGGTGCAGCCCCGACGCGACCACATCGCCTGAGATCACTGTGATACCGGCGACAGTGGCGGAGGGGACGGCGACCGTGACGTGGGCGTTGTAGTTGTTCCAACCCGCCGTGAACCACCAGAACGGACCGATCCATCGGCGCCAGCCCTGCTGTTTCAAGACATGCCGGATGGACAGCACGCCGTCTTCGAGCGTCACCGTGACGCCCTTGCGACCGACCCGACGGATATCGATGCGGGCCGGACCCTCCGTCGCCACCACGCGCAGCTTGCCCCGCGCCAGCCACACGTCCAGTTGCGCGACCGCGTCATCGACGGTCAACTGCCGCGGCGAGTCGATCAGCCAGGTGGACATTTCAACGATCCCTTCAAGCGTACCTCCGCCTGTCGCGATGTATCGTAACAGCAGACGCGATACATCGCGATATCTGGCCTCCGCCGATTTTGCCGTCGGGCGGCACGGCCACCCGCGGCTAATCGGGTATAAATCGGGCGGCCTCTCACGCGAACGCGTGCAAGATCCAACAGAAAGTCGGGTACACCGCAGAAAACTAGGGCCTGCCGCGAGCTCTGTTGGATCTTGCAATCGTTTGACTCCAGAATCGGGTCGCGGACCGGACCGGCGACCGGCTGGGAGAATGGTCGACGTGGCTGGGTACTCGGGGACACCGTTGTCGAGGAAGCTGGGTATCGCCCCCGGCTCGAGTGTGCTGCTCGACGGCGCGCCCGAGGGTTTCAGCCTCGGGGACGTGCCGGCGGGTGTCGCGGTCGTGCGCCGGCCGGGCCGCGGTCCGTATGACGTCATCGTCTGCTTCTGCCCATCGAGCAGCAGACTCGCGACGCGGTGGCCGGTCCTGCATACCCGTACGACCGCGGTCGGATCGCTCTGGGTCGCGTGGCCGAAGCGTGCCTCCGGGATGGCCACCGATCTGGACGAGAATGTCATCAGGGAGTTCGCGCTCGACCACGGCCGGGTGGACGTCAAGGTCTGCGCAATCGACGAGACATGGTCGGGACTCAAACACGTCATCCGGAGAGCGGACAGATGACCAGAGCCGACAGCGTGCGAAAATGATCGAAACCATCTCCATCGGCCAGCGGTACAACGGCCCACCCGGAACCGGTAACGGCGGCTACTCGGCCGGCAGTGTCGCCGCGTTGCTCACCGCTGCGCCCGCCGCCGCGACCCGGGTGACACTGCGGCGGCCGCCACCGCTGGAGACCGAGATGACCGTACGGCACGCGCGAACCGGCATCGCGGTGTACGACGGCGAGAAGCTGGTCGCCGAGGCCGAGCCGGATCAACTGGACGAGACCGATGTCGTCGCGCCGGTCGGGTACGACGAGGCGGTCGCGGCGAGCGAGACATACTCCGGCTTCACCCAGCACCCGTTTCCCACCTGCTTCGTCTGTGGGCCGCAACGCCAGCCGGGCGACGGGCTCCGGCTGTTCCCGGGACGGCTGCGCGACCACAGGCGGACCGCGGCCCCGTTCCAGGCGCCGGATGAGATTTCGCCGGTCCTGCTGTGGGCCACCCTCGACTGCCCCGGGGGGTGGGCGGTCCCGCTCGAGGCTCGCTCGTACGTCCTGGGCCGGATGACGGCACGGGTGGTGACACTCCCGCTGCCCGGTGACGAGTGCGTGGTGATGGGCGAGCTGGTCGGCGAGGAGGGCCGCCGGGCATTCGTCCGGACGTCCGTCTACTCGCCGTTCGGCGGTCTCCTCGCCCACGCCCGGGCGACGTGGGTGGCCCTCGCCGGCCCGCTGTGACCGGCCGCCACGCGAGTTGGGGGTTGGGCCGCGCGCAGGCGTAGCCTTAACCCGCACTCAGCCGCCGCGGGCAGCGCACCCGCGTGGCACCCCGACCCGGATTCGCGGCGTCGCGCCGCGTGCAGGAAAGGCAACGGCCGCCGTGACCACAAACCCGTCGGAGAACCAACTGGCGGACTTCGGCCCCAACGAGTGGCTCGTCGACGACATGTACCAGCAGTATCTCGCCGATCCGTCGAGCGTGGCCTCCGCGTGGCACGACTTCTTCGTTGGCTATCAACCCTTCGGCGGTGACGGAACAACCCGCACCCAGGAGCCACCGACCCAGCAGGCACCGACCCAGGAGCCACCGACCCAGGAGCCACCGACCCAGCAGGCACCGACCCAGCAGGCACCGACCCAGCAGGCACCGACCCAGCAGGCACCGACCCAGGAGCCACCGACCCAGCAGGCACCGACCCAGGAGCCACCGACCCAGCAGGCGCCGACCCGGGGGGCGCCGGCCGAAGCGCCGCCCGCCGAAACGGCCCCCGCGCCGATGGATGAGAGGCGGCCTGCCGCGCCGAAGCCGGCCCCGGCGGGGAACGCGACGACGGAGGCCGGGGCACACACCGTCCCCATCCGCGGCGTCGCAGCCAAGATCGTGTCCAACATGGACGCTTCGCTGAGCCTGCCCACCGCTACCAGTGTCCGGGCGATCCCGGCCAAGCTGATCTCGGACAACCGCATCGTCATCAACAACCATCTCGCCCGCGGGCGCGGGGGCAAGGTGAGCTTCACCCATCTCATCGGCTACGCGATGGTCAAGGCGCTCGCGACCCGCCCGGAGATGAACAACTCCTTCGATATTGTCGGGGGCAAGCCGGTCACGGTCGTTCCGGACGCGGTCAACCTCGGCATCGCCATCGACCTGGTCAAGAACGACGGATCCCGTACCCTCGTCGTGCCCAGCATCAAGAACGTGGACGCGATGGACTTCCGGCAGTTCTGGCAGTCCTATGAGGACGTCGTCCGGCGGGCCCGGCGGGGCGAGCTCACCATGGACGACTACAGCGGCACAACGATCTCGCTGACGAACCCGGGCGGTATCGGTACCGTGCACTCGATGCCGCGACTGCTGCCCGGGCAGGGCACGATCGTCGGGGTCGGCGCCATGGAGTACCCGGCCCAGTTCGCCGGAATGAGCGACGACGAACTGGCGAAGCTCGCCATCAGCAAGATCATCACACTCACCTCGACGTACGATCACCGGATCATCCAGGGCGCGCAGTCGGGCGAGTTCCTGAAGGTGATCAACGAGCTGCTCCTCGGTGAGCACGAGTTCTACGACGGCATCTTCACGTCGTTGCGGATCCCGTACGAGCCGGTGCGCTGGACCCGCGACGTCGCGCACACGTCCGAGGGGCAGATCGACAAGGCCGCCCGCGTGGTAGAGCTGATCCACGCGTACCGGGTGCGTGGTCACCTGATGGCCGACACCGACCCGCTCGAGTACCACATCCGGCACCACCCCGATCTGGACGTACGCGAGCACGGGCTGACCCTGTGGGACCTCGACCGGGTGTTCCCGGTCGGCGGCTTCGCCGGGCAGCAGCGGATGAGACTGCGCGACATCCTCGGCGTTCTGCGCGACTCGTACTGCCGGCGGGTCGGCATCGAGTACATGCACATCCAGGACCCCGAGGAGCGGCGCTGGATCCAGGACCGGGTGGAGAAGCGCTACGCCAAGCCATCCTCGGCCGAGCAACGCCACATCCTGGCCCGGCTCAACGCGGCCGAGGCGTTCGAGACGTTCCTGCAGACCAAGTACGTGGGTCAGCGACGGTTCTCCCTCGAGGGAGCCGAGAGCGTCATCGCCCTGCTCGACGAGATCCTGGCCACGTCGGCCGAGAACGGACTGGACGAGGTCGTCATCGGGATGGCCCACCGCGGCCGGCTCAACGTGCTGGCCAACATCGTCGGCAAGCCGTACGAGAAGATCTTCGATGAGTTCGAGGGGCACCTGGACCCGAAGTCCACCCAGGGCTCCGGTGACGTCAAGTACCACCTCGGCATGACCGGGAAGTTCACCACCTCCGACGGCGAGCACGCTACGACCGTCAGCGTGGTGGCCAACCCGTCACACCTCGAGGCGGTCGACCCGGTCGTCGAAGGCATCGTACGGGCCAAGCAGGACCGGCTCGACCTCAAGCTCGAGGGCTACACCGTGCTCCCGCTGCTGGTGCACGGCGACGCGGCCTTCGCCGGTCAGGGCGTCGTGGCCGAAACGCTGAACCTCTCCCAACTGCGGGGTTTCCGGACCGGCGGGACCGTGCACGTCATCATCAACAACCAGGTCGGCTTCACCACCGCGCCGGAGTACTCGCGCTCCTCGCTCTACTCCACCGATGTGGCCCGGATGATCCAGGCGCCGATCTTCCACGTGAACGGCGACGACCCGGAGGCAGTCGTCCGGGTGGCCAGGCTCGCCTTCGAGTACCGGCAGGCGTTCAACAAGGACGTTGTCGTTGATCTGCTCTGCTACCGGCGCCGCGGCCACAACGAGGGCGACGACCCGTCAATGACGAACCCCAAGATGTACCAGATCATCGACACCAAGCGCTCCGTCCGGAAGATCTACACCGAAGAGCTGATCGGTCGCGGGGACATCACCCTGGAGCAGGCCGAAGAGCTGCTCAGTGACTACCAGACGCAGCTGGAGCAGGTGTTCAAGGCGACCCGCGACGCCGCCGTGGCCAGCTCGGGCCGGATCGCCCGCCCCCGGCGGCCGGAGCCGGAGCCGGCCGTCGAGACAGCCGTCACCGCGGATGACCTGATCCGCATCGGCGACGCCCACGTGAGCGTCCCGCCAGGCTTCACGCCGCACAAGCGCGTCCAGCAGTTGCTCGAACGGCGGGCCACGATGGCCAAGGAGGGCCACATCGACTGGGGCTTCGCCGAGATCCTCGCCTTCGGGACACTTGTCCACCAGGGTGTGACCGTACGTATGTCGGGTCAGGATTCGCGCCGCGGCACCTTCGTCCAACGGCACGCATCCATTGTGGACAGAGTTACCGGGGAAGATTACCTTCCGGTGAAGTCGCTCGAGGCCAAGGGGGGCCGGTTCTTCGTCTACGACTCGCTGCTCTCCGAGTTCGCCGTCATGGGCTTCGAGTACGGCTACTCCGTCGAGGCTCCGGACGCGCTCGTGATGTGGGAGGCCCAGTTCGGCGACTTCGCCAACGGTGCACAGTCCATTGTGGATGAATTCATCTCGTCGGGTGAGGTGAAGTGGGGCCAGCGCTCATCGGTCACCCTGCTCTTGCCGCACTCGCACGAGGGTCAGGGCCCCGACCACACGTCTGGCCGGATCGAGCGGTACCTGCAGCTGTGCGCCGAGGACAACATGCGGGTGGCGGTGCCGTCGACCCCGGCGAGCTACTTCCACCTGCTGCGCCGTCAGGGCCTGTCGCCGAAGAAGAAGCCGCTCGTGGTCTTCACGCCCAAGTCCCTGCTGCGCCACCGGTCAGCGGTCTCCGGCGTCGACGAGTTCACCACGGGCACATTCCAGCCGGTCATGCCCGACCCCGCCGGCCCCGACGCGGCGGCCGTGACGCGGGTGCTGCTCTGCTCCGGAAAGGTCTACTACGACCTCGCGGCGGCCCGGACCGAGCGTGGTGTCGGCGATACGGCGATCCTCCGGCTTGAGCAGCTCTACCCGCTGCCGGTCGACGAGGTGAAGGCGGCGCTGGCTCGCTATCCGTCGGCGCGGGACTTCGTCTGGGTACAGGAGGAGCCGGCAAACCAGGGCGCATGGACATTCATCGCACTCAACCTGCTCGAAGCCCTTGAGGGCGTACCGCTGCGTCGGGTCTCCCGCCCGTCGGCGGCCGCACCCGCGGCCGGCTCCATCAAGATCCACGAGGCGCAGCAGGCCGCGATCCTCGACGCCGCGTTTCCCCGACCGATCTAGTGCTGGACTGCAAGCAGGGGCACCCTTACCTGCTGCGTGGGTGATGGCACAAGGGGCGTTTTCGGTTGGCGAGGGCGGTGTTAGGGCGCGCTCCGGTGTCCTCCCTGGCTCCCGATCGCTGCCTAGACCGCGGACGGGTGGGCGGGTCAAGGGGCGCGGTAGCGCTCGCGTTAGCGACGCCGTAGGCGCCCTTGAGGCGCTCATCCGGGAGCGGATCATCGGGCGGCGGGGGCGAGGCGGGATGGTGAGTGTTTTAACCGGCTTGAGCGGATGGGCGGCTCCCGGGAGATGTGTTCGTGGGCGCGGGAATCGGGCGTCGTGGTGGTGCGGGCGAAGGGCTGCCAGCCTTACCTAGGTGCGCGGGCCCGATATGGGCCCGGCGACATGATGATGGATTGGGTGTCCCCCGCCTGCGGGGGGTGGCCGCTCAGTCTATTCAGGCCGCCCGTGCATGGCCTGCGCGGCAGGTCACGACGATCTGACAGGGTGCTGGAGGGAGCTGGCCACGTGGGGTCCCCATCTTGAGATGGCGGCGTTGCCTTGCCCGCGTGCCATCAACGTCGGTCAACCCGCGGTGGACGTGCGCCGTGCTGGCTCGATGATGGTGAATGCCTCATTGCCGAGGTGGGTGAGCAGGTGGCTGGCCTGCCGCACGATGCGGCGGGCCTGGGCCAGGGCGGCGCGTTTGCCGTCCAGGCGGTCCTTGACCCGGGCGTAGTAGCGGTGATCGGGGGCGGCGGTGCGGGCGGCGGTCTTGCCGGCCTCGAACAGGCACCAGCGCAGCACGGCGGGTCCTTGTCGAGACAGCCGGCCGGGGCTGCGTTTACCGGCCGAGGAGTACACGGTCACGTCGAGCCCGGCGAAGCGGACCGCCTGCCGGGAGGAGCTGAACCGGTCGGCCCCGCCGAGCCAACAGCACAACGCCAGCGCGGTGATGGGCCCCACCCCGTAGATGGCCTCGGTGAGGACCTTCGCCCCGTACAGGTGACGGGCAATGCCGACCAACTGACGGCGCAACCTGCCCAGGTGGGTCTCTACCGCCTCGAGCATCCCCACGGCGATGTCGATCTGGGTCCGCCCGGCCGGGGAGAGGTGGCGGGCGGCGATCTCGCCCAGCCGGCGCCGGTGATCGTCAACCCCTCCCGGCGCTAACGCGGGCACACCCTGGTGGAAGAACACCGCGTGGATGCGTTGTACCCAGGCGGTATGGGCTCGGCGCAGAGCGTGGTAGCACTCCAGCAGCGCTCGCCAGTCCAACACCACACTGGGCGGGATCCAGCACTGCGGAACCCGACCAGCGGCGAGCAACTCGCGCAGCAACCTCGCGTCAGCCCGGTCGGTCTTGGCCCGCTTCTTCCGGCCCCGGGCCGCCGCGGTGTCGGCCGGCTCGGCCAGCTGCGCCACCACCCCCGCCCGGTCCAACTCCTCGATCACATACCGCCACCCGGTGCACGCCTCGGCCACGAACGCCACCTCGTCCACGCCCTGGAAGCGACCCAACCACTGCGCTAGATGCTCCCGATTCGCCGGGGCGATCTGCCCCCGCTGCCACTCACCCGTGACCGTGTCAACATAGTCGAACGTCAACTGCTTCCGGTGGATATCCAATCCGCCTACGATCGACATCGGGGACCTCCTCAAGCTCCGTGACCGATGAGTCGAACGCATCAACGATGCGTCTGAGCTGAGGAGGTCCCCACCCGATCACGCCGACCCGAGACCATCAGCCCACCGGTCCGCGGCGAGCCCGACCGGTGCATGTCATCTATTGACGTTTCCGCGCAAGTAGGGTGCCCCTATTGACAAGAGACACGTGAGGCGGGGTTGGTGCCGTGTACTTCACTGACCGGGGCATCGAGGAGCTGGTCGAGCGCCGAGGCGAGGAGACGGTGACGGTCGAGTGGATCGCCGATCGGCTGCGCGACTTCCTCGATGACTACCCCGAGTTCGAGACGGCGGTCGAACGCTTCGCCACCTACCTGGCCCGTCTCGATGACGAAGAGGCGTAGCTCCGGCCACGTCCTGGAGCGGCGGCCGGTACGCCGCGCGGAGGAAGACCCCCTGCACCCGGCCGACCGTTCAACCTGGTGGGCCCGGATCCCGGCCGTCACACACCTGCTCGACCACGGACTCGATCTCGAGGCGGGCATCACCTTCCTGGTCGGCGAAAACGGGTCGGGCAAGTCGACGATTATCGAAGCCCTCGCCATGACGTACGGGCTCAACCCGGAGGGCGGCTCCCGTGGCACGCGTCTGCGTACCCGTGAGAGCGAGTCCGACCTGTCCACGTCGATCCGGCTGGTGCGTTCGCCGTACTCCTGCTTCGCGTACTTTCTACGCGCCGAGACCGCCCACGGCCTGTACACGTATCTCGAAGCCCATCCGGACCGACTCGGCCGTGACGCGACCCTGCACGAACGCAGCCACGGCGAGGGATTTCTCGATCTGATCGAGCGGAAGTTCGACGGGTACGGCTTCTACCTCATGGACGAGCCGGAGGCGCCGCTGTCGTTCACGTCGACGCTCAGCCTCATGGTGTCCCTCGACGACCTGCGGGTAAGCGGCGCCCAAATCGTCGTGGCCACACATTCGCCCTTGCTGACCGCGCTCCCCGGCGCGACGATCCTGGAGCTGAACGACCGCGGAATCCGACGATCGGAGTGGGAGGAGTTGGACCTGGTCGACCACTGGCGCGGATACCTCGACCGGCCGGCGACCTACCTGAGCCGCTTACTGGATTGACCGAACCGTTGTCCACATGCGACTGACTACCGCTCGAGTGTCAGGCGCGGACGCCTTCCCATATGGAAAGCGTTAGTAAAGGGTCCGGGCTAACGTTACGCTGCCGCGCGTGCCACGGTACGCGCTGAAGGCGCTGGACCCGACGACCGCGGGCGACGACCTGCTCGGTTGGATGTACGACCTGCGCCGCAACGCGAATGCCGAGGCGGCCCCGGCGGAGCCGTTCGATTCACGGCAACGGGTCGTCGGACGCTGGCGGCATCCTGCGGCCGGCGACCGGACCTGGGCGTGGTTGATCGACGGCGTAGGGTTCGCGACGCTCGACATCTACCCGGGCTCGGCGACCGGGTTCGTCCGGCTGGTCGTCGCGCCGGAGCATCGGCGCGGTGGTAACGGTCGGGCGCTTGCCGAGGCGGCGTTGCATCAGGCGCGGGAATGCGGGTGTCCGATGGTCACA
This sequence comes from Actinomycetota bacterium, assembly GCA_046728155.1. Taxonomy (GTDB): domain Bacteria; phylum Actinomycetota; class Actinomycetes; order Mycobacteriales; family Micromonosporaceae; genus CAWDLX01. The sequence continues at coordinate 28,380 of JBKPDY010000028.1, forward strand.
TCGATGTACGGCACCGACGCGGGAGCGGCGTTCGCCGCCTCGATGGGCGGTCGTTCGGGCGGCGCAACGGTCCGGTCGGTCCTCAGGATGCCCGCCCGCATCGCTCCGAAACCGCGGCCCGGCTTCATCCTCCGGTCATGGTCTGGTCAGACTCCCGACGAGCTGCTCAGTACCGTCGCGCTCGCTCGGCAGGCGATCGCCGACGCGCCGTTCGAGGGTGGCTTCGACGCGACCAGCTGGACCCCCGACAAGATTCGCGACGTGGAGCGCGCGGTCACCGCCCGCGGCGTCGACATGCGGGTGACCATCGCGCTTGACGAGTCCGGCCGGGCGGTTGCCATCACCGAGCTGAGGGTCGGTGCCGAGAGTGTCGCCACGACCGAGGACACCTCGGTGGTACGGGACCAGCGGCGCCGCGGCCTCGGGACGCTCGTCAAGGCGGAGTCGTTGCGCCTGCTGGCCATCGAGCGTCCGGACGTCACCACGGTCACGACGTCGAACCACGAGACGAACGCCGGAATGCTGGAGATCAACCGGCGGCTCGGGTTCGTCCCGGTCAGCCGTTGGACCAGCGCCGTCATCCCGGTGCGCTAGTCGCCGCGAAGGGTCAGGCTCGTCGCGAGGACCGCGACTTCGAATGATCCGCGACCGTAGCGCGAGCAGGTCCGATCCCGTGACGTAGCAGCGAGGACCAGGCTCTGGTACAGCCGGCCATGTTCGGGATATATCGCCTTAAAGCCGCAGAGCGGGGCAGATCAACGACATGATGGGCGGATGGTGACCGCGACCGCGACCCGCCGGAAGGTTGTTGAGATCGCGAGCGCCGCGGCGCTGGGTGGGTTCCTCTTCGGCTACGACACCGCCGTGATCAACGGGGCGGTCAAGGCGATCCAGTCGACGTTTCAGCTGTCCAACCTGGTCCTGGGATTCGTTGTCTCCTCCGCACTGCTGGGCAGCGCGGTCGGCGCCTGGTTCGCCGGTCCGCTCGCCGACCGGTACGGCCGCATCAAGGTCATGGTGCTGGCGGCGACCGTCTTCTTCATCAGCGCCGTGGGCTCCGGTCTTTCCTTCACGGCGTGGGAACTGACGATCTGGCGGATCTTCGGCGGTCTCGCCGTGGGCGCCGCGAGCGTGATCGCTCCCGCATACATCGCCGAGGTCGCACCACCTGATATCCGTGGTCGTCTCGGCTCGCTGCAACAGCTCGCCATCGTGACTGGCATCTTCGCCTCGCAGATCGTGAATTATCTGCTGCTCACATCCGCCGGCGGCCAGGCGTTGGCCGACGTGCCCTGGGGCGGTCAGGCATGGCGGTGGATGTTCGCGGTCGCGGCGATGCCGGCCGCGCTGTACGGCATCCTCTCCCTGCGGATTCCGGAGTCGCCGCGGTATCTCGTCAAGATCGGCAACCCGCCGCGAGCGAGAGACGTCCTCACCCGCTACGTCGGCGGCGATGTCGAACTTCAGCTCAGCGAGATCCGCAGATCGCTCGCGGACGCCATCGACAGGGTCAGACTCCGCGATCTTCGCGGCTCCCGGTTAGGCCTGCTCCCGATCGTCTGGGTCGGGATCCTGCTGTCGGTGTTCCAGCAGTTCGTGGGCATCAATGTGATCTTCTACTACTCAACCACGTTATGGCAGGCGGTTGGGTTCTCGGAGAACAACTCCTTCATCACGAGTGTCATCACCAGCATCACCAATGTGCTCACCACCTTCATCGCGATCGCTCTGGTCGACCGGGTCGGGCGCAAGCCCTTACTGCTCGCCGGCGCGGCCGGAATGGCGGTCACGCTGTCGACGATGGCGATCTGCTTCTCGACCGCGACCGGAACCGGCTCGAACGTCAAGCTCGCCGGGTTCGCCGGCCCGGTGGCCCTCATCGCCGCGAACCTCTATGTGGTCTCGTTCGGGGCGAGCTGGGGACCGGTGGTCTGGGTCCTGCTCGGCGAGATCTTCAACAACAAGATCCGCGCGACGGCGCTGGCCGTGGCGGCGGCCGCGCAGTGGGTGGCCAACTGGATCATCTCCACGACTTTCCCGTCGCTGGCGGGAATCAGTCTGGTCCTGGCGTACGGTCTGTACGCAGGTTTCGCGGTACTCGCCTTCATTTTCGTATCGAAGGCCGTCCGGGAGACCCGCGGGCGGACGCTGGAATCGATGTGATTCAACGCGCGCTGATACGCCATCCTCGATCAACGGGCCCGTTCAGCGGGTGTGGTCGAGGACGATCTTCCCGAAGACATCGCCCCGGTACAGCCGCTCGAACGCGGACCGCACCTCCGAGAAACCGAGCACCACGTCGATGACCGGTCGGATGCCGCCCGCCACCAGAGCGAGCAGCTGCTCGAGCTCGCCCGGCGTGCCCATCGAGGTGCCGAGAATCTCCAGCTGCAGCGCGAACATACGGCGAAGGTCCACTGTGGCCAGATGGCCGGACGTGGCGCCCGAGACAACGATGCGGGCGCCGGGGGCGCAGCACTTGAGCGAATGGTCGAACGTGGCCGCACCCACCGTCTCGATCACCACGTCGACCCGCTCGGGCAGGCGTGCTCCCGGCTCGACCGCCGTGGCGCCGAGCGCCGCTATCCGCTCCCGCTTGGCGGCGTCCCGGCTGGTGGCGTATACCCGCTTGCCCAGGGCGGCCGCGAGGATGACCGCCGCCGTGGCCACTCCGCCACCGGCTCCCTGCACGAGTACCGACTCGGCCTCGTCTACGCGGCCGCGGGTACGTAGCATCCGGTACGCCGTCAGCCAGGCTGTCGGCAGGCAGGCAGCATCTACAAAGGACACGTCGGTAGGTTTGCGGATGAGGTTGGCCCGCGGCACCGCGATTCGCTCGGCGAACGCGCCCTGAAGGCGTTCGGAGAGCATCGAGAATCCGCGAGGGTCGGCCGGGTCGGCGACCACCGGGAAGACGACGACCTCATTGCCCTCCTCGTCGAATCCGGTGGCGTCGCAGCCGAGGATCATCGGCAACCGGTCCGGGCTCAGCCCCACCCCGCGCAGCGACCACAGATCATGGTGGTTGAGGGAGCTGGCTCGCAGCGTCACGGTCGCCCAGTCGGCGCTCTCGTGCACCGGCTCCGGCATGTCTCCGACCGTCAGGCCGGAGAGCGGATCGTCGGGGCTGATCGCTGAAGCGTAGGCGGCTCTCATTCCGGCACGCTAACCCACGCCGGGCCGGGGCGTGGGCGTTGAAGGGCGACGCAATCAAGCCCTGCTCACAGCCGGCGCGGACGTGGCCAATATCGGAGGACTACGCGGGCCACGACCTCGGCTGCGCCGTAGACCCGCGAATCGTCGGTGACGAATTCGTTGTCACTCTCGACCCACCATCCGGCGCCCTCCGCCCTGACGACCCGCTTGACCACGAGAAGGTCGGGCCTCGCGCTGAAGCGGGCCAGGACGACATCGCCCGGTTTCACCCGACCACCCCGCCAGGCGAGCACGGCATCCCCATCCCGCAATGTGGGCACCATCGACGGGCCCCGGACGAGGACAGGTAGCAGCCGCGCCATCATGCGAACGCTTCCGGGAGTAGGGTCGGTCTGGAGGATCATCGCAAACGTCACGTCATGCGAAGAAAAGGAGCCCGACGATGCGACTGCCGCGCCTGCTGATCCCGCACACGGTGGCCAGTGCCCATTGTGACCTTCCGTGCGGTGTCTACGATCCGGCTCAGGCCCGGATCGAGGCCGAATCGGTCAAAGCCCTGTGCGAGAAGTTCCAGGCGAGCTCCGACCCGGACTACCGCACCCGCGCGCTCGTCATCAAGGAACAACGATCCGAACTCGTCAAACACCACCTGTGGGTGCTCTGGACCGACTACTTCAAGCCGGCGCACTTCGAGAAGTACCCGAACCTGCACCAACTCTTCAACGAGGCGACCAAGCTGGCCGGAGCGTCCGGGACGAAGGGCTCGACCGACCCCACCGTCGCCGAGCAGCTGCTCGCAAAGATCGACGAAATCTCGAAGATCTTCTGGGAGACCAAGCAGGCATAGGCCGACCGGCGGCCGGTACATCCTAGGGAGGGGGCCGGCCGCCGTCCCAGCCAGCGACGGCTGGACGGACCCACCGATCACCGCGGAAGCCCCGCAGTCACCGGCCCCGGCCGGCAGGACGTACCCGCGCGTGGCACTCAGGCCCTAGAGTCGTGCCGTGGCAGAGGATGAGCAGGCGATCACCGTGCTGGAGGGAGGCGGCGACGGCGACGTCATCGAGCTCACCGTCCCCGCCCTCACCGGATACCTCGCCGTCGTCCGTACCGCCACCGCGGGACTCGCCGCTCGGCTGAGCTTCACGTTGGACGAGATCGAAGACCTTCGCATCGCCGTGGACGAGGCGTGCGTGATGCTGCTCAGCCTGCCCGCGCCGGAGGACGCGACGCTGACGTGCACGTTCCGGGTCAGTGCCGAGGCGCTCGCGGTGACCGTGTCGGCTCAGGTCGCGGAACGGGCAATGCTGCCGGTAGAACAGTCCTTCGCCTGGCAGGTGCTCACGGCGCATGCGGCCGGCGTGACCGGACGGGCCGACGCCGGCCTCGCCGCGATCAACCTCCGTAAGCGCCGACGTCGGCGATGACGCCCACGTCGTGACGTTCGCTGAACGCGACCCGCGCGCGCTCCCCGTCGTTCTCGCACGGGGTGGCGCGGTCGAGGAAGGCACGCAGGTGCCCGAGATGCGACGCGGACGCCGCCGCCGCTGCGGCCCCGTCGCCGCAGACGACCGCATCGAGGATGGCCCGGTGGTCGGCATCGACCCGTGCCCACTCGTCGCGGCCGCGCGTCTCCGGCAGGCGTACCGCGTTCGACAACGACTGAAGCGGATGCGCGATCAGCTCGAGCAGCGGGTTACCGCATGCCGCGGCGAGTTCGCGGTGGAACCGGTGATGCACGGCGACCATCGCCTCGGCGTCGGCGGTGTACGGGTCGACGAGCGTCGCTCGCAGCGCGGCGAGCTGCTCATCCGTACGGCGATGAGCGGCGAGACGGGCAATCGGGATGTCGACGATCTCCCGCACTTCGAGCAGCTGGATGGGGCTGACGACGGAACTGGCCTGCAGCAAGGCGACACCGGTCTCGATCGCGCCGGAGATCTGGTCAGGACGAGGATGGACGACGAAGCTGCCGCCGGCGACACCGCGCGTGGTGACGATGAGGTTCTGGCTCGCGAGAAGCCGCAGAGCCTCGCGTACGGTGCTGCGGCTGACCCCGGTCGTCCGGCAGAGCTGAGGTTCCGTCGGAAGCCGGTCGCCGGGGCGAAGGCGGCCGGACGTGATCTGCCCTCGTAGGTCGTCCGCGAGGATCTGGTACGCCGGCGATCGCGCGTCAACATTCACGATGGCAACTGTAGGTGCCGGGGGCTACCGCGATTCGAGCGCCGCGCGGGTGGCCGGTGCCAACAGTGTCGCCACGCCAGCCAGGCCGATCACGATCATCAGGATGCCGACCGCGGCGATTCCGTTCGTGGCCACCGAGTACCCGATGGGCAGGAGCAGCAACTGGACCACCACCGCCGGCCCACGGGCCCACCGCCGCCGCCGGGCCAGGGAGACCGAGAGCCAGCCGACGATCGCGGCCACCAGCAACGTGAAGACGACGATGGCCACGGCACTGGTCGCGCTCTGCGACGTGGCCGTCGCAGCGTCGTACCCGAGCACGCCGGCGATCGCGACGAGTCCGGCCGCCTCAGCCGCCAGTAGCCAGACCGCCCAGCGGAGGGTCGCCGGTACGCTGTCGAGGCGGATCCGGGCCGAGCCTGAGCGCACCGGGGTTTCGTCGCCCGAGGTACCGGTATCGGCCTGATCGGGCGTACCGGGCCGTTGCCGCCGAGGCCGTCGCTCCTGCTCAGGCATGATCTCACCATACCTTCGGCCGAACGGTTGATCCTCACGGTATACAGTCCGCCCATGCGGGCGCTCCTTGTGGTCAATCCCAAGGCCACCACGACCAGCGAACACGGCCGCGATGTGCTGGTCCGGGCCCTGCGGTCCGAGGTGGACCTGCGCGTCGAGTACACCCGCGGCCGCGGTCATGCGTCCGATCTTGCACACCGCGCGGCCGAGGAGCGGCTGGATGTCGTGGTCACGCTCGGCGGCGACGGCACCGTGAACGAGGTGGTCAACGGCCTGCTGCTCAACGGAATCGGCGAGAAGGTACCGGCGTTGGCCGTGGTCCCCGGCGGGTCGACCAACGTATTCGCCAGGGCGCTCGGACTCCCCCGTGAGTGGGCCGACGGAACTGGGGTGATCCTCGACGCGCTCCACCGTGGACGGACGCGCACGATCGGCCTTGGCCGCGCCGATGGACGGTACTTCACGTTCTGCGGCGGGCTGGGACTCGATGCCGAGGTGGTCCGCCGGGTCGAACGGGCCCGTTTGCGCGGCCGGGCGTCCTCGCCGGGTCTGTATCTTCGCAACACCGTCCTGCAGTTCTTCGCCACCGACCGGAACACCGCGAGCATCACGCTCGAGCGCCCGGGTGAGGACGCGTTCGACGGACTCGCCATGGCGGTCGTCCAGAACACCGCGCCGTGGACGTTCATGGGCGACCGGGCGGTGAACACGTGCCCCGAGGCGTCATTCGACAGTGGCTTGGATCTGATGGCGATGACCGCGCTGCGACTGGCCAGCACGGCGGTCACTGCGACCCAGATCCTGTCGCGTCGCCCCAATCCGCACGGTCGACACATACTGAACCTTCACGATCTCGGAGAGTTCACCCTGCGCTCGTGCCGGCCGCTTGCGTTTCAGCTTGACGGTGACTATCTCGGCCAGAGGGAAAAGGTGACTTTTTCGGCCGTACCAGAGGCTCTCCGCGTATTCTGCTGACCGTCGCCGGGGCCAATGTGGCTCGTTGTACTCGGGAAACAACATAGGGCTGATGTGCACCCAAAGATGTGGCCAACGTCACGGCGTGCAGTCCGTCACGAGCCCATTCCGCAGTGCGACACGGCTCAGGAAGTGGTAGCGGGCAACTACGGACCGTACTACATTAGTAACGCGTTGTTGCAGTGCTAAGCATGGAGATACTGGGACAAACCGGACGAAACATGCGTGACCTCCGTCACGCGGATGGATTTTTGCCCATGCTCCCCCTTGACATTGCGATAGTTCGTGAAACCATTCACAAGCGAACCGAGTACGAGGCGAGCGACTTGCCTGCTCACGCGCAGCCGGAGCCGCGACAGCGTTTGCATCGGCACCGCGATCAGAGCTAACAATTGAGCCGCGCAAGCCCCGCCACCAAGCCACGAATCGAGGAGTGTTGCCGCCATGGACTGGCGTCACCGTGCCGCCTGCCGAGATGAGGACCCGGAGCTGTTCTTCCCTATCGGGACGTCCGGCCCGGCCCTGCTCCAAGTGGAGCAGGCCAAGTCCGTCTGCAGGCGTTGTACGGCCGTCGACGAGTGCCTCCAGTGGGCGCTTGAGACCGGCCAGGACGCCGGAGTCTGGGGCGGGATGAGCGAAGAAGAGCGGCGTGCCGTCAAGCGGCGCGGAGGCATGCGAGTTCGCGCTCACTCGCTGTAGGCCCGGCACCACCGGCCCAACGCGGGCCAACGGAGAACGCCCCGATCGGATCCCGGTTCCGGCGGGGCTTTTTCGTGCCGCCATACACGCAATTTCGTTCGGGTGGCGGCCGAGGGACCGGCGTCAAGCAACGGACTTCGCGCGGCTGATCACCAACTCCAGGAGCTCGTCCGCCACCCCCAGTGGTGCGGTGACGCCGACGGCACCCGCGTCCACGGCCGACTCTACGGCGAGGTCGTGCAGCGTGCCCGCGGCGAGGAAGTACGACGCAACGGCGACTCTGACCGCCCCTCGGGCACGCATCGCCCGGACGGCGTCACCGATCGTAGGCGCCGACGTGGTCGCGTAGCCGACCGTACAGGCAACGTCCACGGTGGACTCCAGGGCCGCCGCGACGCTCTCCACAGTGGAGCGTGCGGCCTGGTACGAGGTGCCGGCAGCCGCGAGGACGAGGCCGTCGTACCCGGTGTCCAGTTCGGACAGCCGTCGGCCCAGGGCCGCCACCAGCAACGGATCCGGGGCATCCGACGGCCCGGCCGGGCCCAGCACCGGAGTGATCACGCTCGGGACGACGCTCGCCGATACCACCTCGGGAACGTCCACCCGGCCGTGGTAGGCCCGGGTCAGTAGCGCCGGCACGACAATCGACGGCACGCCGACGAAGGACTCGCGCAGGGCGAGCGGGACGCTCGGCGGATTGAAGTCGAGAAATGCCACCCGCGCCCCGCCGGCCCACCGCCGGTCGACCGCAGTCGCGAGATCCCGCATGGTCCGCGCGGAACGGGGATCCCGGCTGCCGTGGGCGACCAGCACGATCGGGGATTGTCGCACCCGCACGGGCGCGACCGTGGAATCCCGTACGGTCAGAACGGTCATAGGTTCAGCCCGCACTCGGTCTTGTCGAAGGCGGCCCAACGGCCGGCCCGGGGATCCTCGCCGGGGCGTACCTTGCGCGTGCAGGGCCAGCACCCGATGGAGCCGTACCCCTGGCCCAGCAGCTCGTTCACCGGTACGTTGTGGCGCTCGATATACGCGGCCACGTCGGCGTCGGACCAACGGGCCAGCGGGGCCACCTTCACCTTGCCGCGGGTGGCGTCGTAGTCGACCTCACGTACGTCGGCCCGGGCGGCGGTCTCGCCCCGCCGGACCCCGGCCGCCCACGCGTCGTAGTCGACGAGTGCTCGCTGCAGCGGCTCGACCTTGCGCAACGCGCAGCACGAGTCGGGTTCCCGGGAGAACAGCCGCGGGCCATACTCGCCGTCCTGCTGGCCGACCGTCCGGGTTGGACGGACCGAGAGCACCCGTACCGGCATCGTCCGCGCGACGGTGTCGCGCGCCCGCAGCGTCTGCGGGAAGTGCAGTCCGGTGTCGATGAAGATGACATCGACCCCGGGGGCGACGCTGGAGGCGATGTGGGCCAGCACGCCGTCCGCCATCGAGCTGGTCACGCAGAAGCGCGAGCCGAAGGTCTCCGCGGCCCACTCGATGACCGCTTCGGCCGGCGCACCGTCCAGAGTGGGCTGTGCCGCCTTGGCGATCTCGGCCAGCTCGGTCGATGGTGTGACCAGGTTGACCGCGCTGCGGAGTAAGGTTCCCATCGACCATCACCTCTTGATGTTCCCGCGGGCGTTGACCCGCAGGCCGAGCAGCTTGACCGTGAAGACGCGGGTGCATTCGCGGCATTCCCATGCGCCGTGCTGATCCTCGTACGGGCGAAGGTCCTCGCCGGCGCAGTAGGGGCAGTGGAACGGGACTGATCGATCCGGCGACGTCATCGAAGCTGCGCCTCCTCCGCCCGGACCACCCACTGGGCGAACGTCTCCCCATCCGTACGGGCGGCCAGGTAGTTGCGGGTGACCCGTTCCACATACGCGGGCAACTCGGTGGCGGTCGTCTTGAGGCCACGCATCTTGCGTCCGAAGCCCGGCAGCTGGCCCTGCGCCATCGTGAGCCCGCCGCCGAGGTGGATCTGGAAGCCCTCGACCATCTCGCCGTCGGGACCGGGGACGAGCTGGCCCTTGAGCCCGATGTCGGCCACCTGGGTACGGGCGCAGGCATTCGGGCAACCGTTGACGTTGATGGTGATGGCAGTGTCCACATCGGAGAGCACCGACTCGAGGTGGGCCACCACTTCGGCTGCCCGGGCCTTGGTCTCGACGATCGCGAGTTTGCAGTACTCGATGCCGGTGCAGGCCATGGTGCCGCGTCGCCACACCGACGGGGCCGGGTCGAGCCCGATCTCACGCAACCCGGCCACGACACTGTCCACACGGGACTCGTCCAGGTCGAGGATCAGCAGCTTCTGGTACGGCGTCAGCCGGATGCGGCCGCTCCCGTTCGCCTCCGCGAGGTCGGCCACCCGGGCGAGGATGGTGCCGCTGACCCGACCGGCGACGGCGGCGGCGCCCACGTAGTACCGGCCGTCGCGCTGCCGGTGGACTCCGATGTGGTCGATCGGAACCCGGGGCAGCTCCGGCGCCCGGCCGTCCAGGAGACGGCGGTGCAGGTACTCGCCCTCGAGGACGTCGCGGAACCGCTCAACCCCCCAGTCGGCGACGAGGAACTTCAGCCGGGCCCGGCTACGGAGGCGGCGGTACCCGTAGTCGCGGAAGATTCCCACCACGCCGGCCCACACCTCCGGCACCTCGTCCAACGGAACCCAGACGCCGACGCGCCGGGCCAGCATGGGGTTGGTCGAGAGTCCTCCCCCGACCCACAGGTCGAACCCCGGCCCGTGCTCTGGATGGTTGACGCCGAGGAAGGCGATGTCGTTGGCCTCGTACGGGACATCCGGGAGCCACGCGACGACCGACTTGAACTTGCGCGGCAGGTTCGAGAACGCCTTGTCGCCGATGTACCGGTCCACGATGGCCCGGATCGCCGGGGTGGCGTCGAGTACCTCGTCGGCGCTGATTCCCGCGACCGGGCTGCCGAGCACGACCCGCGGGGTATCGCCACACGCCTCGGCCGTGGAGAGGCCAACGCTCTCCAGCTCCTGCCAGATCGCCGGTACGTCCTCGATGCGTACCCAGTGCAGCTGTACGTTCTGCCGGTCGGTCAGATCGGCGGTGCCCCGACCGTACCGTGTGGACACTCGCGCGATCGCGCGGAGCTGGTCCGGGTTGAGCTGTCCGCCGTCGATCCGGATGCGCAGCATGAAGTACTCGTCGTCGAGCTCGTGCGGTTCGAGGACGGCCGTCCGGCCGCCGTCAATGCCCGGCTTGCGCTGTGTATAGAGGCCCCACCAACGCATCCGGCCGCGCAGGTCGGCCGGGTCGATGCTGGCGAAGCCCCGGTGCGCGTAGATCGACTCTATCCGCGCGCGGACGTTGAGTCCGTCGTCGTCCTTCTTTGTCCGTTCGTTCGGGTTGAGCGGCTCGCGGTGTCCCATCGCCCACTGGCCCTCGCCCCGCTGCCTCTTCTCCGAACGGCTCTCCGGACGGCTGTCGGGGCGCCTCCCGGGGCGCGCGGGAGTGGCCGGGGTATCCGGCTGGGCGCTGGTGACCGACATCGTCGGCGTCCTCCTGACCGACGGACGCGAGCGCACGGTCGGCAGACGGCGGTGTCAGACAGATCCGGCGAGGTCGCGCCCGAGGAACGAACTGCGGGCGGGGATCAGGCGGCCGGACAGATGGCGCTGCGCACGCGGCCGTAGTCAACGTGGCGGCGGGCCACGAAGCGGCGCACGACAGCGGCGGTCACGTCACACATACTCCCACGCCGGACGCCTTCGTGGCCATCGATCCCATGTGACGGGAGTGACCCTCGCCACACCGCTCGCCCGTCGTTAGCCGGAGACGAACGGGTCGAGCTCACCCGGTGACCACCCCACCCGGTCAAAACGTGACCCCACCCGGTCAATGGGGGGACCCTCATTGCCTGTACGCGTCAATTAAGGTGCCCTGCTTACCGGCGGTCTCACCGACGGGTGCCCAGCGGGACCACGACGACGGCTTCGGTGCCGCCGCCCGCCCGACCCCGCATCTCGATCGACCCGCGAAGTTCACCGCGGGCAAGGGTACGCACGATCTGCAGACCGAGCCGGTCGGCGGCATCGAGGTCGAAATCGGCCGGCAGCCCTCGGCCGTTGTCGGCGACACTGACGTGCAGCTGCCGGCGGAACCGGTGCGCGGTCAGCACCACCTCGCCGTCGCTCCCGCTGGTGAAACCGTGCTCGACCGCGTTCAGCAGCAACTCGTTGAGGACCATCGCGAGCGGTGTCGCGATCTCGGCCGGAAGTACCCCGAACGTGCTCTGCCGATGCAGGTGGACCTTCGTCTCGGGGGCGGCGACCTCGACCGCCGCCGCGCACACGCGGTCGACGACCGTGTCGAACTCGACCAGCTCATCGACGGACATCGACAGAGTGTCATGCACGATCGCGATCGACGCCACTCGCCGTACGGACTCCTCCAACGCGGTACGGGCATCGGCCGACCCGACCCGGCGAGCCTGCAGCCGCAGCAGCGCGGCCACCGTCTGCAGGTTGTTCTTCACCCGATGGTGGATCTCCCGGATGGTCGCGTCCTTCGTGAGCAGTTCCCGGTCCCGGCGCCGTACCTCGGTCACGTCGCGGACCAGTACGAGCGCGCCGATCGGCACCCCGGCGGGCAGGAGCGGGAGTGCCCGCTGCAGCACAGTGGCGCCTTTCGCGTCCAACTCCTTGCGTGCCGGCGCCTCGCCCCGCAGCGCCGCGCGGATCCGTTCCGCCGCGTCACTGCCCTGCAGCGGGTCGTCGGTGAGCCGGGCGGTCAGGCTCGCGAGGTCCTCGCCGAACAGGTGGCTGGCCAGACCCAGCCGGCGATAGGCCGACTGGGCGTTGGGACTCGCGTAGGAGACCCGGCCGTTGGCATCGATCCGGATCAGACCGTCGCCGACCCGTGGCGCCGACGTCGTCTCGCTGGGTGGCCGCTGCGGCGGGAAGGTTCCATCGGCCACCATCTGGGCGAGGTCGTCGGCCGTGGTCAGGTAGTTCATCTCGAGCTGGCTCGGTGTACGGGCGGTGGAAAGGTTCGTGTCCCGTCCCACCACGGCGATGACCTCCACCCCCTGGGGTCGCCGTACCGGAATCGCCTCGTGCCGGGCCGGCGTATCGCCGTACCAGACCGGGTCGCCCTCCCGCCAGATCCGCCCCTGGGTCAAGGCGATCGACAGATGTGCTGCCTCGGGTCCGGAGAGAATCCGGCCGACACTGTCGTCGAGGTACGCCGTTGGTCCGGTGGTCGGGCGTACCTGGGCCACGCACACGAACTCGGCCTCCGGCGTCCGGGGGTGGTCGTTCGCGACCCAGAGCAGCAGATCGGCGAAGGAGAGGTCGGCGATGAGTTGCCAGTCGCCGGCGAGGCGCTGCAGATGCTCGATCTCACTCGGCCCGAGGCCGGTGTGCTCCTCGAGCAGATCGCGCAGCGTGGACACGAGGCAAGGGTGTCACAACGTCGTCGTCACCTTGTTCAGACCCCGTGGGGCGTCCGGGTTCTCGCCGCGGGCGAGCGCCAGTGCCCACGCGAGCCGTTGCAGCGGCAGGATGTCGAGCATCGGCGCGATCCGCTCATCGACCGTCGGTGTTGGGATCGTCAGGACCCGCGCTCCCTCATGGGGTGTTTCGTAAGCGGTCTCCGGGCCGACCACCACGAGGTCGGCGCCTCGTTCGTGCAACCGGTTGAGCACGTCGCGCATGCTCCGCCCGGCCGGACCATCACCGACGACGGCCAACACGGGTACGTCGGGGTCGGCCATCGCCAGTGGGCCGTGCAGCAGGTCCGCCCCCGAGAAGGCCAGGCCCGCGAGGTACGAGGTCTCCATGAGCTTCAGCGCGCACTCCCGCGCGGTCGGGTAGGCGTACCCACGCCCGGTGGTGACCACGCGGTCGGCGAACCGGTATCGGCCGGCGATATCGAGCGGGCTGTCGTCGCCCAGGGTCCGCCGGGCCAGCTCCGGCAGCTCGTGTACGGCGGCACGGGCCTGTACCGGGTCGAGCACGGACTCGACCAGCAGAAACAACGCGAGCAGTTCGGCCGTGTACGTCTTGGTCGCGGCGACCGCCCGTTCCGTACCCGCGGCGATGTCCACGTGCAGGTCGGCGGTGGTCGCGAGCGGTGAGTCGGGAGCGTTGGTCACCCCGAGCGTGAGCGCCCCCTGCTCACGGCCGACCCGCAGGACCTCGGTCAGGTCCGGTGAGCCTCCGCTCTGCGACACCCCGACGATCAGGCAGCCGCGCAGATCGGGCCGGGCGCCATACACCGTGATCGCAGAGGGAGAGGCCAGCCCGGCCGGCACGCCGAGGCGGATCTCGGTCAGGTACGCCGCGTAAAGGGCGGCGTGGTCCGAGGTCCCGCGTGCAGTGAAGATCACCTGTCGGGGGGCTCGAGCCTTGATCTCGGCGGCCACGCGGGCGATCGGGTCGGCCTGGTTCGCGAGGATCCCGGCGAGCACGTCCGGCTGCTCGTTGATGTCGGCCGCCATTCCTTGTCCCGCGGTCACCCGGCGCCCCTTTGCTCGATCCGTGCTCGATTCGTGCTCACTCTTGCACGAAACCTGCCTGCTCCACAACTGATCGAGCAGACCTGGTCGGCAAGATCCAACAGATTATCGCCTACGCGCAGCTGAGTGCACTGTTTGGATATTCTGTTGGATCTTGGTGGTGATCGGGGCTGGGTGACTGTCGAGAACAGCCGAATTGCCCGGTTCGTCTGGCCGCTGCGGCGGGGTGAAGACCGTCGGGGGCCTCGGCACTGCCCCAAGATCGGCGTCAGGGTACGGCACACGACGATGGGCGGGCCCCTTCCTACCGTCACGCCGATCATCAGGAGCCGCCTGTCAGCTGGGTCGGCTACGCATCCTAGGACGCATTGCACGACGGGGGCCTCGGACCGGGGCGGCGACGCATCCTAGGAAGTGACCGGCACCGGCCGGACCCTGGGACGGCGAACGCCGCCCGTCCAAAGGACGGGCGGCGCTGCACACCGACAAGCCGGTCTCAGTCGATCGCGGCCACCAGGGCCGGCTCGGATTCGATCGCCCCGGCCGACCTGTCCGGAGCGGGTGCCGGCACGGCCCCACGCAACGGGATCTCCTTGATCAGTACGGCCAGGACCGCGATGATCGCGGCGAATGGGATCGCCCACACGAAGACGTGCGACAGGCCAGAGGAGATGCCGTGGTAGAGCGGCTCGACAAGCGCGGCGGGCATGGCCCGCAGTTTGCTCGGGTCGACCTGACCGCCTCCGCTCGTGAGCTGGTCCGCGGCCGCTGAGCCCACCGAGGTGGAGAGGTCGTCGTGCAGCCGTCGGACGAAGATGGCCCCGAAGAGCGAAACCCCGAAAGAACCGCCGATCGACCGGAAGAAGGTCGCCGAGCTGCTCGCCACGCCTATGTCCTTCTGATCCACGCTGTTCTGCGCGATCAGCATGGTGGTCTGCATGAGGAAGCCCATGCCCAGGCCCAGCACCGACATGAAGACGGCGAGCTGGAGCTTGGTGGTGTTCATGTCCAACATGGACAGTAGGACCATGCCGACGGTCATGCCGACGCCACCCATGACGGGGAACATCTTGTACTTGCCGGTCCGGGTGATGACCTGACCCGCAATGATCGAGACCACCATCATGCTGAGCATCATCGGCAGGAGCAGCAATCCGCTGTTGGTGGCCGACGCGCCCTGGACCGTCTGTTGGTAGAGCGGCAAGAAGTTGATCGCGCCGAACATGGCGAAGCCCAGCAGGAAACCGATCGCGGAGACGACCGCGAAGTTGCGATTGCGGAACAGGTCGAGCGAGAGGATGGGCTCGGCCACGCGGCGCTCGATGAAACCGAAGGCCGCCAGCGTAACCACGGCCAGGGCACCGAGCGAGAGAATCTGCCACGAACCCCACGGGTACTGGCCGCCACCCCACGTCGTGACGAGTACCAGGGCGGTGATCCCGACCGAGAGCAGGCCGGCGCCGACCCAGTCGATGCGGTGCTCGGTCCGGAACTTTGGCAGGTGCAGCCGCAGCCACAGCCACGCCAGTGCGACGCCGCCGAGAGGCAGGTTCACGTAGAAGGCCCAGCGCCAGTTCAGGTTGTCGGTGATGAAACCGCCGGCGAGCGGACCGGCGATCATTGCCAACGCCATGACGCCGGCAAAGATGCCCTGGTAGCGGCCACGCTCACGGGGGGACACGAGGTCGCCGATGATCGCCATCGCGCCGACGATCAGACCGCCGGCGCCGAGACCTTGCAGGGCCCGGAACGCGATCAGCTGGTCCATCGACTGCGACGCACCGGAGAGTGCCGAGCCGACGAGGAAGATCACGATTGAGGTGAGGAAGATCCCCTTGCGCCCGTACAGGTCGCCGATCTTTCCCCACAGCGGAGTCGAGACGGTCGTACCGAGCACGTAGGCGGTGACGACCCAGGAGAGGCGGTTGAGACCACCGAGCTCGCCCACGATGTGGGGCATCGCGGTGCCTACGATCATGTTGTCGAGCATGGCGAGCATGATCGCGAGGAGTAGGCCCGGCAAGATGATCATTACTTCTCGGCGGCGTCCGGGCACCACGTCGGGGCCGGACGATGAGACAGTGTCGACTGACATGACGGAAACCTCACAGCGTACTTACTTGCCGACCGGCTAGCATTTCAACGGTGCCCAGCGTATGCTCGCACTAGCCGGCCGTCAAGTAAGTTTTCAGGCCGGGTGACCTAGCGCACAGGAGCGCCCACCATGACCGGTCACGACCGCAGCACCGGCGAGACACCCGGCGAGCGGGATCCGCTCGCGTCGGGCCGTGAGGTGCTGCGCCAGGTCAGAGAGTCCGGTCGGGAGGCAGTGCGGGAAGCCCGTCGGCGCGCGCGGGAGAGCAACCGTCAGGCCCGGGACTCCGTGATCGCCAGTGTCCGGGAGGCACGTGCGGCCGCCCGGGACGCGGCGCGTACCGCCGTGACCGAACGCGACACCCGGTCCCGCATCCAGCGGGTGGGGCTGCGGCTGTTCACCGAGCGCGGGTACGAGGCCACCTCGCTCCGGGAGATCGCGGAGGAGCTCGGCGTCACCAAAGCCGCGCTCTACTACCACTTCCAGACCAAGGACGACATCATCAGAAGCCTCGTCGAGGACCGGATCGCCCAGGTCGAGGAGCTGGTCGCCTGGGGCCAGTCCCAGCCCCGCGGGGTGGAGACCCGACGTGAGCTGTTGCGCCGCTACGCCGACCTGCTCTACCAGTACGACGCCAAGTCGTTGATGGAGTTCTTCGAGCGCAACCAGTCGTCGATGGCCCACCATCCAGCCGGGACTCAGATGCGGGAGCAGATGATGCGGCTGCTCGACCTCTTCATCGAACCGGACGCCCCGCTGACCGACCAGATACGTTCATCCATGGCGATCTTCGCACTGCACTCGGTGTGGTTCACCCTGCGCGACCGGGAGGCGACCGACGAGGAACGCAGCGAGGCCGCCCTCAGCGTCGCGCTCGAACTCATCGAATGACGTGAGTGCGAGGAGCCGAGCGTTGAGCGAGGCACCGCAGCTTACGAACGGTCCTTGGCGGATGACGTGAGTGCGAGGAGCCGAGCGTTGAGCGAGGCACCCTCTCTGTCAACCTGGGCTGAGGCACCCGCTCCCTGACAATTAGTGAGGGCGGGAGTAGGAGACTCCCAGTGATGACGAGCAAGGCGACCCCGTTGGATCGAGTGAACAGGCGCGAAGAGTTAGGCCGGACCGGTGATGGTGCCCCTCGACTAGACCCTGAGGTGCCGCAGCGGGCGCGGCGGCGAACGTTCACCGCCACATACAAGTTGAAGGTCCTGGCCGAGTACGACGCCGCGCCGGATGGCGAGAAGGGCGCGTTGCTGCGCCGCGAGGGGCTGTACTCCAGTCTCATCGTCGAGTGGCGCCGGGCCCGTGACGCCGGCGCGTTGGCGGCCCTGGCGGTTCCGCGCGGGCGCAAGCGCCGCGACCCGCAGCAGGAACGCATCGCCGACCTGGAGGCGGACAATCAGCGGTTGGAGCAGGAGCTGGCCAAGGCCCGCTTCGTGATGGATGTGCAGGCAAAACTGCACGCGCTCTTGGAGACGCTCTCCGAGAGCGCGGACGCCGAGCCGAGGTCGACGCCGTGACCGATCAGGCGATCGCCGAACTGGCCGCGCACATCGGCATACGAGAGGCGTGCCAGGCCGTCGGCGCGGCGCAGGCGAGCTACTACCGTCGGCACCGGCACAGCCCGGCACCGTCGCGGCGAGCGCCGACCCCGCATCGCGATCGGCCGCAGCCGCGGGCGCTTGGCCGCGATGAACGGCAGGCGATCCTCGACGTGCTGCACAGCGACCGGTTCGTCGACGTCGCCCCGGCCGAGGTATGGGCCACGTTGCTCGACGAAGGCGCGTACCTCGGGTCGGTCGCAACGTTCTACCGACTGCTACGGCGGGCCGGGGAGACACGCGACCGACGCCGGCAGGCCACCCACCCGGCCACGGTCAAGCCCGAGCTGGTTGCCACGGCACCCAACCAGGTGTGGTCCTGGGACATCACCAAGCTGCTCGGCCCGGCGAAGTGGACCTACTACCACCTATATGTGATCTTAGATATCTTCTCCCGGTATGTGGTCGGGTGGATGGTCGCCAGCCGGGAGTCCGCGGCGCTGGCCGAGGTCCTGATCCGCCAAACCTGCGCCAAGCAAGGCATCGGCCGGGACCAGTTGAGCATCCACGCCGACCGGGGCAGCTCCATGACGTCCAAGCCGGTGGCGTTCCTGCTCGCCGACCTCGGCGTCGCCCAGTCACACAGCCGCCCGCACGTCTCCAATGACAACCCGTTCAGCGAGGCCCAGTTCAAGACCCTCAAATACCGGCCCGACTTCCCGCATCGGTTCACCTCGATCGAAGCGGCCCGCGTGCACTGCCAGGCGTTCTTCCCGTGGTACAACGACGAGCATCGTCATTCAGGGCTGGGCCTGCACACCGCGGCCGACGTGCACTACGGCACCGCCGAGGCCACCCGCGACAAGCGCGCCGGCGTCCTGGCCGACGCCTACGCCGCGCACCCCGAACGGTTCGTCCGCAAAGAACCCGAGCCGCCACGCCTACCCACCGGATCGTGGATCAACCGACCCGACCAGCCAGACGAAACAACTCAGTAAATACCGCCAGAGGATGCCTCAAACAGGTTGACAGGTTCCGACGACCTGCACCGCGCCGACCGCGCCCGCCAACTCATCGATGACGGTGTGCGCATGGACGCCGCCGTACGCATCGTCAGCCTCGAATACCAGCTGGCTGCCGCCCACGCCATGATCGACCTGCTGGGCCGCAAGAGCGA